>CAYPIR010000008.1:0-86011 GCA_964410905.1 uncultured bacterium | reverse complement strand
GTCATTCCGCTTCGATGCCCAATGCATCGATACAGGAAGCACCGCAACCTTACGGTTGCTGTCATTCCGCGTGAAGCGAAGCGGAATCGCGGAATCCAGAGGAAATTAACGCTTAGATCCTGCGACATTGAAAAACAACGTGCAGGATGACTGAGTATCAAAATCTGTCTACGAATTAGCTGACATGCACAATCGCGCCCGGGCAGGGTCGAACTGCCAACCTTCAGCTCCGGAGGCTGACGCTCTATCCAATTGAGCTACGGGCGCAATATTCAAGACAAGGCTAAGACGCATTAATCCTCGCTTGCAGTGGTTGCATGCAAATTCTACCAAAGGTTCCTTTTTTAACTGCAAAACAATTTAGTCCATGAACTCTTTAAGTTTCACCACATTTGATGAAGGATAATAATACTCCAAAATATCCTTGTAATTATATCCCAATTCTCCCAGATATTTCATTCCGTATTGACACATTCCGACACCGTGTCCCCAGCCTTTACCTTTGAAAACAAAATCGCCATTAGCATTTTTAAAAATTTTAGTAAACCGGTTGCTCTTGATACGCATCGGGTCAACCCAAACCCTAAAATCCGCCGCGTCAACTCTCTTCTCTATATATGAGCTTTTAATTATTATTTCATGCGCTCGCCCGTCTTTATCTTTCTTTTCAGCTCTAATATCTATAACCTCGGCAACAGGTGTGTTTTGTTTTGCGAGCGCGTCTTTAATCTCTGCGGCAGTTACCGTTGCCTCCCACTGATAATGCGGCGAACGCCTGCAATATGAACATTCTACCCGCGTAAGAGACGGATGCTTTTTGACATTCCAAACAGAGTCCGCGGCCTCGGTTGCGCCTCCGCAGGTAGAATGAAAATACGCGGGAAAAAGTTTGTTTCCATGCATCAAAACTTCACCGCGAGTTTCATCTATCGCTTGAGTTGTTCTTTTATTTTCAATTTGCTTTCCCGCGTAAACTTGGCTTGTTACGCCGCTTGTAACATCGTATTCCTTATTCTGCCTGTCAATCATTCTAGTCAACGCAAAAGTTCTGGACGCGACAGCCTGCGCTTTTAAAGTTTCTATTGTCCACTCGGGATTTCCCTCGAAAGGAAGAACTCCTTTCAAATAATCATCCAGTCCTAAACGGTTGACGACATCCAATTTTCCGTCGGCATTCTTATAAATTAAAATTTCATCGCGATAAACTCCGCTTGAGCCAATGCGTATCCCGTTGTCGAAACTTCTAACCACGAGAAATCTCGTTTGTACTATTTTATTCCACCACTGCATTCCTTGAGATACGGGCCTAACCGTAGCGCCGTCAAGTTTCGAACCGCGTGTTACAAGCCCTCCCTTATCATCAAAAACCTCAAAAGCCGCAGAAATACTCATTTGAATTTTAGATTTCTCACTTTCGACAAGAATGCGTATGCGTTTTAGTTCGGCAAGATTTTTAGGCAGCGCAACCGAAAGATCCCTGGGAGGCATTTGACAATAAACGCTGTCTAACAATACTGTAGAAAAAAGCAGGCTAACAACTGTTATAAAAGATAGAAATTTTTTCATATAAACGGATTGTAACAAGGTGTGGAATAAAACAAAAGAAGCATCTGCCGAAGAAATAAAAAAGGGCGGACTCTTTCAAGTCCGCCCAGTTTACAACACAAAATCTTACTTAATCGCGTCTAAGTAATTCTTGAGTTTTGACCAAGTTTGGCGGCCGCAAATTCCATCCGCTGTCATTCCATTATCTTTTTGGAACGCGCGAATTGCATCTCGAGTTCCAGGTCCGACCTTGCCATCAATTGCACCTTGATAATAGCCGGCTTTTTTGAGTGCTTTTTGGATGTTTACGGCAGGGATTTCAAATCCTGACGGCGTGCGATAAATTGCACCAATAGGTGCGGACTCCTCGGCATAAGACGAAAACGTGTCGTAGCTTGTATCTGCCGTCGGATAGGAAGAAACGGTTGAAGAGGAAGATTGGATTGCCGAACGAGTATCTTGCAACGATTGATCTAAACGAACAATTTCATCCGTAACCGCATTTAACTGAGACTGCAACGTGTCAATTTTTTTAGTCGTTTTTGACGCGCAACCGCTAAGCGCAAAAACACCCAACAACATGGCCAACATTGTCCAACTTATTGCTTTTTTCATCTTATTCTCCTGTAGTGGTACTTTCGGTTAAAAATAATTATAATCTTAACTGGCGAAGTCTATCAAACTAGTTTGAGAAGTCAACCAAGTAAAAGCAATAATTTGGCAGACATTTTTTTAACTATTATTTATAAAATAATCAAAATTGTTGCGATTGATTTTCTTCTTTTTTGGACATTTCAATCGCCACTTCATCTGCTGGACGAACGGCAAAAAGCATAAACTCCGTATGTCCAATCATTCTCTGCACAGGCCGAGTTTTTCCGCCGCGAGCAAGTATTTCCCTTTCCAACAATTCGCGCGCTTCAACAAGTATAAAACCTTTTTCACGAAGCGCCTCTGCCATTTTTTCAATTTGATTAAAAGTCGGATTGAGACTTACAAGTCGTCCGCCGGGTTTTAAAGCTGCCCGAACAACATCAACTTCTTCCCATGGCTGCGGAATATCTAAAATCACCGCGTCAAAATCCTTTTCCAAAAAAGGCTCGGCGGCTTGCCGTTGGCAAAATGTAACAAAATTGTCCAGCCGCGCGCGGCTAATATTTTTGCGGGCATTTTTAGGCAAATCTTCGCGCCTGTCAAATGTCCAAACATGTCCCGAAGGTGACACTGCCCGCGCAAGTGCCATAGTCAGAGAACCTGAACCTGTTCCCACTTCCATTACTTTCGAGCCTGCGAAAATTCCCGCTTTCATTATGAGAAGAGCCGCGTCTTTGGGGTAAATTATCCCGCTCTCGCGAGATGCTTTCATCATCATATCTTCTACAGTTGGTTTGAGAAGATAGCAAAATCCGTGATCACAATTAATTTTTATTCCAAACGGCTTCCCGATCCATGTTTCGACATCAAGCGGTTTTCCGCAATGAATCGCCACGCGCTTCCCCTTTGTTACATCAACCATGTAAGTCCGTTCGTCATCAAACCAAACGAGAACAAGATCGCCTTCTGAAATCGTTCCGCCTTTTTTAGTCGCATCGCTATCTTTAATATCTATATCCATTTCACTCATTTTTTATTCCTTTTAAATAATGTTATGTTTAATTTACCAATTCATTTTTTTTGCTAATGCCAAAAACTCCTGAAAATCTTTTACCAAATAATTTGGTTTTAATTTTTCAAGCGTTTCAGCGCGGGCAAATCCATGTGCGACAATCACCGCTTCAACATCAGCGTTACCCGCGGTCTGTATATCGACCTCGCTGTCACCGATAAAAATCGTCTCGTCTTTTGCCGCGTTCGCTTTTTCCCTCATATATTTTATCGCCGCCGGGTCGGGCTTAAACGCAAATCCCTGATCTCCGGCAAAAACCCCGGCAAAATACTTTAAAATGCCAAGCGAGTCCAGAATTTGCGTGGAAAAAGGATTAGGCTTGTTTGTAATTACCGCTTGCGTTCTAGTTTTAAAATATTCGAGAGTTTCTATCACGCTCGGATAAAGCGCCGTATTATCAAGCATATGCGCCTCATAAAATTTACGGTAAAGTTTGGCTGCCCGCTCCAGCAGCTTTTCATCATCTGTTTTAAGAACTTGGCGAATCAAGGAATGCAAACCTGTCCCAACGCATTTTTTTATCTCCTCATCGGTCATTTCAGGAGCATTTAAATTCGCGAGAGTAAATCTGACAGCCTCAATTATATCGCGTCTTGTATCCACGATCGTGCCGTCCAAATCATAAAGTATCAATTTTTTCATAATATTTGTTTTTGAATATTTGAATTGCAAAAATTCAAAACATCCCTTTGCAGCTTGTGAATTTTCTCAAGTGAGTTTTCATCTCCGCGGTTTATCTCGACCGAAACGACAGTTTGATTCTCTAGGTAATAAACCGCAGTCGTTTCAATTTTTATATTTAGTATCTTTTCCGCCGCGGCCGCATAAATTTCAAGCTGCAAATCATAAGCACTTCGGCGGGCTTTCTCATCGTCCCCGGACGCTGTTTTATAATCAACAATATGCCACGCTCCGTCCTTGTCTTGAAACAGAACATCGATTATACCTTCAATCGTTCCAAAATCGGTGCGTAAAAAAAACTGCACCTCTTTGTAAGTTTTTTGAGCATTTTTTATTTTTTTATACATTTCGGACTTCGCAAAATCCTCAAGCATCTTTTGCGCATTTCTCGCGGTCTCGCCAAAGCGCTTAAACACGGCGTTTGTCTCCGCCCCCAAATCCATGGTGTCCAAATCATCAAGTTTTTTTTCCAAAAACGAGTGTATTGCCGTGCCAAATTCAGCATGCGAAAGCGGCTCATCAGCATCTGTTTTTTCAACGCTCGGCATTTCTTTTTCTTTTATTTCAAAATCATTTTGATTAGGTAAACAATTTTGTTTAGCGCCCAATAAATAAACTCGCCAAAAACTTTCCGGATCTTTTTTGAAAAGGCAAAAAGCGGACACAGGCAAATCAATGCGTTCCCAATACGGCTTTAAAATTTGTTCCGCCGTCGTCTCATTTCCCCAATCTTTTGCTTCATCTATAACTTTGCTTATGCGTTCCCTGAAATTCTCTTCGGCAAATTCCGTTTTGCTTTCATCCGTGAATTGTTCGGTTTTAAAATCATTGTCGTTGCAGTATTTTATAATTTCAGCCGAAGAATATTCATCTTCGTTATCTTTTTTCTTTTTCCCACCGCTTAAAAAAAGACGTTCTTTAGCGCGAGTCATTGCGACATAAAGAACTCTATTTTTTTCCTCATTATCCCGGTCATTTAATACTTTATTAATTTTTTGCCAGAAGCAAGGCTTATCGTCATCATTCGGAAGACCCATTGAATAACCTTCCGTTGATTCCTTTATGATTTTCTTTTTCCCGCCAGAATTCGCTTTTCTAAAAATATCCACAACAAACACAACGGGGAATTCCAATCCTTTGGCCGCGTGAACTGTCATCAACCTGACGGCATTCGCTTCTTTTTCTAAATAAATCTGAGCTTCCATTTCTTTTACTTTATTATCTGTTCGTCGTTTCACTCGTTTTAAAAAATCAGCCAAACTCAAATGCTCGTCAGCCTCATATTCACGCGTCATAGTTATCAGTTTTTTTATATTCGCGTCTTGCCGAATTCCTTTTTGTTCCATTAAAAGAAAAAGGTCATATCCCGTTTTTTCGAGAATTTTTTCCATAAGGTCAGACACAAGAATTTTTTCTTTTAAACTCAAAAGCTCTTGAACGACATTCACAAAATGTCTTAGACGTTTTTTCTGTTCATCCGCAATGCTATCAATATTCTCCAACTCCGCGAATGCGTCATAAAGCGTTCCGGCGTCATTATCGGCTTTGCCTTTTTTTGCTCTGTTCGCAAGGCGCGCAAGCGTTTCATCGTTAATATGAAAAAAGGGAGATCGCAGCACGGCGGCGAGAGAAACTTCAGCAAAAGGTTTTTCAAGAAATGTTAAAAAATTGAGCATGTCTCGAATTTCAGATTGGTCATAAAAGCCGCGCCCGGAAGCGATAAAAAAAGGTATGTTTTGCGCCTTCAGCGCCGTCGCGTAAAGCAAAACATTTGACATCGCTCTAAAAAGAATAGCGATATCGCCAAAAGCAAGTTTTCTTTCCTCTTTTGTTTCTTCATCAAATGTCTCTTCTTTTTCGACAATAGCCTTGATTTGACGCGCGATATGCTGAGCTTCTTTTATTCTTGCGCCGTCGACATTGTCTTCGCCATCGGCATAAAATTGAATATTCCATTTCACAGCCTCTTTTTCATTTTGATAAAAATCTTTTTCCCTGTTTCTTTGGCCGCTTGCCTGCAGCTCTAGGATCTTCAACTTGTCTTCAAAGTAAGAATTCACAACTTTTAATATCGCAGGGGAACTTCTGAAATTATCTCTAAGTTTTACGCACTTTGCGCTTTCTGAGATTTGAAAATCGTTTTCTATTTTCTTGAAATTTTCAGGGCGGGTTCCGCGAAACCCATAAATAGATTGATTGTAATCCCCTACATAAAATAAATTTTTTTCCGACGCGATCAGCCCAATTAATTCCATTTGCAAATCATTCGTGTCTTGAGATTCATCAACTAAAATAAATTTATACCGCGCCTGCGTATCAAGCCGTATTTTTTGAGAAATCGCGGTTTCTCCCCGCAAAAGCTCAACCGCTTTATTTTGCAAATCTTCAAAATCGAGCAATCCTTTTTTTGTTTTTTTTTCGTGATACTTTTTTTCAAATTCAATCACGAGTTTTTCTAATTTCGTCCGCCATTTATTTGTTAAATATTCTTTACGTAATGACAAGAGTTCGTCAGCGACACCGCGCCATTCGTCCTTACCTTTACCACGTCGTTTGTATCCGCTTCTCCACGTCTTAAAATCTTCAAGCACCTTTTCATCCCAAAATTTATTATTGAAAAACATCTGAAGTGTTTGCTTTTCATCTTTTGCGTTCCTACCTTTTAAATCCGGCAAACTTTTAATAGAAATTTCTATTTTTTTTTCTAAGTCCTCGCAAAACTCATCACGTTTTTTAGCTCTGGTTTGAAAAAAATTTTCAACCGTTTTCCCTAAACTCATAGCTTTATCGTATATTTTGATTATTCCGTCGCGAACAGCGCCTTCGGCATAAACCGTAAATATTTCAAAAGTTTCCTTATCATCTTCAAAACGTTTTTCGATAATTCCATCCAAAATTTCTTCCCGCAGAATGTCCGCCTGTTCTTCATCAAGAACCGAAAAATTAGGATCTATTCCCGCTTCTATTGGATACTTTTTTAAAAATTCGAAAGCAAAACTGTGTATTGTGGAAATTTGCGCGTTTTCTAAATCAGGCAGAAACTTCGCTAGGCGTTCGTCAGCGCGGAGCCTTTTATCAAGCCGCTCTTTCATTTCGGCGGCGGCTTTGTCCGTAAATGTCAGTGCAAGAATGTTTTTGAAAGATATATCACTATTCCGTTTGCGAATTTCAATAATACGCTCGGTGAGAACTCTAGTTTTTCCAGTTCCCGCGCCCGCCGCGACAACAAGATTTTTATCAAGCGTGTTTATGGCTGTTTTTTGGTCGGTTGTAAGAGAGAATTCCGGCATATTGGAGTATCAGCCTTTTGTTAAATGCCATCCATAACCATATGGACATTTATATGGATAGAGACGCAGATTTTCACTTCGCTTTTTATAATCGGCCCGTTTTTGCGCTTCTATTTCTGATTTATAAATTATTTTACCCCGCCCGTCCCTGTCTTGATTTTGACATTCCGGACATTCTGCTTCATCACAATATTCGTTGCCGGACCTCTGCCAATTCCATTTAGGCATTTTTATTTTCCTCAAGGCCAACCGTGTCTGATATTGTTTTGAAACGGCGTTTCTTTTTTTGGAATAATTTATAAAAGAACAAATACGCGCCGCCCCAAAAACGATACGGTTTTACTCTAAAATGATCGTGGCGCGATTTGACCTCTTGCTCATATTTCTTGGGAACAAACACATAAATAAACCCTGTTTTCTCACGAAGTTTTTCCGCCAATAAATCCAAGACAACTTTCAGCCTACCATTGTCTTCGCAAATCTTGTTTTTCAGCAAAATGGCCTCGCGTCGCTTCTCTCCCCATTTCGCCCTCAACAGTTTGCGGTTTTCTTCTTTTAATTTTCTTATCGATTCACTTTCTTTTTTGAAGGTTTTGGAGCCAAAATGATGTGCGTACGCTCCGCGGGCGCGGACGATTAAAAATCCGGCTTTAAGTACTTTTTCTGAAAAATCTATATCTTCGGCATAGCCCAAACCATATTCTATTCCCAACCCGCCAACTGACTTTAAAACATCCCGTCGCACCATCGCAAAAAAACCTATGGCAGAACACCTTTCTGTCCATTTCCCTTTATTTGTCTCATAAATTTCCAAAACTTCTTCTTCCGTAAAAGGACGGTGAGCTTTGACTAATTCGGATTCAAATTCGTTTGAGTCGGGATTTACCAAACCAATTTGCGGGTTCGCTTCAAATATCGCTATCATTTCCTCTATCGTGTTTTTATAAATAAAAATGTCATTGTTCGCCATTACCACATAGGGCGCTGCCGCCATTTCAAACCCTTTGTTTATTGCTCCAATCCAACCCAAGTTTTGAGAATTTTGAACGTGAATTAGTTCTATATGATTGGGAGATTTCGCTTTTAGGTCTTCAAGAATTTTCGTTGTCTCGTCTACGCTTGCGTTATTGATGACAAGTATTCGGGAAGGAGTTTTAACATTTAAAAAGATGCTTTCAATCGCCTGTTTTGTCCAAGTGCAAGAATTGTAAACGGGCATTACTACGTCTACTATTTGAGGGGGCATTATCGATTCGCTTTCAAAATGTAAGGGTTTACGGGTTAATAATTAATTCGCTCAACCGCTATAATCCGAGTCAGAAACAACTGTCTTTTTTTTGCATTCCACTTAGCAAGTTTTTGCATTCTATATTAAATAACATTCACTTCCATAGAAAGTTCAACGCCGAATTTTTTGAGCACCGCGTTTTGAATGCGCATCGCGAAATCTAAAATTTCTTTCCCCCGTGCCGAACCATAATTCACGATAACAAGCGCTTGATCCTTGTAACAGCCGACATCGCCAACGCGTTTTCCTTTAAACCCGCAATTATCAATAAACCACGCTGCAGGAATTTTCAGCATCTCGCAATCCGCTTCATAAGACGGGACTTGTGGATATGTTTTTTTTATCTGTTCATATTTTCCTTTTTCCACCAACGGATTTTTAAAAAAACTCCCGGCATTACCAAGCACATTTGGATCAGGCAATTTCTCCTGCCTAATTTGGCAGACGGCATCAAAAACTTTTTTAATGTCTAATTCACCTTGCGGCAACTTCTCCAATGTCTGCCTAATATTTCCATAACTAATTTTAAACTTATAAGGATTTTCAAGCGAAATTTTTTCCAAACGAAATGACACATGAGAGATAAACCATTTATTTTTATATTTATTTTTAAAAATACTGTCGCGATAGCCGAATTTACAATCCTGCTCTAAAAATTCACGCTCGTCTAAAGTCTCTAGGTCTATTGCTCTAAGTGTCAAAAAGAAATCTTTAAGTTCAACGCCATACGCGCCAATATTTTGAACAGGCGCCGCTCCAACTGTCCCCGGGATTAACGCCAAGTTTTCAGCTCCCCCATAATTTCGTTCAACGCACCAAATAACAAAGTCGTGCCACAAAACTCCGCCGCCAACTCTGACGACAACTTGCGTTTCAGTTTCTCCTGCCACAGAAATTCCTTGAAAATTATTTTTAAGAACAAGCCCTTTCACATTTTGCGTAAAAAGAATATTACTGCCGCCGCCCAAAACAAATTTGGGAAGTTTTGCCAACTTAGGCTCAGAGAAGATAAATTGAAGCGAGGCTGCGGAGTCTATATCCGCGAAATATTCGGCATTCGCGTCAAGACCAAATGTATTGAGGGATTTGAGGGAATAATCAGACAAGATTTTCATATACGCGAAATTATTTTCCCTTAACATTATTTAAGTTCGGCTTAATAACTAAAGCGAAAAAAAGCTGCAAACAACCTGCTAATTAAGAGTTTTTAAGCGATAACGCGGAAATTTGCTTGTCTAAAATTTCTTTCGTGGAAGCAAGCGTGCATTCGTTATAAATTTTATCGCCAATTCTGACGCTTGGGCCTTTCCCACAATTTTCAAAACAAAATGTTCCTTTAATGTTAACAATGTTTTTTAACTTCGCCTCTTCCACATATTTAACAAGTCCGCTTAAAAGACTCTCAGCTCCACGCGTGTGACACGCCGTCCCAACGCAGACCTCGACATCGACATGCTCCGGCGCGTCGCTCTTAATAAGCGGCAACCCTTCAGACGTAAATCTTCTGCGATTATGATAATGCGTATGCAAAAGCTGATGCGCTTTCGCGCCGCCTATTTCGCCGATGTGATCAGCATAAAGTTTTTTTATCTCGGCATTTTCTTGAGCCTTGTGATCCTTCTTCATCTTGTCCGAGTCATAAAGCCCCTTAGCGCGCTTACGACGCGTATCTCCCGTTAAAACAACGGGCTGCCCGGCACCTCCAACACAGCCTCCGGGGCATGCCATAACTTCTATCAAATGATATTTACTTTCGCCTTTTTTCACTTGATCGCAGAGCAGCTTCGCGTTCGCGAGCCCAAACGCTATCGCTACATTCACAGTTTTTCCCGCAACATTAAGACTCGCTTCGCGCACGCCATCCTCGCCGCGAACTTCCTTAAACTCAACATTCTGGAGAGGCTGATTAGTTATTTTCTCCACAACATACCTCAGCGCCGCTTCCGTTACTCCGCCGGAATTTCCAAATATAACGCCCGCTCCGGTGGCTTCGCCGAACGGGTGATCAAAGTCCTGCGCCTTAAGTTGATTAAAACAAATACCGCGTTCGCGTATCATCTGCGCAAGCTCCTGAGTCGTCAAAACGTGATCGACATCCGGGTTTCCATCGACAAAAAACTCCGGACGTTTCGCTTCAAATTTCTTTGCCGTGCAGGGCATAATGGATACAACCACAAAATCTTTGCGCTCAACACCGCTTGATTTAACAAGCGCCTCTTTCGCCGCCGCGCCAAACATCTGCTGCGGAGATTTACAACTAGAAATATTTTTAAAAATTTCAGGATAATATTGCTCAGCATATTTAATCCATGCCGGGCAGCAGGATGTAAATTGCGGAAAAACTCCTCCGGATTGAATGCGGCGAACAAATTCTTCCGCCTCTTCAACTATAGTAAGATCCGCGGCAAAGCACGTGTCATAAACGGCATCAAAGCCCATCATGCGAAGCGCCGTTACCATTTTCCCCGTAGAAATACTGCCGGGTTCAAGTCCAAACTCTTCGCCAAGTGCGACGCGCACGGCGGGAGCGATCTGAACAATAACTCTTTTTGTCGGATCGTTTACATCTTTCCAAACCTCATCCACTTCAGACCTAGGCGTAAGCGCGCCTGTCGGACACACGCGAGCGCATTGTCCGCAATTTACACATTCCACTTTTGCTAAATCTTTGCCAAACGATGGAAGCACAATTGCCTTATGCCCGCGATGCACGAAATCAATCGCTCCAATCCCCTGCACTTCTTCGCACATACGGACGCAGTCGCCGCATAAAATACATTTATTAGGATTGCGGACCAGCGACGGCGAAGAAAAATCTGACGGCAAGTTTTTTTGCATTTGACGAAATCTGACTTTTTCAATGCCAAAGTTCTTGGATAGCGTTTGAAGTTTGCAAGCTGTATTTTTATAACACGTCGTGCATTCTTGTTCGTGTCCTGCAAGCAAAAGCTCCAGACCAACTTTACGCATCTTACGAACTTCAGCCGTTGCCGTATGAACTTTAAGCCCCGA
This sequence comes from uncultured bacterium, assembly GCA_964410905.1. Lineage (GTDB taxonomy): Bacteria > Omnitrophota > Omnitrophia > Omnitrophales > Aquincolibacteriaceae > Aquincolibacterium. The sequence goes on along the minus strand of CAYPIR010000008.1, from coordinate 74,529 downwards.
TTCAGGCGGCGTAGAGCAAGACGCCATAATTCCACGACCTTCGACTTCGACAATGCACAACCGGCACGCGCCGTAAATGCTGAGTTCAGAGTGATAACAAAAAGTCGGAATTTCAATTCCTCCTTTTCTAATTACTTCCAAAAGGTTTCGTTCTCCTTCGATTGGAAGTTCAATGCCGTCAACTTTTATTGTTTTAATTGTATTATCCATTACGCCACCCCCACAATCGCGTTAAATTTACAAGCTTGAGCACAAGCTCCACATTTGATGCAAATCGCTGAATTAATCACGTGCGCTTGTCTAATTTCTCCCGTAATAGCGCTGACAGGGCAAACTTTTTTACACATCCCGCAACCGCAGCATTTTTCGGCGATAATTTCAGGCCGCGCAAGCGACTTACACGCCCCAGTCGGACACCACTTATCGCGGACATGCTGCTCATATTCTTCTCTAAAATATTTCATGGTAGAAAGCACCGGATTCGGCGCCGTTTTCCCTAAACCGCAAAGAGAACCTTTTTGCACAACCTCAGCAAGTTCTTTCATTAAATCCAAAGTCGCCATTGTCGCGCGACCTTCTATTATGTCGTCTAAAAGCGACAGCATTTGCTTTGTGCCTTCACGGCAAAGAACGCATTTCCCGCAAGATTCATTTTGCGTAAATTGCATAAAATATCTGGCTACGTTTACCATGCAAGTATCACAGTTCATAACAACAAGCCCGCCGGAACCAATCATAGCGCCGACTTTTTTAAGAGATTCATATTCAAGCGGCAAATCCAAATGCTCAGATGTGAGACACCCGCCGGACGGACCTCCGATCTGCACCGCCTTAAAACCATCTTTCATAATTTTGCCCTTAGCGTCCGTAACCCCACCGCCAATGTCAAAAACGATTTCGCGGAGAGTCATTCCAAACGGAACTTCAATAAGTCCGGTATTGGCCACATGTCCCGTAAGCGCAAAAGTTTTTGTTCCCGTGGAAGTCGGCACGCCGATTTTTTTAAATTCACTCGCGCCCATGCGAAATACGATTGGAACGCTCGCCAAAGTTTCAACATTGTTGATGCAAGTCGGCTTTCCCCAAAGTCCGCTCTGCGCGGGAAACGGCGGTTTAGGACGAGGCATGCCGCGGCAGCCTTCAACAGATGCTATAAGCGCGGTTTCTTCTCCGCATACAAAAGCTCCGGCGCCTTCAACAACGCGGCAATTAAAACTAAAATTAGTTCCAAATAAATTTTTACCGAGCATTCCCGCGCTGTGCGCGCTCTCCACCGCCTTACGCATATTTTCAACCGCAAGCGGATATTCCGCTCGAACATAAATCACGCCTTCAGACGCTCCAATGGCGTATGCCGCTATAGTCATTCCCTCAAGAACGCTATGAGGATTTCCTTCCATCACCGACCTATCCATAAACGCGCCGGGGTCGCCTTCATCGCCATTACAAATTAGATATTTAACATCTCCCTTTTGCAGACGCGTTAAATCCCATTTTTTTCCTGTGAGAAATCCCCCGCCGCCGCGGCCGCGAAGCCCTGAATCCATCATTTCTTTACAAACTTCTTCAGGAGTTTTTGTGGTCAAAACTTTTTTAGAGGCCTCGTATCCTCCTTTAGCAAAATATTCCTCGATGGATTCCGGATCAATCGCGCCGCAAAGTTTCAAAACGGAGCGTGATTGTTTTTTATAAAAATGAATTTCATCGTGTTTAGGATATTTTTCTTTTGTCGCGGGATCGACATAAAGAAGACGGTCTACAAGTTCATTTTTAACAAGCGTTTGCTCGACAATTTCCACGACGTCGGATTCTTGAACTTTGACATAGAGAAAGCCCTCCGGCTCAATAGTTACAAGAGGCCCCATTTGACAAAATCCTTGGCAGCCGCTTTTGGAAGTCCTGAAAACCTTCGGATCGTCCTTGTGCTTGTTCTCTTCAGACAAAGACTCAACGACATCAAATCCCGCTTGTTTAATTTTTTCAACAAACGCCGCGTAAACTTTAAGCGCGCCGTTTGCCCGACACGCCGTTCCTGCGCATACAGTAAGTTTGCGTTTCAGAACGCCGGAAGATTTTATTTCAATATTAAGCTGCGACATTTGTATCCTCCTTCGCGATAATCGAGTCAACAAGTTCTACGGCTTTTTGCGGCGTCATTTGTCCGTGTATGTCGTGATTGATCATAATTACCGGAGCAAGTCCGCAAGCCCCAAGACAAGACACTGTTTCAACCGTAAAAAGCATATCGTCCGTTGTTATTTTGGTTTCGTTTAGCCCGAGTTTTTCGCGGAGTTTTTCTAAAATCCCTGTTGATCGTTTGACATGGCAAGCCGTTCCATCGCAAAGTCTGATTAAATATTTCCCTTTGGGATTGAGAGTAAAATGCGAGTAAAAAGTCGCGACGCCGTAAATACGCGCCGGCGGAATCTCAAGCATTTCGGCAATATAAAGAAGCACTTCTTCTGGAAGATAGCGGTATTCTTCCTGAACTTTTTGCAAAATCGCTATCAGGTTTGACGCGCTATAATTGTGCGCTTCGAGAATTTCTCCCACTCTTTGAAATTTCCTAAAAAGAATCGTCTTTGACATTCTCTTTCTCCCCTTGTTTAAAAAATTTTATAAATAAATCAAACCTTAACTTCTCAAACCCTCAACATTCTCGTCCATCGCCTTTGCTTTTAGTCTGTCAAGTTTCACAGACAAAACCGCCAAGCCCTCAGCCAAATCCTCATTTTGAACAACCACATCAGGCGGCAACATCAATTTTGCCGGCGCGAAATTCCAAATTCCGCGAATCCCAGCCGCAACCATTTTTTCCGCAACGCCTTGCGCTTGCTCAGCGGGCACGGTCAAAATCCCTATTTTAACTTTCATTTTCTCCGCCATCTGCGGCAACTCTTCGATTGGTCTAACTTGAATATCACTTATAGTTTGATGAGTTTTTTTAGGGTCGGCATCAAACGCCAACGCAATTCTTACACCATATTGCTCAAATCCTCTGTAACCCAAAAGTGCTGTCCCAAGATGTCCCGTTCCAATCAGAAACGCGTCCGTAACTTTATTCCACCCTAGATGATCTTCTATAGCTTTTATAAGTTCCGGAATCTCATAACCGATACCAGCCTTTCCTATGATAGGAAGCGACTCAAAATCCTTACGAACAACTATTGACTCTAGCCCAAGAACATCCGCCAAAACAGTAGCAGAAACCGTCTTCCCTCCCTTCGCCAAAAGTTCTTTTAACAGCCTCAAATAAGAAGGCATTCGCCGTATTGAAGGATAACTCAGCAGTTTTTTATCATTTTGTGTGTTCATTATGCGCCTTTTTGTCTCAAATCGTCATATTAAATATTTTTTTATCGATGTATTTATATCGATAAAAATACATCGATGTTTCCTTATCGAAGTATAACTCATATAGCGAATAAGTCAATCGCTTGTACAAGAAATTCGTATGCCGGGCAGATCGCATAATTACATTTTGTTTTTTATGTGTGTAGCCGATACAATGTCAAAATAAATCAACAGTGAGGTATTTATGTCTACAGAAAAAACGCTTTGGGAACTTCTTTGGGAATATGATCCTAACGGGCTGCTCGTGGTGGACCTTGAGATGAAAATCAAAATAGCGAACCCCGCGCTTTGCCAAATGTTTGAAACCGTGTCTGAAAAAATAGTTGGCAGACATGTTGAGGATTTGCGCGGAGACGCGCGGGATTTCCAGCAAGCATGGGAAACCAACAAAGTTATACGCGCGAAGAATAAAGATTATCCCAATCATAATCTATATGTCCGCGAAGTGATTTTCCCTCTAAAAGATCACAATCTGATTGCCTGCATCGTGGTTGACACAACGCGCGAATGGAAGCAACAGCGCGAACTTCAGAAAATAAAAAAGCAAACTATTCAACGCGTGAATGAAGTTGTCGACAAGCAAATGAAAGTCGCGCAGGAAATCGCGAGTCTGCTTGGCGAAACAACGGCAAACACAAAGGTCAGTCTTATTCAACTTTTAAAAACATTGGAGCAAGAATCCTAATGCCGCTTTTTTATGATGTCGCGGAAGCTCGTCTTAACAAATCGGGCGAAGAATTATCCGGCGACAATATCAAAACAGTAAAAGAAGCGGGCAAAACAATGATCGCTCTCTCCGATGGGCTTGGCTGCGGAGTCAAAGCGAATATCCTCGCGACTCTCACGACTGAAATTTTAATGACACTGCTTCAGAACGATATCCCTTTGGAAGAAATTATTCGCACTCTTCTTGACACTCTCCCAATATGCCAAATCCGAAAAATGGCTTATGCGACCTTTACCGCTCTTGTGATTAACGAACGCAGCAAAACTTTTCAAGTAATAAACTTCGACAATCCGCCATTTTTTCATATCCGCGGCGGCAAAATTCTTCGGCATGAAACGGTCACAACAGAAATACTTGGAAGAAAAGTTATGTCTTTTTCAGGAAATATTATTGAAGGCGACTTTTTGGGGCTTATGTCAGACGGGGTGCTTCACGCGGGGCTGGGCGAAGACAATCAATGTGGATGGGGCTGGGATAACATCGCGAGTTTTTTAGAATTATCATTTCAAAAAAAAATCCATCGCGCCGCGCGCGCGGTAAAACTTGTAATTGATGAAGCGGAAAAACTTTATTCCGGAAAACCCGGAGATGACACAACTTTTGTCGGCGTTCTCGCCCGCGAAAGTTCGTCTCTACACATCTTTACAGGGCCTCCCGTTGATAAAAATTCTCAAGATTTTTACATCCGCCAGTTTTTGCATTCCGAGGGGCGAAAAGTAATTTGCGGAGGAACTACCGCCAACCTCGTAGCTAAAACCATCGGCCGTAGAGTAGAGGCAAAAATAAACGAGCCTTACCGCGATGTTCCTCCTCCCGGAGAATTAGAAGGAGTCGACCTTGTTACGGAAGGGATCATCACGCTTTCAAAAACGTTGGAGCTCATAAAGAAAGACACGCCTAGATTTGAAAAAAAATCGCCGAGATCAAACGCCGCGATATTACTAGCTGCCGAAATGATGAACGCCGATGCCATTCACTTTACGGTTGGACAAAGCATAAACCCTTATTATCAAAATCCGCTTCTGCCCAAAAGCGTCTCAATACGCGTCAATTTAGTGTCCGACATCGCCAAAATCCTCCGCGAACAATATCAAAAAAATGTCGAAGTCCGGCTATGTTAAAAACTAACTAAAACTCGGTCTCCGTATTTAAATAATTTTTGATAAGTTTCTCTTGCTTCAAACAAATCGGCGGACTTCCATCACATCCTCTATAACAACATAAAAACCGTAAAATTTTTTGCGTATATTCTGTAATAAATATTCGGTCTATCCTTTATAAATCGATAAGGCTCAAACAAAGTTGGCGCGGCGAGTCTTTTAAATATGAGAGGTTCAACAATTTCAACTAATTTAAGGACGGCTGCTGGATTTTTTAATTAAACCGCGATGTAATCAATGGCCTTTGACAAGTCCTTTTCAAAAAGCGGCAAATAAACTGCTTTACATTTTTTATCCATTTTTTGTCGCTCTTTTTTTCAGGCGGGTAAAAACGTCTTTGTGCTCATAGCGAACATCATTTGTCTTCGCAAACTCATCCGCCTCATCCTTTTTAAATTCAGTATCGTTTGTCAAATCTTCATATTGTTCTAAACTTAACACAACCATTGCTCCGTAACCATTTTTTTGTTAAGTAAACCGGTTTCCCTCTTTGACAGCTTTTTCAATCTCTGGAAATCTATTTCTCAAATCTGATACCGGTCTTATGTCTAACATTGAAACCTCCTGTTTTAAATATCATTAAACTATCATAATTTTATCGCGTCAACTCAGACAAAACAATAAGGCCTACCGGCATTGGATTCTTGTTGAAAGATAAGGTAAACCTCAATCTTATTTCCCACCGCAAAGCACCATCGCAATATTAATTATAATTAACAAAGGAGTTCCATTATGTATCGCGAACAAATTAAGGTTTTGAACTGCACAATATGGGACGGCGGAGCGACAATGGTCAAAGTTTTTTCCGTTAGTTGCTTCACTCCCAAATATTTTAAAGAACTTCGCGGGCCATTTTCAGACATTCAACTTTTAGCGTGCGACAGCGTTAGGGAGGAAAACATAAAAGAGTATTTTGAGAATGGCGCAAACGCCGTAGCGTTCGACGCAAGTGTTTTCCGCAAAGACTTAATTGGTTCTAAAAATTTTTCCGTTATCAAAAAATATACAAAATTTCCTTGCGCTACCAGCAAAGGCGCGATAGCGCGTCTCTTCAAATTCCAAAAAGAATTAACTTTATTCTCTTCTAAAGAAATAAAAAAGGCTGGACGAAAAATCGCCCAGCCTTTAATGCCCTTATCTTTAAAACTTACTTTTCTCTTAAATTAAATCTGTTACATCGGCTGGAAGTTCAATATTCTGACTTTTAAAATAATTGATATACGCGGACAATAAATTTTTCTTTTGAACAAGGTCATCAGGAATAAGTTTCGAGACGGTCAGCAAAGTATCTAGTCTTCCTTTAACCGCTCCTAGTTGCATAGGATTTGAAGAGAGTTGCTGAACTTGTGTTTGCGTTGCCGAAACAGCATCCGCTACTAAAGTACCAACGGCGGTTTCCGCAACTAAGCCCTTGCCTGCATTTACCGCTGATTCTTTCAGCTTTGCTTTTGCTTCATCAGACAAGACTTCACCTTTGGCGATTGCTTCCAGAATCAACTTTTGAGCGTCCGTGCTGACCTGTGCGCTTTTGCTGATATCGTCTGAGTTTAGATTCCCCTTACCCGCACTTTCAGCCTCTGCTTGCGATATCGCCGCTTCTGTCTTAAATCCAAAAGCCTCAAGCGCACTAGCCTCTGCCTTTTTAAATAATTCTAATGAGGCCGTATACGCCACAATTACCGGCGTTGCTTTATCTTCGCCAACATCTTGAGAACTTGAGCCGCCTAATTTAGGCAATCCAAAAGCAAATGCTGAAATTGAACCGACCACTAAAAACAAAACTGCTAAAAGCGTTATTCTCTTCATATTTTACCTTTCTTTTTATGTTTACGAATTCTGACAAAGTCGAATAAAAGTTTTATTCGTCTCGTCATTATTTCTCATTTCATCTATCGATTTTTGCATCGCGCCACCTAGAACATCCGTAAATATTTCTTTTTTATCTCCTCCTTTCTGTGAACTTGGAACATTTTTTGACGCTCCGTGTTTTACCTCCTTATCAAAAAAAACTTTATTAAATTTCTTTTCATAAACTTTTATATGAATATAGCCGCCAAATGCGTAGCCTATCTGCGACGGCGTTTCTTTGAGAATTTTTGTTTTTAGATCAGTTACTGACATATCAACAGAATAGGCGGGTTCCGGAATTAAAAAATTTTGTTCTGTCGCGTCAGAAAAGACCAATGACATTTTCCCAGTCAAACAGTCGCGATATGGAGGAAGAACAGAAATCCCAAGGTCGCTCGAAAGAACGCTAGAATATTTATAGACCATAAAACTTTTTAAGCGTTCAATCCCGTCAGCATTTGTCTCTAGCATTTCTTGTGCATTCAAAGAAATTTCAATATTTTCAATCTGGGCAGCCAAAATAGAACTGTTCTCCGCCCGGAAGCTATTCATCCGCTGTTTTATAGAGGCAATTATTCCAAACTCCTCGCTCGAATACATCTTTTTGATCATTTCAGCAAGATAGGCATCGGAAGGTCTTTCTTTCGCAGCATCAACATACTCAACAAACACAGGGTACGAACTTACAATTCTCTTTTCCTTAAAATCCATAAACACAACATTACAAAATAAATTTCCGACTATTTTAAAAAAATCACTAAATTCATCTATCGCTACCCCCTCTCGAATGACGGTAATCGCCATAACAACAGGAGAATCATTTCGCTTGCTCATCTCGCCAATTTTTAAATTAATTTCATTAAAAACATTATTGTCTTTAAAAAAATCGCCAAAAAGTTGGTTTAAATATGTGCGGTCTTCCGCATTTGGCTTATTAAACATAGCCGTGTATTTAAAATTAGATTCAATATCAGAGAACTTACCGCTATAAGCAAACCCAGCATAAAAAACATCTGTTTCCGCAAATGCCACTGATGAATTTATAATCACCCCCAAAACTGCCGCGAAAAGCAAAATGCTTTTTTTAGCCATTTTTCAAAAGGCTCCCATCTTTAGAACAATACTTAACAGACGCTGGAAAATGCCTTCCGCAAACAGAGCAGTACTTCTGGTCGGTATTTTGCTCTTCCATATACCTAATCAAATCCGCTTGGTTATTTGTCTCAACCGGCTGAGCCGCGCAGCCCGTCAAAATCAAAAAGCAAAATATACCTATATAAATTTTACCAATCTTCATCATTGTTCGCTTTCTTCTTACTTTTATCTTTTCTATTTTCTACAACATCAGGTTTAGTTATCGTTTTGTGCTTAATAATATTTCCCTTTTGAACTCCCAAATTGTCTCCTTTTATTTCCGCTTTAGAAAATTTTGAATCAACCTCAAAAACTTGCGCATCCGCGACCAAAATTTCTTCTTTACCCAAAGATTCTTGTGTGTCTGGGTCAATCAATTCCTTCCCAACCGCATAAATGGCTATAAAATCACCTTCATTGAAGCCGCCGCCTATGGCTCTATTAAATATCACTTGGCTCCCGATAACAGATAAAACTTTGGCAGGATAAATCACGTCTATCACTCTTTGCGCCGTTTGTTCCGCAACAGATTTTGAAACTTCCGTAAGCAAATCGCCATTGCCAGTTTTCGCATCTGAAACGGTAGCAGAAGAAACGATTTTCCCTGTTGATGAGTCCACAATACGCACATTCAAAGTTAATGACACGCTTTTCTTTTCTATTGTTTTCTGCATTTTTTCATAATTTATTTGTTGCAACTTATCGCTGAACTCAATGATGTCTGGCAGCAACAAATATTTCGCCCCGGCAATTTTTCCAAACTGCGCGCGAGATTCATCGTTTAAGTCGACTTCGCCAGAGTCAGAAAAACTTTGTTCTTTTTGCAAATCTTTCCATCGGCTCCTGTCAACCAAATTAAATTTTCGTGTGTTTGAAATTGCTTCGATTAATATCCCGTCTAACGCCACAACAAAAGAATTTGGGGCTTTGCCTGATGTGTTTTTTATCTCAGCGACGGCAAGAGATGATTTTCCCTCATCCGCAAAAAGATTTGTCGAACTCAACAAACAAATAACTACAAAAAAGGAAAATGTTTTCTTAATATTCATCTGGCTCCTTTCAAACATTTTTTATATTGCCTTTTATTTTCACTTCAGCCTTAGATTTATTTAACATTTTCGCTTTTGCCTCAACCAATGTCGTCTGCGCATCTGTCTCCGCGTCATATCTTTTCATTTGAGATTCAAACTGTCTTTCTTTCATATCTTCAACAAAACCTTCATCGCTCTTATCCAAGTGAACCGATATAATCTGATCAGCAAAAATATTTACCCTTTTTATCCAAGGAGAGTAACGTTCTTTAAAAATCTTCAAACTGTGAAGTCCCGGTTTGGCAACAAACGCGCCCGAAGCGACACCAATCACCGCGCCATCCAATTCGACATTGGCGTTTTCGACATCGCAATTAATAATAAAATTAACACCCTGTAATTGCTCTAATGATTTCGCTTTCCCGCTTATTTGCTCTATGACCTTGCTAACATTCTTAACTATTTTGGCAGAGGCTTCTCTGATAAGCGGCGGAAGATTGTTTGATGACTTCTGTTTTAAAAACTCATTATTTCTAATAACGGTTGAAGCGCTTACGGTATCCGCATAAATAGAAGAACCTCCGTTCCCGTCTAAAAGTCGAACACTTACATTCATTTCGACTATGAGATTTTTTGTTTTACTTCCGTAGCCCTCAAAGATTTTTTCAGTTTCTTCTACTGATGTAATAGTTGCTATTAACAAATAATCAGCACCAAGCATTTGCGCTAAACGCAAGGCTGAAGTCCCTTGCAAAGACTCCAGCCCGCTCTCACCATTAAAATCTTTTTCAAAGGTTTGCGCCGTATAATTCTTATCAATGACTGAAAAATACCCGGTTTGGGCAAATCCAGATGTAATAAAGTCATTTAAAATTTCCTTGCTTTCAGCATTTTTTCCTTTGAAAAATTCCTTGATTTTGTCTACCGCCCCGCCGCTGCTAATCGCTTTGTCTTCCGTAAAAATAGCAACTTTCAATATCTTCCCTTTCGCTTCTTGCGACCAAGCGATGTTTTGAAATAAGGAAATTACGCAAATCAAAATAAGAATTTTTTTGTATATCATTTGATTTTCCTTGTTAGTTAATGCCGCGAACACGCAATTGATTTACAAGGTCTTCTGCTGCTATAGTCGCAGCCTCAATAAGCGCGTTCTTTTCCGCGACATCAGAGTTGTTTCCCATACCGTAATGCTGCACAGGCCCCACCGCGCCTACGGATTTAGCAAATTTCCCTCTTGTGTCCCAAATATTTCCGGTAATAGACACTGCTATTTTTTTCATCCCTGACGCGTCATCATCCTCCGGTCTTCCTACAGTCATAGTCGCTATAGACAACAAAGGAAGCTCCGCCTCACGAGCCGCACGTTTAGCTTTTGTTTCCATATCCGCTGGCAAATTATCGTTTTCTACGTAATTTTCAGAAAATTCTATTTGCTCTAAACCAATGTCCGCGGGAGACACAACGTCAAAACCTGCCTTTGAAAAAACTTCCGTTACTTTTGAAATTACGTCTGTCATATTGCAAGCTTCGTAAATAATTTTGTCTTTTTTCTGAGTAGTGGAGCCGCCCGATTGTGTAGAAAACGAATGCTTTAACGTTCCATCTTCAGACTCTGAAATGTTTTCGCTTTCTTCGTTGCGAACAACTTCTCGTTTTTTAAAACTTTTAACCTCCGTAACTTTCCTAGCAACAAAAATAAAGGAAAGAGGCAGAGATTCATTGTTTGAAGACGATTGCCGTATCAACAAATCTAGTTGCTGCTCGTTTACGGAAACTTGTCCTATGCCTCCGCCCATATCTACATATTCTGGGAAGTAAAGATTAATATTCTCTGTGATTTTTTGCCGCCCGCCCTCAAGAAGAATCGCCTTTTGAGAATCTTGCTCGCTAACATATTTTTCAAGCGCTGCAAGCTTGGCTTCATTTTCGCTAACCGCCGTGACTTTGATTCGCCGATAGACATCAGCAAACGCCGCAAAATCCACAGCGCAACAAAACACCAATAAGAATAAAACCGCTTTTTTAATCATTTTTTCTCCTCTTGTTTTGAGAAACTGTCACTAGTAAACAACTTTTTTAAAATAACATATCCCAAACCCAGAACTTCTCTTCGTTAAGGCTGCAAATAATAACCCTTAAACAATTTTCAAACAATAAGTTTTTACGAAGCAATACTTCGTGGTTATAAGACGAGTTTATCGGGATAATTTGGGTCATGTCTATCCCAAAAATCAGGCTTCAATTTGCGGAAGCGCTAAAGAGAGAAAGAAAAAAGGCTGGTTTGACGCAGGAAAAAACTGCGGAAATTATTGGAGTAAGCACGCGTTTCTATCAAATGCTGGAATCAAAAAATCCCACCGCTACGACGCTAGACACTTTAGAAAAACTCGCCAAGGTATTTAAAATCACTTGCTCGCGACTTTTGGATTTTTAAAATCTGTTATTCCCTAACCTTCCAAAAGACATTCAAAAACATTTTTATACTTTATGCCGTCATATGTGCTGGTGGAATAACTTTTAGACAACAAAAATTTTGGATAATTATCGTTTATACTCTGCAAACTTTTAAGTTCTCGTTTTGAAGTTTTACTGTCATTTATATTCTCGCAAACTTGATAATACTCAACTTCGTCAAAAAATTTTTGCGCGATAAAATCGACTTCCAAATCATTAATTTTACCTATTGAAATCTTATATCCTCTGCAAACAGCTCCAAAAAAACTATGTTTTCTAAAATTATGTACAGCATCTCCAGTTTTTGCTCCGAGCAAAGCGTAGCGCAGTCCAATATCCGCCACATGGTATTTTGAGTTAAATTGCAAATATTGTTTGCCTTTAATATTGTATCTATCGGCTTTATACAATAAATAACTGTCGCTCAAAGCCTGCAAATACGTCTCAACTGTTTGCGGATAAATTTTGCGGTCATCGAGCGCCAAAGAATTGCTGATATTTCTGATCGAAGTTTCACTTCCTATATTGTCAAAAACAAAGTTAACAACACTTTTCAACTTTGAAATATCTTTAAATTTCTCTCGCAAAACAATGTCCTTTTGAAAAATTGTGTTATACAGCCCTACCAAACAATTTTTGATAAGTTGCTTATTTTGCTTTTTATGCAATCCATTACTAGTTTGCATGCTCGCTAAGAGCAGTAATAGACCATGAAAAATTTTACGCTTATAAATTAGGACGGGATTTGTAGAGGCCAAGAGACTGCTCAAGCGCGTGCGCGGTGCGGAACATTGTAGTCTCTTCAAATGGACGCGCCATTAATTGCAGTCCGATTGGGAGTTTGTTTGAGGTAAAGCCGCACGGGAGAGACATTGCTGGAACTCCAGCTAAGTTGGCTGGTATTGTAAAAATGTCTGAAAGATACATCGCGATTGGGTCGGCGGTTTTTTCTCCAATTTTAAACGCCGGCGTTGGCGATGTCGGCGACAATATCACATCGACTTCTTTGAAAGCATTTTCAAAATCTTGACGGATAAGCGTGCGCACTTTTTGCCCTTTCAAATAATAAGCCTCATAATAACCCGCCGACAAAACAAATGTTCCAAGCAAAACTCGACGTTTAACTTCCTGCCCAAAACCTTGCCCGCGAGTTTCAAAATACATCTCGCGCAAATCTTTTGTAGGGATACGAAGCCCATACTCAACGCCGTCAAACCGTCCAAGGTTTGAACTCGCTTCAGCCACCGCAACAATGTAATAAACCGCAACAGAATATTCCGTATGAGGAAGACTGATTGTTTTTATCTCCGCGCCTTGAGATTTATAAAAATCCGCAGCGGCACGAACCGCACGCTCAACCTCAGTATCAATACCATCTATAAAATATTCTTTAGGAAGGCCGATACGAATTCCCTTCAAATCTTGTCTAAGAGATTTTGTAAAATCCGGGGTTTGAACGGGCGCAGATGTCGAATCTTTTGTGTCATGCCCGCTTAAAATATTCAAAAGAATTGCCGCGTCTTCAACCGTTTTTGTAATGGGTCCAATTTGGTCAAAGCTGGAGCCGAACGCTATTAAGCCATACCTTGAAACTCGTCCGTAAGTCGGTTTTACACCGACAACTCCGCAAAGCGCCGCGGGCTGACGAATCGAACCGCCAGTATCACTGCCAAGCGCCGCGACAGTCATATCCGCCGCGACAGCCGCGGCAGAACCGCCGCTTGAGCCGCCGGGAACAAAATCAAGATTCCAAGGATTTCTGCACGCGCCAAACGCCGAAGTCTCACAAGATGAACCGAAAGCGAACTCGTCCATATTACACTGCGAAAAAATTGTCGCGCCGACATTTTTTAATTTTTCAGTTACAGTCGCGTCATATGGCGCGATATGATTTTTAAGAATTTTAGACGCGCAAGTTACTTCGCGGTTCTCAATACAAATGTTGTCTTTAAAAGAAATCGGCACGCCGAAAAGTTCGCCCCGAGAACCCGCTTCGATTTTATCTTTATCAAACCGCAAAAACGCGTTTACTTTTGGATTGAGTTTTTCCGTCCGCTCGGAAAACGCCTCAATAATCGCGTCCGCTCCATTCGCTTTCGCAAAATCAATCGCTTCCTTTAAGCTGAGTTTTGTTAAGTCCATATCGCTTAATCCCTTTGAACAATTTTAGGAACTTTGAAAAAAAGCCCGTCCGATTCCGGCGCATGTTTCAACGCTCTTTCAGCTGCCATTGACTTCTGAACTTTATCTTCTCTAAAAACATTTTGTAAGTCCAAAACATGGCTTGTCGGTTCCACGCTTGTTGTGTCCAGCCTCTCCAGCTTTTTGACATATTCCAAAATTGCGGACAAATCATTGCCAAATTTTTGTTTTTCATCATCGCTCAAACTAAGCCGAGCGAGATTTGCCGTTTTTTCAATATTTAAATCCATACAAAGTTTCCTTTTTATTTAAAAAACGCATTTTATCTGAATCGCAAAATTTTATAAAGAGCGGATACGCCGTTCGATTGTTCATTCATCGCGATATAGCACAAGTTTGTCATTTATCCGCGCTCGCACTTTATCGCGAACGAGCGCAAAATCTCCGACGGAAAACGTCTCTGTCTCTATAGGTTTTAAAACCGTAAGGCGGCAGCGCATTTCTGATTTCATAACCCAATCGCCTTTTGGGATCGCGTCCCGCGTATTGTGCAAAACTATTGGAAGAATTGGAACTTTTTCTGAAATCGCGAGCTTGAACGCGCCGTTTTGGAACGGATTCATTTCATCGGTTTCGCTTCGTGTGCCCTCAGGAAAAAACAGAACGGACATTTTGGATTGAATATATTTGCGCGCCTCAGCATAAACTTCGCGAATGCTCGCCATATCGTTTCGCTTAAGCGCGATATGACGGCAAAGCCCAAGACACCAGCCCAAAAACGGTATGCGAAACAAACTCTCTTTTGCAACCCATTTGAACTGCGCGCGGATTTGATAAAGCACGACAATATCCGCTAGACTCTGATGATTAGCGACAATGACATAAGTTTTTTTGTGGTCGATATTTTCAAGCCCTTCCACTTTCAACTTCCAAAATGGATTTAATCCGATAACAGAACTCGACCACCAAAAACATTGGCGATGCAAAATTTTACGCTGCGGGTCAAAAGGAAAGGTAAGAACAAGAAGCAGCAGCATTGTGAGATACAATGCCGCAAGAAGTGTTACGCATGCCACCCAAAAAAAAATCGATAAAAAAACATTAATCACAAATCCTCCAGTAATAAGAGCTGGATTTTAATCTTTCCTTATTACTTTTGGAAGGACATAAAATTTTATCGTTTCACCAGCCCATTCGACTAACATAGGTAAAATTTTTCCAAACGCTGCTCAGTCTCCGCCATCTACCCTATATGCTCGCGAATAGTCTCCAAAAAAGCTTGCATGGTAAACGGTTTTTTAAGATTTTCTGAAACGCCGCCCAACTCCAAAATTTTTGCGGGCAAGAGCTCGTTAACACTTGCGATGACAACAGGGATATTTTTCCATTCTTCTTTTGCCCGCAGCGAAACATAGAATGTTTCACCATCCATAACGGGCATAATTAAATCCAGCACTATCAAATCCGGCGACCAATCCGCCAAAACCTCAAGCCCTTCTTGACCATTACCCGCTACTCTTACTTCATAAGATGATCCTTGAAGATAAAGCTTATAAAGATCTTGAAAATCAGTATCGTCTTCGACCACCAAAATTTTTTTAGACATATCCTCTCCTTTTTAAATCGCTGGGAACACCACTTTAAAAACGCTGCCTTGTCCGACTCCGTCCGACTCCGCCCAAATAGTTCCATCGTGAAGAAGAACTATTTTTTTTGAGATAGTAAGTCCGACTCCAATCCCTATTGAAGATGCCGTCTTTTGAAAAAACGCTTCAAAAATATTCTTCAAATTCTCATCTTCAATACCAATGCCCATATCAGAAACTTCAACACAAATCTCAGCGCCGCGCGAGAACGATTTCACGGTAATGGCTCCATTTGGCGTAAACTTTATCGCGTTAGTAATAAGATTTATAAAAACTCTATAAAGCATATCCGGATCGCCAAACATTTTAAGCTCGCCGGCTTGCAATTGCGTTTCTAACTTTAAATGATTTTGCTCAACAATGGGTTCCAAATCGCTCGCGACAAGAGTCAATACTTGGTTTAAATCAATTTCCTTTTTTTGTATATTAGCCATTCCCGATTGCACTTTGTTCAAATCAAGAATGCTTGAAATGGTGTGCATAAGACGATCGGCATTTGCCCGAAGCATTTTGATAATTGGTAAAAATTTTTCCTTTTCGCCGCTCTCGTCCATTTGTTTTTCAAGCCAATCCGTGGTCATCATAAATTTCGCCGTTGGGGTTTTGAGTTCGTGAGCGACATCGCGAATTAAAGACTCTTTCATCATCTCGACGCGGCGCAAATCCGTCATATCGCGCATAACACCCTGAATTAATTTCAAATCTCCTTCTTCGTCTAAAACAGGAGTAAGATTGGTCTGATAAAAAATTTTTGTATGATAAATGCGGTGGATATGTTGAGTGTTTAAATGTTCGATTGGTTTTTTAGTTCTAATAATTGTCTCAAGCGCGTCTTGAAATTTTTGCGCCTCTCCCTCACCGTGCAGCGACACGAAAAGCGATAAACCTCCAGACAAAATCTCATCTCGCTCATAGCCTGAAAACCCGCGATTAAGAAGCAAAAGTTCGCCGTCAGGCGCAATGGAAAAAATAATGTCGCTCACTTCATCTACTATTGAACGATATTTCATTTCGGATTCTTCCAACGCTTGGGCGCGAGACTTTAAATTTTCGAGGCTTTGGGTAAGCCGTCCAACCACTTTATTGAACGCAGTCCCAACTTCCTCTATTTCATCACGCGAAGACACCTTCGCCCTCGCGTCCAAGTCTCCCGACAAAATACTTCGCGCCGTTTTCTGCAAAGTCGTAAGAGGCCGCATCACAAGCCATGTTATAAACAGCATCGCAAAAGTCGACAAAACAACTAATAAAAACGCTATGAAAAATTTCTCTATAAATACCGTGCGAAGTTCAAACTCATACCAGCTTTCCGAAAAAACTATAAATATTCGCCCAAAGTTTTTTTCAGCCGACTTAATCGGGGCAACTGCAATATAGGTATTTTTTTCTGTTTTCCTAACACCCAAAAAGTTCTCCGGCAAACCTCCCGATATAAGCGGCTCTGAATCTGCCGCGCTTCGTCCTAAAATTACTCCCTCGGTATCTTCCACTTGAACGGAGTCAACTTCTTCCTGATTAGCAAAAAGATGTATATAGTCCATCAACGTTTTTTTATCATTGGTCTCAAGAGGAATTTTCAGAGATTCCGCTAACACGTCCGCTATCGTTTGCAAACGGGATTCTTTGGCCTTAACAACAATATCCCTAAAAACATTGAACGTTGTTATCAAAACAAAAAATACCACCCCAAGAAAAAGCGCCAACTCGGGGAGCGCGAGTTTATATCTGATGGGCAGCCGCCAACCGCGCCTAAATAAATCGGGGTCGCTAGAAGAATTTGTTTTTTTATTCGTTTCGCTTAATGTCATAGGCTACTGCTAACATTTCCGTTATAGAAACTTATTATGAAAAATATTTATTCCAATTCATCTTCAAATCAGCAAGAACTTCTTTGTCGCCGGGCAAAAAAGTGTATTTTGAAATTTGGTCGCGCGAAATCCATTTAGCGTCAAGGCAATCAATAAGACGCGGCGTTCCGCTTGCCCATTTGCAAAAATAAAAATGCAAAATCAATTTTTTTTGCGGGGTAATAATTTCTTTTTTGAAAAACTCTTTTTCCGGCGCGATTTCAATTCCTAGCTCTTCTCCGATTTCGCGGATTAAACATTCTTCTATAGTTTCTGTCCCTTCCCGTTTTCCGCCCGGAAATTCCCAAAGGCCTCCAAAACTATCGTTCAAATGCCGTCTTGTTATAAGCAATTCCGCTTCGCGATGAATAACCGCGCAACCCACATCTATTAGAATTTTTGATTCCATATTAAAAGGAGAAACCTTTCTCTCACCTCGTTTGACTTTGTGGTTATTGTCCATATAATGACGCGCTATGTCTAGCGGTTCCTACTTTTACCAATATCTTTTTATCGGCATTTTTTTCCTATTCGCCCTTATCTTCGCGGCTATCCCGCTAGTTTTGGCGTGGTTCCTTGCCCCTAAAAAGCCTAATCCGGAAAAACAAGCGACCTATGAATGCGGGCTCGCCTCAAAGGGCGATCCATGGACTCAATACCGCGTTCAATATTATTTATTCGCGCTCATATTTGTTATTTTTGATATTGAAACAATTTTTATTTATCCTTGGGCAGTTGCCTTCAAACAACTTGGGCTTTTTGCCTTCGTAGAAATGGTTATTTTCATCTGTATTTTAGCATTTGGACTTGGTTATGTCTGGAAAAAGCGGATGCTGGAATGGGAATAAAGGTTAACCGTCTTTCATGAATCTTACTAAAAACACAAGTGTAGTTGATAAAAATCTTCAAGCCGAATTAGCCCCAAAAGGTGTCATTTGGACAACTCTTGACTTCTTATACAATTGGGGCCGCCGCTCTTCTATATGGCCAATGCAGTTTGGTCTCGCGTGCTGCGCCTTTGAAATGATCGCGGCAGCCTGCGCCCGTTACGACATAGCAAGATTCGGAGCGGAACTTTTCCGCGCTTCACCCCGCCAAGCCGATTTAATGATTATCTCGGGAACAGTTACAAAAAAAATGACTCCTCAGGTCGTCCGCTTGTTTAATCAAATGCCGGAGCCTAAATATGTAATAGCGATGGGCGCCTGCGCGATTTCCGGCGGACCGTTCATCGATGGCTATAATGTTCTGCGCGGTGTTGACCGTTTTATTCCTGTAGATTTACATATTCCCGGCTGCCCGCCGCGCCCTGAAGCTCTTTTAAACGGTTTAATTGAATTGCAAAAGAAAATCGCATCGCAAGAAATTTTGAAAACGGAATGGTATCAAAAGGGTTTAAAACGCGAATTTCCCATTCCCGAACTTGGACCGAACGGGCTTATTCCTAAATACAATCCTGAAGTTTGGCAGCCGCCGGCGGAAAATCCCCGAACAACGCATTATGGGCAAACAATTCTTGTTGGTAAAAAACTAAAAGCGCCGGATTTAGAAGCCGCCCTAAAACCTGCCGCGTCAGTAGAAAAAACCATATAAAATGTCTACCGCAGAAATCATTCAAAAAGAAATTAAAACAAGTTTGCCAAAAGTTTCGTCCAGATTGGTGAGAGATTCAATTTTGCTGGAAAATCCAGCGGACATTTTTGAAGTCGCAAAGTTCTTAAAAGAAAAACTCAAATTTAATTATTTATCTTCTATCACGGCTGTTGATTATTTGGATTTTTTAGAATCTGTTTATCATTTTTATTCCATAGAAAAAAAATCCTCCGCACTTGTCCTTCGCGTCAGAGTCAAAAAAGATTCGTCCCCAATCCCCTCTCTTGTTTCCCTATACAAAAGCGCGGAACTTCAGGAACGCGAGGCATTTGACACATTTGGAATTGAATTTTCGGGGCATCCCGATTTAAGACGGCTTTTTATGTGGGAAGAATTTGTCGGTTTCCCTTTGCGTAAAGATTATATACAAGAAGACACTGACGTTTTGGAGGCGACCGACATCGACTGGCTCGATAAACACAATGTCAAAGTCCCGGAACAAGCGCGTGCTAAGGCTAAAGAATTGAGTTCGTCAGGCAAACGCGCGATAAGTGAAAAGGCGATTCAACCGAGAGTTTAAATTATTTTGGAAAATACAACTTTAAAATCAACTTTGGAAGTGAATTTTGGTCCCCAGCACCCTTCTACTCACGGCGTGTTTCGTATGACCGTTCAATTGGAAGGCGAGAAAATTTGCGGACTAAAACCTGTTTTTGGGTATCTTCACCGCAATCACGAACAAATCGCGGAAAATCTTCCCTATTCGGCAATCATGGCTTATACCGATCGCCTTGATTATGTGAACTCCCTCGCGAATAATTTCGGGTACGCGATGGCGGTTGAAAAACTTGGTAATGTCGAAGTCCCAGAACGCGCGGAATATTTACGCGTCATAATGGCAGAACTTGCCCGAGTAGTTAATCACATAACCGTTATTGGATTTATGCTTAACGATTTAGGCGCGTTTTTTACGCCTCTTCTCTACGCTTTCCGCGAACGCGAACATATTCTTGATTTGTTTGAAGAAATCACCGGCTCGCGGCTTATGTGCAATTTTTTCCGCATCGGCGGCGTCAAACGCGATATAACAAAGGAACAACTCGAA
Source organism: uncultured bacterium (assembly GCA_964410905.1). Taxonomy (GTDB): domain Bacteria; phylum Omnitrophota; class Omnitrophia; order Omnitrophales; family Aquincolibacteriaceae; genus Aquincolibacterium. Next base: position 54,488 of record CAYPIR010000008.1, on the reverse strand, counting down.
CGCGTAAAACAAATTGTTGACCGTTTCCCGTCATTCTTAAAGGAGTTTGAAACGCTTCTTTCACAAAACGAAATTCTTTGTATGCGCTGCCAAAATGTCGGCATATTAAAAGCGAGCGACGCGATAGGCGCCGGACTTTCCGGCCCCATACTTCGCGCGTCGGGCGTTAATTACGACATCCGCAAAATTGACGGCTACAGCGTTTATAAAAAGTTTGATTTTAAAATACCGCTTGGAAAAGTCGGCGATGTTTACGACCGTTATTACGTCCGTCTTCTTGAAATCAGAGAAAGTTTAAAAATATTGTCGCAAGCTTTAGCCGGAATTCCTAACGGCGATTTTATAAACCCGAAAACTCTCGTGTATCTAAAAATGCCGCGCAATTTCAAACCCGCCGTTGGAGACGCTTACGCGAGAACAGAATCTCCTAAAGGAGAGCTTGGATTTTATCTTGTAAGCGATGGCTCGCCGCAGCCTTGGCGTTATCATGTCCGTGCGCCTTCTCTTATCAATTTGTCATTCTTAGAAGAAATGTGTTTGGGACAGAAAATAGCGGACGCGATTATTATTCTCGGCAGTATTGACATTGTTCTTGGGGAGACCGATCGATGAGTTTATTCGGCATGGGCATTTTCAAAGGAATGATGGTAACGCTTAAGAATTTTATTTTTTCATATTTAAAAAAACCTGAAAATGGCGGGCTGGTAACGGTAGAATATCCCGAACAACACGATAAAGAAATTGAGACTTTCCGTAATCTTCCCTTTTTGGTTTATGACGAAACGGAAGAAAATATTCGTTGTGTCGCTTGCGGGATTTGCGAACGGGAATGTCCGACAAAATGCATTCATATCGAAATGGCAAAAGACGCGGCGGGAAAACCGGTAAGAAAACCCGCTGTATTTAAAATTGATCAAGGTTTATGTATGAATTGCGGAATTTGTGAAGATGTCTGCCCGTTCGATTCGATTTTTATGGACAAAATTTTTGAAATTGCTGTTCCAAACCGCGAGACAACTCTCATCGCTGATATAAAAGACTTGGCAAAACCAAATTCCTATTTTCAAAAAATACGTCCTACAAAAGCCGCCGAAGTAGACAAAAAAAGAAAACTCGCGGAAGAAAAAAAGAAAGCGGCGGCTGAGGCAAAATCAACGGATACAACTAAATAATGCATACTGTTCTCGATTTTGGAAATTTTATTTTTGTTATCGCAAAGGGTTGGGTTTTGTCTTTGCTTGGACTTTTTCTTCCCGATTGGATTATCGGAGTTGCATCCATCGTAATAAGCGGCGTGGCAATTTTGTGTCTCGGTCCGCTAATCATGATGTATCTCACTCTGCTAGAACGAAAACTCATCGGACGAATTCAAAACCGTATTGGTCCAAACCGAGTCGGCAAATGGGGTCTTTTGCAGCCAATCGCGGACGGTATCAAAATGTTCACAAAAGAAGATATAGTTCCTGAAAACGCCGACAAAATTGTTCATCTTCTCGCTCCGATCGTTACTGTCGTTCCCGCTTTAATGATTTTTGTAGTCGTACCGTTCGGTGAAAAAATGACAGCCGTCAATCTCAACATCGGGCTTCTTTATTTCATTGCCGTTTCATCTATTACAATTCTTCCGATTTTTATGGGAAGCTGGGCGTCCCGCAACAAATATTCTTTTTTGGGCGGAATGAGAACTGCGGCTCAAATGGTTTCTTATGAAGTGCCGATGACGCTTGCTGTAGTTCCGTCAATTATGATCGCTGGAAGTCTTTCAACTAACGACATTGTGTTATCACAAGGCGCGTTCTGGGGATTAAACTGGTTTATTTTCACACCTTGGGGATTGGTTGGCTTCATAGTATTTTTCTTATGCGCGACCGCTGAATGCAATCGTCCGCCATTTGATTTACCTGAAGCGGAGTCCGAACTTGTCGCGGGTTTTCATACTGAATACAGCGGAATGAAATTCGCGCTCTTTTATATGGCTGAATATATGAATGCGTTCACTCTTTGCGGTATCGCGGCAACGCTTTTTCTTGGCGGCTGGCAAGGTCCCATTTTGCCGTCATGGATTTGGTTTTTCGGGAAAACGTTGTTTCTAGTTTGCGTGATGATTTGGTTTCGCGGAACCTTCCCCAGATTTCGCGTTGACCATTTAATGAACTTCGCGTGGAAATTTTTATTACCGCTTGTTTTAGCCAATATTCTTTTGGCGGGATTTTGGTATTTCGTATCACCTGTTATAGGTTGGATTAGCTCGGTTGTTATTATCGCAATTTTGTTTGGAGCGCTTGTTAAAGTAAACAAAGCATTTGTTCCGCAAAAACGCGAATATTTGTTTGAGGAGTAGGCATAGCAACGGACTAAAAAACAACATTATGCCAAACCTCGTGTTTTTTGCTGCATCGTTTGTCATTATTGTTATTTTTTAGTCCGTCATCTTTGTAAAAGTCAAAAAGGTTATATGGAAATTCTTGCGCTGTTAACAAAACTTGGTATTTATTTGGGACTTGGCGTAATTCTCGCTTTCGCGCTCGGCGTAGTTGTGTTTAAAAATCTCTTTCACTCAGCTCTGTCTCTCGCCGCCGCTCTTATCGGCATCGCGGGAATTTACGTTGTTCTTCACGCCGAGTTTGTCGCGGCGGTTCAAATCCTTTTGTATGTGGGCGGAATTATCACTTTGATTATTTTCGCCATTATGCTCACGGAAAATTTTTCAAATATAAAAATAAAGCAAACCAACAAACAACTACCCATCGCGATAATCGCGTCTCTTGCTTTTGTAGTGGTAATGGCAAAACTTATTATCACAACGCCTTGGCCTATCATCGAAGCCGCGAAAAGAACATCGGCGGGCGTGATGGAAATCGGCACGGCATTGATGGGAATTTATGTTTTCCCTTTTGAAGTAATCTCTGTTGTCCTTATCGCCGCGCTTATAGGAACCGTGATTATTGCCAAAACAGATTCCTCGGAGGAGAAATGATACCGCTTGAGCATATTTTAATTTTTTCTCTTTTGTTGTTTGCTATCGGCATATACGGCGCGCTTGTCCGCCGAAACATCATCGGCATTTTGATTTCTATTGAATTAATGATTAACGCGGCAAATATCAATTTAATCGCTTTTTCAAAATACACATCCGCTTCTCCCGAAACAGGACAAATATTTACTCTTTTTACAATAGCGCTTGCCGCGACCGCCGCCGCGGTCGGACTCGCGATTGTTCTCGCTCTTTATCGCGTCAAAAAAACAATTTACACCGATGAGGTTAATTTACTTAAATGGTAGCCGCAACCGCTAATCAAATTTGCATTGTCCCCGTTTTGCCGTTTATCGCGTTTGTGATAAATATTTTTGCCGGACGGTTTTTAAAAGAACGTTCATCGCTCGTCTCCATAATCGCGAGCGCGGTTTCTTGCGTCATAGCGCTTCCTGTTTGCTGGGCGGCTTTTAACGGCGCGTATTTTGCGAATAGTTTCTCTTGGCTTCCTATCGGTCAAGACTCTCTGCAATTCGGTTATTTAATAGATCCGCTTTCCGCGTCGCTTCTTTTTATGGTAACGATTGTCGGAACGCTTATTCAAATTTACGCTTCGGGATATATGCGCGGAGAAGCGCGTTACAGCCGTTTTTTTGCCTATGTTTCACTTTTTATGTCCGCGATGCTTACGCTTGTCATATCCAATAATTATCTTTTGTTTTTTATGTCATGGGAAATTATGGGACTCTGCTCTTATCTTTTGATTGGTTTTTATTTTGAAAAAGATTCCGCCGCGAACGCCAGCAAAAAAGCGTTCTTAACAACGCGTATCGGAGATGTCGGGTTTCTGCTCGGTTTTTTGACTCTTTTTACAACCGTAGGATATTTTGATTTCGCAAAAATCCAGTCGCTTCTTACCGCCCATCACGGAACCGCGATAGCTTTCCCAGCGGGACTTCTTGTTTTATCCGCTCTTCTTATTTTTTGCGGAACGATTGGAAAATCCGCGCAATTCCCTTTACATGTTTGGCTTCCTGACGCTATGGAAGGTCCAACGCCAGTCAGCGCGTTAATTCACGCGGCCACGATGGTCGCGGCGGGAGTATTCCTTGTAGCGCGCTCTTTTTCTCTTTTTATGTCCGTTCCCAATATATTTCCAATTGTAACCGCCATAGGAACAATCACGGCGTTTGGAGCCGCATTTATCGCATTAACGCAGAACGACATAAAGCGCGTTCTCGCTTATTCGACAATTTCACAATTAGGTTATATGGTCGCGGCGCTTGGACTCTCCAGCCTCGGCGCGGGAACATTTCACTTAATAACACACGCGTTTTTTAAAGCATTGTTGTTCCTCGGCGCGGGAAGCGTAATTCACGGTTCACATGTTCAAGACATTCGCGAAATGGGCGGCCTATTTAAAAAAATGCCTCATACGGCAACAACGTTTATTATCGCGAGTCTTGCTATAGCTGGTATCCCGCCGCTTTCGGGATTTTGGTCTAAAGATGAGATTCTGCTCGCCGCGTATGGCGCGGGAAATTTTTGGGTGTTCGGCATTCTTCTTTTGACCGCTTTTATGACCGCGTTTTATATGTTCCGTCTTATTTTCCTAACATTCTTCGGCAAAGCCCGCAACCACGCAGTCCACGCTCATGAATCACCCGCCGTAATGACTTTGCCGCTTTGGTGTCTCGCTATCGGCTCCATTGTTGTCGGGTTTCCCGGCTCGCCTTTTATGCATCATTGGTTTCAAGGATTCTTGGCAAAAATGACTCACTATCCCGAATACGAACCTTCGGCGTTTGTAATGGCTTGTTCTGTCGCGGCGGCGGTGCTTGGCATCGGGCTGGCGTTTGTTTTATATTTGAAAAAAACATCCGTTCCCGCCGCTATCGCTTCCCGTTTTTCAGTTCTCTACCGCTTATCGCTCAATAAATTCTATATTGATGAAATTTATTCCAAATTTTTAATACAGCCTTTTCACGCTTTAGGACAAAAACTTTTTTCATTCGATTCCAAAGTTATAGACGGCGCGGTAAACGGAACGGCGGCGGCGACTGGCTGGATTAGCCGCGTAAAACAATGGTTTGACGCGAATGTGATAGATGCTCTCGTTAATCTTGCGGGAACTTGGACACATTCTTTAAACAATATTACAAAGCGTCTTCAGACGGGCTTTATCCAAAACTACTTACTTTTCGCGATTTTGGGGCTTCTTGTTTTTATTATTCTGGAATTGAAGTTGGTTTAGAAACTTAACAAACAGGTTTTGTCAGCCGGCGGCAACAAGAAAATTTGTTGCCAGAAAATAAACAATGCCGCATGAAATAGCGGAGGTTTATTTTTGGTAACAAATTTTCCTGTTGCTCGAACTAGTTGTTTTGCAAATTACTTTTCGATTTCGATACAAATATTAAGGAGATTAAAAAATGTCTCACATTTTGTCTTGGATTATTTTTACGCCTTTAATCGGTGCCGGAATTATTTTGCTAACGCCAAAAAGTTTATCGCGGTTTTTTCGCTTCATCGCTTTTGGAACAACTGCCGTAACATTCGCTCTTACGGCTTACGCGCTGACGCAATTCCAGACATCTATCAGCGATTTTCAGATGATAGAACGGCTAGCCTGGATACCGCAATTCGGCGTTCAATATCTTGTGGGGACAGACGGCATCAGTTTCCCGATGGTGTTTTTGACCGCGCTTATTTCCCTTCTCGCCTGCTTTAATTCTTTTCCTCACGCCGCGTCAAAAGGTCCAAGAGAAAAGGAATATTATTTTCTCTTTTTACTGCTTGAAACAGGAATGATGGGAACGTTCCTGGCGCTTGACCTCTTTCTGTTTTATGTGTTCTGGGAAGTAGTCCTTGTCCCGATGTATTTTTTAATTGGCGTTTGGGGCGGACCTCGCCGCGAATATGCCGCCATCAAGTTTTTCCTTTACACTCTTGCCGGCAGTCTTTTTATGCTGCTTGGGATTTTAGCGGTTTATTTTGCCGCGCCAGTTCATACATTTGATGTAACGCAGCTCGTTGGATTTTCCCGCGATTTATTTTTCCAAAAAATTGTATTTCTCGCGTTCTTTTTAGGCTTCGCTATCAAAGTTCCAATATTCCCTTTTCATACTTGGCTGCCTGACGCGCATGTGGAAGCACCAACGCCGATAAGCGTAATTCTTGCCGGCGTTTTGCTCAAAATGGGAACTTATGGTTTTTTGCGTTTTAGTTATCCGCTTTTCCCTGACGCCGCGAAATGGTTTCAACCGGCAATGGGAGTGCTCGCCATAGCAGGCATAATTTACGGCGGCTTTGTCGCGCTCGCTCAAACGGATTTCAAAAAAATGGTCGCGTATTCAAGCGTCAGCCATATGGGTTTTGTGCTGCTTGGACTCGCGGCGCTCAACGCTGATGGATTCCGCGGCGCGATGCTTCAAATGTTCACGCACGGAACAATCACGGGCGGGTTATTCTTGCTTGTCGGAGTTTTATACGACCGCGCGCATACTCGCGACTTAAACGGCTTTGGCGGGCTAAGCTCGCAAATGCCTGTTTATTCCGGATTTCTCACATTTTTCGCGCTGGCGTCTCTCGGGCTTCCGGCATTAAGCGGATTTGTAAGCGAATTTTTAGTAATGCTTGGGTCATACCAATATTCCAAAATAATCACAGGTCTTGCCGCGATAGGAATTATTCTCGCGGCGGCTTATCTTCTCTATACTGTCCAGCGCGTTCTGCTTGGGAAATTAAACGACAAATGGAAATCGCTGCCCGACATAAAAACTTCGGAAGTTTTAACTCTTGTCCCTTTGATGGTTTTCATTCTCGGAATCGGGCTTTATCCCAAAATTATTTTAAATTATATGATTCCCACTCTTGATGGTCTTCTCAAAATAGTGAAGGGATAGTTTTTATGAACGCTATCGAGAGTTTAAAATATTTCATTCCAGAATTTGTTCTTCTCGGCGGAGCGTTTCTTGCCTTATTTTTAGATTTTTTTAAATCCGCGAAAAAAATAATCGGCTGGTTTTGCCTGACTGTAGTCATCTCGACGCTTTTGGTAACTCGCCAGACAGACTCTCCTCTGCCTCTTTTCTTTGGAATGTTTTATTTTGACGCGATAGCAAACATTTCACGCTTTATCGCTTTGTTTGCCACGGCGTCTACTCTTGTTCTCGCGTTTTCCTATAGCCCGCTTAAGAAAAATCATTCAAACGAGTTTTACGCGCTTTTACTTTTTGTCGCGTTTTTTCTTATTTGCGCCGGTGCGGCAAACAATCTTTTAATGATTTATTTAAGCGTCGAAGCGGTTTCAATTGTTTCGTATCTTTTAGTCGGATTCTTAAAAAACGATCCCAAAGCCAAGGAGTCATCTCTTAAATATCTTCTTTTCGGGACGGTTTGCTCCGCCGTGATGCTATACGGAATGTCGCTTATTTTTGGCGTGTCGGGTTCTCTTGAACTTCCGCAAATTATGGTATCTCTTTTTCATGATTCATTTCATCCAATCGCGGTGATTTCCGTCCTATTCTTTTTTGCAGGACTTGGGTTCAAAGTCGCGATGGCGCCGTTTCATCTTTGGTCGCCAGATGTCTACGAAGGCGCGCCGACTCCCGTAACCGCGTTTTTATCTGTCGCACCAAAGGCAATGGGTTTTATTGTTTTGCTGCGTGTTTTGGCGACCGCTTTCATCGCTTACGCCGAATTTTGGTCTGTTGTTTTGACAACCATTTCCATTTTGACAATGTCCATTGGAAACCTCACGGCAATTTCGCAAAACAACGCCAAACGCTTTTTCGCTTATTCCAGCATCGCGCAAGCTGGATACATCTTGATGGGTTTGGCAGTCGCCTCAGGACTCGGAGCGAACGCGGTTTTGATTTATCTCGCGGCTTATCTTTTCACAAATCTTGGAGCGTTTGCCGTTATCGCTTTTGTCGAAGAAAAAACTCAAGACGGAACGCTTGATGCTTTTTCAGGACTTGCTAAGCGCGCGCCCGCGCAAGCCGCTTTGCTAACAGTCTTTTTATTGTCTCTCGCGGGTATTCCGCCGCTCGCGGGTTTTATAGGAAAATATTATGTCTTTGCCGCGGCGATTGAATCAAACGCCATTTTGCTCGCCGTTGCGGCGGCAATCAACAGCGTGGTCGCAGTTTATTATTACTTCCGCGTTGTCCGCTTAATGTATCTATCCTCAAGCGATCAGCCAATTCTTGGGGAACCTTCCTTTGCTTTATCCGCGCTTCTTTGGATTTTAGCGGCAGCAACAATCGTATTTGGTGTTTTCCCCAACTTTTTTATCACGCAAATTTTAGGATAAACCGTGCGGCGTTTTACTGTGGCGGCTGATTGTTTGCTGCAGGATTTTTTGCTGCAATCTCGTTCCCCCTTACTCAACAAAACTAAAATAAAACAACTTTTAAAATTTGGCGCAATTCTTGTAAACGGTGAAAAAACTCATTTTTACCGCGAAGAGTTAACCGCCGGCGACATTGTCGAAATCCTTGATAAAAATCAAAGTATTGCCCAAAAATCCAGAGAGGATTTGCGGTTAAAAATTATTTTTGAGGACTCGGATATTTTGGTAGTAGAAAAGCCTTCGGGACTTCTCACGATGGGAACGGAAGAAGAAAAACGCCAAACGCTTTATTTCAAGCTGACTGAATATGTCCGTTTGCAAGATAAGAAAAATCGTATTTTCATAGTTCACCGTCTTGACCGCGACGCCTCAGGCCTTATTGTTTTTGCAAAAACGGAGCAGGCAAAAAAAGCTCTTCAGGAGAATTGGCAAACAGCGACAAAAAGGTATTACGCTGTGGCAGAAGGCTGCCCGGATAGAAAGAGCGGCGTAATCGATGCCCCGCTTTGCGAAGACGCGTTTAGACGAGTATTTGTCGCGTCAAAAAGCCGCCCGAATGCCCGTGATGCCGTAACTTTATACAGAGTCATTAGTGAAAATAAATCCTATTCTCTTGTCGAGGTGGAACTCAAAACGGGAAGGAAAAATCAAATTCGTGTTCATTTGGCAAGTCTTGGCTGCCCCATAGCGGGAGATACGAAATACGGAGCAAAAACAAATCCTTTTAAACGCCTCGCGCTTCACGCTTATTTTTTATCGTTCACGCATCCGCGAACGCGCGAAACAAAAACATTCCAAACTCCGCTGCCTAGTATTTTCAAAATTTAAAAATTTTTGTGTTCGTTGTTTACGCCTTTACGTCAAATGAGGCAATCTAGTTAATACATTTTGTTAATGCAACTCCGCATCTAACTCGACCACGCGCTTCTATAGCCATTGATGGACTCGACATAACCGACAAAGCGTTCATAAAATCCTTCAGCGGAAAGCGTGGCGCTGTCCCCGACAAAAATAAGTTTTCGTTTCGCTCGCGTCATCGCAACATTCATTCGCCTAATATCTTTTAGAAATCCCAAATCTCCATCGGCATTCGACCTAACAAGAGACACCAGGACGGCTTCTTTTTCTCTGCCTTGAAAAGCGTCAACGCTGTCTATTTCAAGCTCCGCTAAATCACCCAAGTCTTCTCTGTCTCCTAAAATAAGACTAGTCAAAAGTTTTACTTGCGCGCTATATGGGCTAATAACAGCAATGTCTTTTGCCTTAACGCCGTTTGCAAGCAATCTATTTAATTCCTGCACGACCAATTTTGCTTCCTGAGAGTTATATCTGCTTTCTGTCCCGACTTCGATTTCTTCTTCATATCCCATTCCCGCCGTATCAAGCCATATAACAGAATCATTATCCGCTTCTAAAATTGCCGGGCACAAATCTTTAAGCGTTATACCGCGCGCGGTCTCATCCGCCAAAAGCATTCCGTCATAAAACTCATCTGAAGAAAATCTCATAATTTTTTCATTCATTCGATATTGCCGTTCAAGACGAATTTTAAAACCCTTAGGCAATACCGCGGTCAACCTTTCAAATAGCGTAAAACTCAAATCGCGCTCGTTCGCGCGATGAGAAAAAACCGTCGGCGGCAATTGTTCATGGTCTCCCGCCAAAACAATTTTTCCCCCGTGCCTCATGGGTATCCAGGTCGCCGGCTCTATGCCTTGCGTCGCTTCGTCCAAAATCACCCAGTCAAAAGCTTTGGCGCGTATCAAAGAATCGCCGCAGCCGATATGCGTCGCCACGACCACATCGGACGCGTTCCAAACTTGTTTAAAAATTTGCGTCTTAAGCTCTCTTGTGTCGTCCCTCAAACGATGAATTTCATCCCGCATTTCACGGCGTTCTTCCCAACTCATCACTCGTCTATCCTGCCTGCGTTCTTTTTGACGCTCTATTTGTTCAAGAGCAAATTCGTTTTGGTCTATCATTTTCGCAAGCGGATGCGCTGAGAGTTTATAACTGAGCGTATGTTCTCGAATTCGTTCTGTTACTCGCGCAGGATGCCCAAGTCTTGTTACAGGAATTTTAGCGGCAACGAGGCACTCAACAAGATGATCGCATGCCGCGTTGCTGGGCGCGGACAAAAGAACGCTTTGATTTTGTAAAACCGCTTGTCTAACAATTTCAACCAGCACCCGAGTCTTCCCCGTTCCCGGCGGACCGTGAATTAAAAAAATTTCTTTTGCTTCAAGCGCACCGCGGACAGCTTCATTTTGTTCAGCGTTTAGCCTCGCGTCAAAACCGTTTAAAACTGACTGAGAAACGGCATCCAGCAAAGTAGGTTTTTTAAGTCCAAGACTAATGTCCCTGACATTTGAAAGCGTAGAATGCTCCGCCGTGTTAACCACATGAATGGTTTCATACATCCGCTCGTAAGTGTTTTTGTTCGCGGAAAGCGAAACCCGAAATGTTTTTTCGCTTTCTACCCAAGAAGGAATCGCGCGGTTAAACGCTATAATAATTTTCATTCGGTCTTTTTCATAAACCGTTCCTGAGGGGCAATCCACAAGCGGGGTTTGAAATCCTGAAAGAATAACAACATCTCCGGGCATCAGCGTGTAGCGCGGAAGCGGCCGCCCGTTTTTAAGAGCGAATGAAAGAAGTTTTTGTCCCGATGGACTAAAATGCGTTTCTACAAGTTCAAGACGAAACAACGCTTTCCCGCGCCGCTCTTGTTCATCCGGCAATCTATCCAAAACATCGGCTTTAAATCTCTCGTCATCGGCGCGTTCTTCGTTTCTTAAAAGCCGCGTCATTTTCAAAAAATGTTTTTCAACAACCGCCTGCTCGCCGACCCAAATTTCCCGCTCTTTTTTTTCTGGTTTGGGGGAAGCGGAAATATCGCGAATTTGTTTTTTATGTTTATGTGGTTTATCCCGATAAGTATTTGACATATTTTGCTAAAAATCCTTTTTAAAAAGGTCAGTATTTTAACCGATTTTGCCGAAAGAATGTATACTTCTAAAGAAAGGTTTTATGCCGCAGCCATCAAATATAGCTAAATTCTGGAGAAAAATATCGGACAAAAAAATAGAATGTGAGCTTTGTCCTAAACGCTGCGTTTTAGAAGAAGACCAATCTGGAGAGTGTCAATTCCGCCGATTTGACGGCAAAGACCTCATTGCCATGACCTACGGCCTTTCCAGCGGATTTTTTATTGATCCGATTGAAAAAAAACAACTTTTCCATTTCTTTCCCGGCACGCCCGTTATGTCGTTTGGCACCGCCGGCTGCAATCTCAAATGTAAATTTTGCCAAGATTATCTTTTGAGTCATTGCGGAGTCAAAAATGCTGAACTTACGCTCGCCCCTCCGGAAAAAATAGTCAAGGCGGCAAAATCTCTTAATTGCCACGCGCTAGCGTTTACTCGCAATGAGCCAATAATTTTTCACGAGTTTGCCGTCGCGACCGCGCGCCTAGCGCGTTTGGAAGGAATAAAAACTGTCGCGATTACAAACGGCTATGTTCTTCCTAAACCGCGGGAAGAATTTTATAAAGAAATGGACGCCGCGCTTGTTTCTCTCAAGGGGTTTTCAGAAGAATTTTATAAGGACTATATCGGAGGAGAATTAAAACCCGTTTTAGAAACTCTTGAATATGTAAAAAAGAAAACATCTACTTGGCTTGAAATCACAACGCCTCTTATTCCCGGCGTTAATGACAATGAAAACGAAATTAGACAAATGGCAGAATGGATTGCTCAAAACCTTTCGCCCGACACGCCGCTTCATCTGAGCGCGTTTTTACCCAGCAATGAAATGAGGTATTACGCGTCAACCCGTCCGGCAGATATTGTCAAAGCGCGCAAATGGGCTTTGAAAAGCGGACTCCGATATGTTTACACAAGTAATATTCACGACCCCAAAACGCAGAACACTTTTTGCCATTATTGCGGCCGCGAAATAATATGCCGTAAAGAATTTAGAATCACCGATTGGCATCTTAAAAAAGACGGCGGCTGCGAATATTGCGGAACGCATCTCACAGGAGTTTTTGAAGCGGAGCATGGATTGTGGGGTTCAAAACATCTGCAAATTCAATTGGCGCTTGACCGCGATTTAACGCCCCGAATTTTGAATCAATACAACGGTCCGTATTGGCCGAGTTAGATTTTGTTTTTCACTTTCAGCAGCTGATCGCTGTAGGAATCAGAGAGCAAATCGGCGGAACTAATACCTAGAAGATTTTGATAGTAAAGACTTTCCTTTTTAAGACTAGCCGCGTCTCGTTTCCCTTTTCGCTCAAAAACTTCTATTTCAACAAAACTTCCTAATTTCTCAACCTTATCAATATGAAATTTCGCGGCGCCGATAAAATAAATTTCACGCCGTTTCCGAACTACCGCGGTTTTTTTAAGCGCGCTCTCCAAAACTTTTTTCAAACCGCGAGCGGCTTGAGTCTTATAAAGAACTGACTCGCATTGTTTTGATTTTTTTTTATTTTCACGTTTGTAAAAAATAAGCGCGGTTTCGATTTTGCCTTCGCGAAGCTTTAGCCTGCCAAACGGCGAATCAAAATATGTATCGTTTTGATAGTCCGTTCCTTTAGAAACCGCGCTATTCTTAAGGAGAATTTCGCGGACTTTTGCGGGATTTTTCAACCGTGCTTTGATTTCTAAACTTAGCATAAATTTATTTTGAAGTTAGCGGAAGCGTGAAAGAAAAAGCGGAGCCTTTGCCCATCTCGCTTGTAACAGAAATTTTTCCGCTATGCGCTTCCACAATTTTTTTGGAAATCGCGAGCCCAAGCCCCGTGGATTTTTCACCCGCTGTCGGCACAACGCTTGTTTTTCCAAAATATTGGAACATTTTGGGAATTTCGGAGCGCGGGATCCCCTGTCCTTCGTCAATGACAGAAATTAAAACGTTATCGCCGGCTTGCTTCGCGAGCATAATTATTTTTTTGCCCTTAAGAGAAAATTTTACGGCGTTGGTAATTAAGTTATTTAAAACTTGGTCTATTCTCTTAGTATCCATTGGAACCAAAATGTTCTCGGGCGTTTCATTTTGCAAAATAAGTTCAATTGATTTCGCCCGCGTAATAAAAATATTATTTTTCAAAACTTCTTCTAAATACGCTTTTAAATTCACAGTTTGAATATTTATGGATACCTTGCCTGATTCAATTGCGCTAACATCTAAAAGGTCGTTAATAAAAGCCAGCATATTATCGCAATTGCGCTGTATTGTTTTTATTGCTTTTTTTTGATCATTAGAAATTTCACCAATTAGGCCTTGCGTTAAAAGGTCGGCATAACCTTTTATCACTGTCAGCGGACTTCTTAGGTCATGCACGGCAATTCCAAGAAACTCATTTTTCAAATCGTTGGCGCGCAAGGCTTCTTCATATAAACGGCTTTTTTCCAGCGCGAGCGAAAGTTGAGCGGCAATTTGCTTAAAAAAATCAACATGAGCTTGTTCATAAGCGGCGACTTGACGGCTGGAAAAGAAAATAAATCCCACGGGTTTTCCCATGGCAACAAGCGGACAAGTTAGGTTGGAGCGAATTCCTTCGGCAACTATTTTTTGTGTCGAATTGGAATTAGGGTGAGACTCAAGATATTTTTCCAAATCATTGATAATTCGCGGCTCGCCTGTCGTTAAAATCGTTTCAAGACTGCTTCCTTTCATATTGGCAAAATAGCCTCTGTCGAGGCCTAACTGCTCATGCTCCGAGCGTATCCAATAAGCACGCAACACAGTATTGTTTTCGCCTAAAAAAGAAAAGCCTATGCGGTCATAAGGAATTACTTCCTTCAAAACCACATAGGCTTCGTCTAAAACTTCATCTAAAAGTTTGCCCCCGTTAATTTTTTCCGTAATACGAAGAATCGCTTGAAGTTCCTTTTCGCGATCGGGCATTCTTTCATCCTTCTTGTAAAGCTACATTTTATTTTTTACTAAAAAGGCCCTTAAGACTGTCAGCCGCGTCTTTTACTCCTGTAGTAACGTCTTTTACCGCGGCGGATGCGGACTCTTTTGTTTGCTTGGCTGTATCTTGAACGTTCGTTACAGTCGCGACGACATTCTTTGCGGTATCAGTAGCTGTAGTTGCGGCCTGCCCAACCAACTTTGTCGCTCCGCCGGCAATTCCAACGACGCTATTGCCAAGGCTTGAGACATCAAAATTAGCAAGATTGGCGAGTGATGACTTAGTCATAATTTTAAAAACAATCAACGCGCCAAGTTTTTTAAAATCCGTGATATTTTGATAAGTTTCATCGAGATTAATCAAAAATTCTTTTGAATCGGCCTTGCCGCTCGAATAATCGATATAAACTACCTTGCCCACTTTCAAACGGAATCTGTCAATTTGCACATTTAACGTTTCAGCGGATTTTTGTGGCTCGGATTTTTTTGTTTCCGGAGCCGTTGTAGTTTGTTTTTTGTCACCTTGCTGCTCTTTAATAAAATGATCAAGATTCAAAACGCCTTTATCATTCTTCACTACGGTAAACTGTCGCATATCGAATTCGAGATCTTCCAAGTGATAATTCTTGCGAAGAATATCGCTCAAATTATAGTCGACAAGTATTTTAGGAATATTGACGAGTTCGGTACCATGAAAACCATCGGGATTTTTTAAAACGATACCTTCCAAATTAACATAGGTCTTCCCAAAATTAATATCCACTTTTTGTAGTTTAAGCGGCGTACCAAGAACTATCGGCGTAACTGTTTCCGCCGCTGCTTTTACGATAATATTGCGCGCAAAGAAAAGGACAGCCAAAAGTGCCACAACCGTCACTAAAAAACTAACCAAAATTTTACCTATCGTTTTCATAATTTCTCCTTATTTCTCCTTTGGTTAAAAAACTTTAAAAACTTTCACATTTTATCATTTATTGGAAAAATCAAGAATTGAAATTTTATGGTTTTTAGCCGTTAATGAAATGTCGCAGCTGTTTTGGATTCCACGATGTTAAAAAACACCGCGCGGAATGACAGCAACCGTAAGATTGCAATACTTCCTGTCTTTGCGAATTGTCGCAAAAGCGGAATGCCATAAACGAGCCGTTACCATAGGTTAAATTTGCTAGTTATTTTTATAAAAAAGACTTTTTAAAATATAAAAAGATTTTATTTACTAGTTTTGGAAAGTATATTTATTTTATGTAGCAGTGTATACTGTTTATAGAATATGAAGAGGTTAATATGATAATAAAAAACCGCAAAATTCAGTCTCGTGGTTTTACTATTGTAGAAGTAATCATTGCCCTGTTTGTTGCGGCGCTTGTTATTTCTGGATATGTCGGCGCTAATTTAATCATACAAAAAAATTCGCAGGAAGCGTTTGAACGGACAGTAGCGGTGCAGGACGCGTATCGCGTCATAGAACAAATGAGAACCGCTTCTCAAACCGGCTCATTCCCTACGAATGTTACAACCGCTTTTCCGCAAAACGGCCTAGTAACGGGGTTCACAAGTTTACCTGAAGAACAAGTTCTTGTTCACTACGACAATCCAACGGACGATCTTTTATATGTTTTGATAACAGTCTCGTGGGAATCTAATACGGAAAAAACGCTCACGGCTTCGCTTCGGACTTTAATAGGGCAGAGGTGAAAACATGAATACTCACAAAAAAAACGCCCGAGCTTTTACGACATTAGAATTGCTTATAGCCGTAGCTCTTTCATCGATTATCGTCCTTGGTATTTTTATTATTTTCCGTATCGGCACGGAACAAACCAATTTAGGCCAAGCGCGCATGACGCTTCAAGACTCCGTTAGAAACGGCATGAACAAAATGCTGCAGGAAATCCGCGCGACTGCTCCAAGCAAAATCTCCATAAGCGAAGACATGGCATCTATTCAATTGCAAGTTCCCAATCCGAACGAATTTGTCAACGCTGATTATTCCGTCAAATGGTCAGAAGCGCACATTATTCAATACGCGCTAGGAGAGACAAACAGCCGCCAAATTATCAGAACAGATTCAACTTCCGGAAGGACTTCCGTGATAGCCAACAACATTGTGGGGTTGCAGTTTACAAGCGATACAATTCCGCCGAAAATTATCACTATTACCATTCAAGCTCAAAAAACTTTGCCTTCGGGCCGCGCGATTCCAGCAACTCCTCTTAAATTGGTGGCGCAGGCGAAAGTGAGGAACTCATGAAAAACTTTCTTTTCCATTCCCAAAAAGGATTTGTTCTAATAACTGTTTATCTTGTCATCACCCAACTTGCTATTTTTTCTTTGGCATATTTCGCGCGAAGCAATGCTTTTATAGCCGCGTCTGAAAGAAACCGGAACAAAACCATCGCGTTCGCTATGGCGGAATCCGGCGTCGACTTTGCCCTCAAACAACTTTCGACCAGCTCATCATATGCCGGGACGGCGGACTTTGTTGATATGTCCACCAATTTTATGAAAGGCGGTTTTACCGTAGAAGTAACAACGCCTTCCGGGCAGCCCGATGTCCGCGCAATCACATCCATAGGTTTTGCTCCAACGGACGAGCCTTCAGCGCGCGCGTTTCAACGCTCTGTTATTACCGTCTATACAAGAACGGCCGCGGCAAGCGTTTTTAAGTTTGCCGTCTTTGCCTCAACATCAATTAAATTAACAGGCGGGACATTCATAGACAGTTATAATTCCAATGACGGCACTTATCAAAATACCCAAAAAAATAGCGGCGCGAATGTTGCGACAAACGCCGTAACGGCAAGCGCTGTCTATGTGGACGGCAGCGTAAAAATTAACGGCATAGCAACCATCGGCCCCGGAGGAACTCCTTCTTCAACAGTTTATTTCCCTCCATGGTATGGCAATGTTGTTACAAATTACATCACGGGAGGCGTGGCGGTAGCGGCCGAAGCTCAAACCTATGACCCTGTTCCCGCCGCTCCTGTCGCATCGTCAGGAGCATTTCAATCTTCTACTTACTTAACAACTTATTTGCCTGCCGGGACATACCATTATTCTTCTTACGAAATTCGCGGGTCTGGAAGCGTGCAGGCGCAAGGTCCAGTAATCATTTTTGTCGACGGCGATGTAAAAATCGCGGGAGCTGGGTTTGGAACTCAAGACAATGTCCCGGCAAATTTTCAACTTTATGTAACGGGAAATCATCAAGTAACAATTGAAGGCAGCGGTGCTTTTTATGGAACCATATACGCGCCGGATAGCGATGTCGCCATCACGGGAAACGGCGGCGTATATGGCGCGGTGGTTAGTAAATCTACAACGCTAAGCGGCAGCGGCAAAATCCATTTTGATGAGGCGCTGCTTGGACTTTCCAGCTCTACTGCTTCAGGCGCGCCGTCTATAGTTTCGTGGCAGGAACAAAACATTCTCGCTTGGGGAATCGGCAGCTAGTTTTCCCAATAACAAACTTTTGGAATTTGAATAAATCCGCTATATTGCATAAATGAAACTCCAAGATATTTTCTGTTGGAATCCTTAGGGCTGAATAAAAAAACTCCCGGCAAAATATCTTTCGCCTTCAAAAATTTATCGCCTTCGTTTATCGCGCTGGCAGAAATATCCACCCGCCCATTCAAATCTTTACAGACTTTGTCCGACAGCATTCCGGTTTGCGCGGACTTATAAAATTTTTGCGCGGGGTGATTTTGCGGAATATCAGGAATGGAATCGCTCGGCGCGGAGCAGCCCGCAAAAAATCCCAAAAAACAAAACATTGCTAATATTTTTTTTACCATTTCCCACTCTTTCTAATTTCAGGTTTCGGGTGATGATTGATACCGGCAATAGATTCCCTTAGCAAATCTTCAGGCAGAGAATATTCTTTCAACTCTCCATTCAAATATCGGTCATAACCCGCCAAGTCCATAAGCCCATGCCCGCTATAGCAAAAAACAATTGTTTTTTCCTTCCCTTCTTCTCTCGCTCTTACCGCTTCCTCAATCGCGCAAGCAATGGCATGGCTTGTTTCCGGCGCGCAAACCGTTCCTTCTGTCTGCGCCCATAAAAGCGCGGCTTCATAACATTTCAGCTGGTCGACAGCCCGCGGTTCAAGAAGCCCTTCCACAACAGCTTGACTTACAAGCGGCGACATTCCGTGATACCGAAGCCCGCCCGCGTGAATCGGCTCTGGAATAAAATGATGTCCCAATGTGTGCATAGGAAAAAGCGGCGTCATTTTTGCCACATCGCCATGGTCATAACTAAATGGTCCGCGCGTAAGAGTCGGACACGCTGTCGGCTCAACGGGGATAATGCGAATTTTCTCACCATTAATTTTATCCTGCACGAATGGAAACGAAAGACCGGCAAAGTTAGAACCGCCGCCCGCGCAGCCTATTACTATGTCCGGTTTTTTTATTCCAGCAAGCGCTAATTGTTTTTTCGCCTCAAGCCCGATTATTGTTTGATGCAGCATAACGTGATTTAGAACGCTGCCGAGACAATAACGAGTTTGTCCGCTTGGATCGCCGACAGCCACTTCTATAGCTTCGCTTATAGCAATACCAAGACTTCCCGGAGTTTTAGGCTCGCGTTTTAAAATGTCTCTGCCTGCTTGCGTTTCATTGCTTGGGCTGGCAATGCAGTCGGCGCCCCAAACTCTCATCAAACTTTTACGAAACGGCTTCTGCTCAAAACTAATGCGAACCATAAACACTTTGCATTCAAGCCCGACTAACTTCGCGGCAAAAGCAATCGCGCTTCCCCATTGCCCCGCGCCTGTTTCAGTGGTCAGTTTCTTTATGCCGAATTGTTTGTTATACCAAGCCTGCGCGACCGCCGTATTAGGCTTATGACTTCCGGCAGGGCTGACGCTTTCGTCTTTATAATAAATTTTCGCGGGCGTTTTTAAATATTTTTCAAGAAAGACCGCTCGGCGAAGAGGCGCGGGTCTCCAGCGCGTAAGCATTCCCAAAACCTCTTCGGGAATATCGATCCATCTGTCCGTGCTAATCTCTTGGTCTATCAAATTATTAGGGAAAATTTTTTCAAGCATTTTAGGCGAAACAGGTATGCCGTCCGGCGTTACTGGAGGAAGTATCGGTGTAGGCAAATCAGCCGCGAGGTTATACCATTTCTTGGGAATTTCTTTTTCAGACAAAGTAATTTTAATATCTTTCACTTGCCACCTCTTTATAATTTAAATTTGTTGAACAATTTCCCGCGCCTCACCAATACAGCCCGCGATGCCAAATCTGCTGCCAAGCATATAAAGCCCTTGGTGTCTTTTTAGAAGATTTTTTATTTTATTAACTCTGGCAGAATATTCAATATCATAGCAGGGGAAAACTTTTTCGTATCGTTTTATATTTGTCAAAAGCGGATTATTTAAAACTCCCCATTTCATTTTAATCTCTGATAAAACTTCTCTTTCCAAATTCGAGTCATTCAATTTCAACCCGTCTCCATGGAATCCGGAACCGACAAACGCTCTCAAAAACAATAATTCCTCATCGTTTTTATATTCCAGCACTTTAAGAGAATCAAACGAGCTTTTGCCAATATTCGCCGAAACCCAAACTGACCGTTTTCGCAACGGCTCTGGCAAATCACTTTTTTTAAAAATCATTCCAACGCTTGCGATATCCTGCAATGTGATTTTTTCTATTTCACCGCAAATGTCCGCGTCCACATTTTTTAATAATTCCGCGGACTCTCGTAGCGGGACAGCCAAAAAAATCTTGTCAGAAAAAAACTTTTCGCCGCCCGCCGTTTCAACAATCCACTGGTTACGCGGCTTACTTATTGCCGCCGCCTTGGAATTCAAAAGCACATTTGCTTGGCTTATTTCTTTTCTTATCGCACAAACTATCGTTTCAAGTCCTTCCGTAAAATTATAGAACAAGCTGGCTTTTGATTTATTTAGTTCAAAATCATTCGCAAAGCAAACCTCGGCGGCAAGAGCTTCTGCCGGCGACATAAAAAGCCCTTCGGCGATAGGTTTTACTATTTTTTTGAAAAAACCTTCTCCAAATCGGCTAGAAAAAAAATCCGCCAATGACTCCTTGTTTGATCTTTTACGCGCCATAAAAACACCCAAAATAGCTCTAATTTTTTCTCGCGCCGTCAAACCCTCATATTTTAAAAACAATATTTTTTTATTAAAAAGATACGCTTCCCCATTTTCCTTTCTAATCCCTATCCGCTTCATCAAAGGGAAAACTGTTTTTGCCTGAGAAAAAACATTCAACGATTTTAAGAACTCTTGCGTTTTGCGGCTGCCGGCGGATATGCTGTCAACTGCGGCTTCTATTTCAAACCCTTTTCGCTGATATGTTTCTATAATTCCGCCAAGTCGGTTGTTCGCTTCCAATAAAAGCAGAGATTGCGAAGGGATGTTTTTTTCTTTTATTAGAAGGCGGGCAAGACTAAGACCTGAAATTCCGCCGCCAATAATTGCGGCAGAGAATTCTTTCATAGATTTCCTTTAGAGTTATGCTTAAGCATGCTCCAAGTCTTTCGTGGGAAATATCGCAACAAGTTGCGCGTCAGGTTTAAAACCAATCCATTCTCATTTTTCAGAAGGACTAGCCATAATGTAAAAATGGGCAGCGGCGCAAGTAAAAAAATTAAATCATTAAAACTCTAGCGGATTTTTTCGCAAATGTATTTTTCTTTAATTTCTTTTTGGAAAAATATGCCGAGAGATTCCGCTAGCAAAAGTGATTCGTAAACATTTTGGGGAACATCGCGATAAAGATAAACGCCGCCGCGTCTAAACGTTATTTCCAAAAGATTTTTATCCTTATCATATCCGACAAGCGCAAGCTCTTGCGACCTCACGGCCTTAACGTCCATAGACATTTTTCACGTCTCCTTGCGCTTGCGCCCCAGCAGCAATCGCTTTTTCAAGTTCTGCAAATTTATTAAGCAAAACATCCCGCAGGACAAGCATTTCCCCATCTTCTAATTTCAGATAAATTATTTCGTTTTTAATGAGCGAGCGATAGCAATTTTGTTCCGCCCAATCGACAGGCTCTTCTTTTTTATAATGCGTCATCAAATAAATCATTCCCGCGGGATACGCGATTGCCATTGGATAATCTATGCCTTCATATCTAACCGAAGCGGAAAGCGGACGGAAATAATTCAAAATACAAAACATTTTAGAAAGATTATTCACAGGCTTTTTCAAAAATGCTTTATACGCTTGGGACTCCACAATAGGCGGGAGAGGATCAGCTGCTTCAGCGGCAGCCTCTTTAACCTGTTCTTGCTCTACGGGCAGGGACGCGCCGAGCAAAGTCAATGCGGGAGTAGCTTCTGCCGCGTCATCCGCTGAAGCAATGTTTTTTTGCGTAAAAAAACACAAACTTGCAAAAACAAAAATAAAACCCGCCTTTAAAAAACTCATATTTTAACTTTCTTTATTTCTTTAAAACCGCCCGCAAAATTATTAATAAACCGCGATAGACTAGACGAACTTTGCTGCTGCCGCAACCTAAAATAACGCCCCAAAAACACAGCCCGCTATTTTTACCAAACACTTTGCGTTATACTTGCGGCTATGCCTTTTACACTTGACCCATTTCAACTTAAAGCCATCGAAGAAATAGGAAAAGAGCAGTGTCTCCTCATTTCCGCCCCAACGGGCTCGGGGAAAACTCTTATAGCGGAAAACGCCATTGAGAAGGCTCTATCGAAAAGACAATCCGTAATTTATACCGCGCCGATAAAAGCCCTTAGCAATCAAAAATTTCGCGACTTTCAAAACCGTTTTGGTAAAGATTCTGTCGGAATTTTGACAGGCGATGTTTCAATTAATCCTGAAGCATCCATACGAATCATGACCACGGAAATTTATAGAAACTCGCTTTTGGAAGACGCAAAAAGAATTAAAAATGTCGCGTGGGTAATTTTTGACGAGGTTCATTACCTAGACAATCAAGAGCGCGGAACAGTTTGGGAAGAAGCCTTGCTCTTTACTCCGCCGCATATTCACATTCTAGCGTTAAGCGCGACTATCCCAAACGTCAGAGAACTTGCCGCTTGGCTTGAACAAATACACAACCGCTCTTTCGTTGTGATTGAAGAATCTCACCGTCCCGTCCCTCTTCATTTTTCATTTCAGTGTCAAAACAAAATAATCACTAATACAAAATCACTTCGCAAAGAAGGTTATATGCAGCGTGATAATTGGCAATTATCAAGCCGCGAACGCAGACGCGGGTTTCGTGCTCCGCGAGCTCTCCCCAATAAATTGTGGGCGCTTCTCAATCACTTAATAGGAGAAAACCAACTTCCCGCTGTTTATTTTGCGTTCAGTCGAAAGAAAACCGCTCAACTCGCATGGGACGCGATGCATTTTGATTTGCTACGACAAACAGAACGCAAACAAATCGTCACGCTTTATGATGAACTCTTGGCGCGTTATGATCTCATGAATGATAAAACGGCTGAAGAAATACGGCCTATCATAATGCAAGGCATCGCGTACCATCACGCTGGAATGCTACCCACTCTAAAAGAAGTTGTCGAACGCCTTTTTACAAGCAGGCTGTTAAAACTTATATTCACAACAGAAACCTTCTCTCTCGGAATTAATATGCCGGCTCGCGCGGTTATATTTGACGAGATGGAAAAATTTTATGGCACGGGTTTTAAACCTCTCACAACTCGTGATTTTTACCAAATGGCAGGACGCGCGGGCAGACGAGGAATGGATTCTGAAGGATTTGTTTATTGCCGAATTCATCCAAACGACATATCGTTCCCCGAAGTCGAACGCATTATTTTAGGTCGCCCCGAACCAGTCCGAAGTCAATTAAACGCAACTTACGCCACTTTACTCAGTCTTTATCGAAATCTTGGCCTGCGCCTTTTGGAAATTTATCCAAAATCATTCCATTATTTTCAATCATCAAAACAAGGACGCGAGGCAGGGCTTGAGCTTTTGAAAAACAAAATAGCACTTTTGACTGAAATGGGTTATTTGACAGAAACAGGGCTTACGGATAAAGGCGAGTTTGCCGCATCAATTTTTGGTTTTGAACTCTTGCTGACAGAAATGTATACGGACGGCGCTCTTGAACGGCTGGACGAAGCGGGGCTTAATGTTTTTTTGGCGGGTCTTATTTTTGAACCAAGAAAAAATGAAATTCCGCCGCGTCTTTCAAAGCAACACGAGGAACTTTTAAAATTAACTCAGCATTATCACAAAATGGTTTTCAAATGGGAGTCACATTTTCGCATTACACCGTTTACTAAACCGCCGTATTTTCATCTTTCCAAAGCCATTGACGCGTGGACCCGCGGCGTAGATTTTGAAAGAGTCTGCACGCTAACTCCAACCGATGAAGGAAGTCTTGTCCGTTATATACGAATGGTAATTCAGCTTTTAAGAGAAATTGCGAATGCGCCAAAAGCGTCAGAATCGCTTCGGGCAAAAGCAAGACGAGCAAGAGACTTAATCGACCGCGACATTGTAGACGCCGAAAAACAATTGAGGGTTTAGTTTTGTAGAAACTATCGAGTTTATGAAAAAGAGCTGTAAAGTTAATACGCCGCTGCTATTGCTAAGCAATCGCAACTTTGGGAATGAGTGAAGAGAGTTTGGATATAAGAGAGGAACTATCGTTGTAAGTTATAAGCCTGTCGCCTTTAAACGTCTTTTTTGCCTCCAGAGAAATAGCTTCTTTGCAATACGCGTAGACCGGCGTAATTTCTTCGCCATTTTTAATTGAACCCGCATAAATTTTTGTCGCGTCCAAAATAGCAGCATCTTCCCAAAATTGAGCAATTACCAGTTTAGGACGTTTTTTGTGAATAACGGAAATCGCGGCCAATTCCGTATGTTCCACAATAACGTCATAACCAATAGCCGTAAGAAGGGATTTGATCTTAAAAACAAGCAAGTCTTCTACGCCAATCACTACCGCCATTTTGGAATTTACTTTTACGTTTTTTCCATTATCTAGCATTGAGTCGATTTTTGCTACTATCTCCTTAAGGTCATAAGGTTTGGCGACAAACTCGATATCTAAAACATCAGAAAAATAATTCTTCCAGCTTTCGCGAGCGGAAATAACAAGTACGGGCGTTTTATAAAATTCAGGAATTGCTCGGATTTTACGAAGAGCTTCATATCCCGTAAGGCGAGGCATCATGACATCTGTAATAATAAGATCGGGTTTTTCGACAACGGCTTTTTCAACTACTTCTTCACCATCACTAGCAAAAACAACTTCATAGCCTGAAGCGCGAAGCCGTATCCCTAAAATCTCTAAAATTGCCGGCTCATCGTCAGCAAGCAATATTTTCTTTAAAGCCATCTACATCCTCCTTGATTAGAGGCGGTCATTTTATACTAAAAATATTCTTTTTCAAAAATTTATTTTTGATTTTATTTAAAAAATTCTCTCAAAAAAGGATCATTTTTATCTTCCTCTTGAACTTTTTTAGGAATTTGCGTTTTCTCATCTTCACTGAGCCTACACAAATCACCATAGGCGCAATATTCAGGACATTTTTCACGCGGACGAGCGGGAAATTTTGACGCCAAAATCTCACGAGCATATTTCTTTGAAAAGGCAAGAGCGCGATTTAAAATTTTTTCCTTAAAATCATTCGATGAACAATTAATCCCTTTTTGTCCAAAATATTCTTTTTTAACAATCTCATTGTTATAAAACCCGCTTCGTTTCTTATTATTTACATTAAAAATCTCACCTGCTGCTGGCGTTAATTTAAGTTCATCTGCTACAGCCACAAGATATAGCGGAAGCTGCAGCGCAGTTCCTATTGAAAGTTTTTTCGCCTCAAATCTTTTTGATGTTTTATAGTCAATGACATAAGCGTTTTTTTTGGCATCCGTATCAATTCTATCAACGGTTCCTTTTATTAAAATCGATTTTTCGCCGTCAACATCTAATGGTAGTCCTTTTAATCCAAACTCCGTTTTTGATGGCAAAACTCCCGCGCGTGATTCCGCTGACTCTAATTCCATCCATTCAATAAATTTCGCCAATTTCTCTATCAAATCAGATTTCAGAAGAAATTCTTCTCGCGATGATTTCCATGCAAAGTTAATCTTGCCAAATTCTTCTTCCATTGCCTTTTTAATAAATTCGCGAAGTATTTCTCCAGTTTTTTTATCTGTTTCAAAATACTGCTTTAAAACAGCGTGGATGACAATTCCCTTTTTGGCGGCAATCCCGTCATCCGTAATATCTTCTAGCCTCAAGACTTTGCCAGCAAAATATCTGTAAGGACATTGCGCGTAAACTTCAAGGCGGGACGGTGAAAGAGTTTGCGGCTCAATGGGCACCTTTATGTTTTCCGGTTTTTCTATATCCTGAGTCGCGAGTGAAAGTCTATTTAAAGTTTCGCGATTTTTAGGCAAATTTTCTGCTGTCTGTTTTTTGCTTTTATCGTAGAAACCGCCAATGAAAGCTCTCTCTTTTTCTCGCAATGTAATCGCATTTTCAGGTGATAAAAAAACATTATTCGGCGACATATGCAAAATTTCGATTTTTCCATCAAAAACATCTTTAACCTCTTGAAGAAATGACGACGCCAAATTCTTTTTCCCGTGAAAATCCGTATAAGAAAAACTCAAAAAAAGTTTTTCGCTAGCACGTGTAATTGCAATATAAAAAAGATACCGTTCGATATCACTTTTAGGCAGTTGCTCCCGCAAAACCTTTCCGCCATTGTCTTTTGCGTCGACGTTTAAAACGCGTCTTTCCTCGTCTGAAAGAAACGGGTTTTCTCTAATGAGTTGAGGGAAAACACCGTCTTCTATGCCCGCCACAAAAACGACTTTGTATTCTTTTTGCCTCGCGAGCGAAACACCATAGATATGAACCCTGTTCTCCTCTCTGGCGTGAACTGAGTAAACATCCACATCTATGATTTTTAAAAGCCTTTCGCTAAACTCTTTGAAAGATATATCGCCACGTTTTGAAAAAAAACTATTTTGGATTTCTTTAAGAAGAATATCGAGACGTTTAACGCTGGCCGCATTACGCAAATTTTCTTTTGTGTAAGAATTATTCACTTCACACATTTTAAATGTTTCATAAATCGCCGATTTCAAAATTCCTATATGCTCTCTTACGGATTTTGCTTTATAAAATTCCCCTTCGATTCTTTCTAGCTCTTTAAATATTTCTTTTTTTTCATTATTAACTTTTATATTTTCATCGTCCCCGCCGCGAGCCCAATCTTTTATCCAATTCTCCTTCCCTTTAAATACGCCTTCTATTTCCGTTTTTTTCTCTAAAAAATCTTTGCCCGCGTTTTTATTTTGAACATATGGGGATTTTAAAAATCCAAAAATATTTTCTCTTTGCCATCCGTCTTCTTGAAAGATAAGTAAAAAATGTTTTATCGCCGCAAAAAAAGAATCCGCTTTGGTTTTTTCACGCTCATGAATTTCAACCGGAATTCCGTAACGGTCAAAAACAGATTCTATAATTCTTGCGTATTGTCCAATCTGTCTAAACAAAACTGCGAAGTCGCACCAAAGATACCTAGCCGGATTTTCTTTTTTTAAAAAATAAATCTGCCGCGCCATTTGTTCAATTTCGCCTTCCAGCCCGACAGATTCTAAAATTTTTATGTTTCCTGTATCAAAAAATTTTTTCTCTTTTTTACTCGAACAAAAAATCTTTTTTGAGAGTTCGGCTAAAGCCTTATCGCTTGTCCGTTTATTTTCTTGCGTTGTTTCTTCTTCAATAAAACCTATTTTTTTCAATTCTTCTTTGATCCTGTCCGTAACTTTAAAAAAATCGCGGCTATTTCTAGCCGTATCGGCCGTAATCGTTACGGTAATTTTGTCCGTGCATTCACTCAGTTTTTTAATTATCTCTATTTGCAAATTGCTAAAATCAAAAAATCCGTCAAGCCAAAGCTCTTTGAATTTATGCGTGCTTTTATTTAAAAACTTACGAACCTTGTCCTGACGTTCTAATAGTTTTCTTTCCGTCAGTTCCGCGTTATAAAGCTCAAAAAAAACTGCTAGCGCTTCGTATTTCGTCTCAAAGGACTTGTTGTGTTTTTTGATGTTGTTCATTTTTTCTCTGAAGGAAATCTCATCTAAATTCGCTTCTTTTAATTCCAAGATAAATTCGCCTAGTGCGCGCGAAAACTGTTCTGAACGCATTGCTGATTTGAAAAAGTCTATTTCGTTTGTATTTAGAATTTTGAGAATAATCTCTCGGCGTTCCGCGTCAGAAATTATGTCGTTTGAGACATCGGGAAGAAGATTTGTGATAAGCTGCGAAAGCGTTGTTACTCTTTTTTGAAAAAAGCCATGCAGACTTTTTTCTTTAAGACGATCCATCAAAAGTGAAATTACTCGTTTGGTATGTTCAGCGGAGGGGACTAAAAAATAAAATTCATCTTCAAACAAAGACCCGCTTGATACAATCTTTTGGGCAAATTCGCCAATAAGCCGATGCGTTTTGCCGCAGCCCGCGGGGCCAATCACGATTTTTTTTTGCATATCTGATATGTTTTTATCCAAGAGATTCTTTGTAGACAGCACAACTATCTTGGTTTTCCCAAAGCGTTACGCTTGTTACAGGCAGTTTAACTCGCCGTGCTTCTTTGAAAATAAGAAATGCCAAACGTTCCGCCGTGGGATTTTCTTGAATTGTTACAACAGGCTCGCCCGCCAATTTCAGCAGCTTCACAAGTGGATCTTTTTGACAAAGAATCATTTTGTGATCTAAATTTTTTTCAATCCACTCGCCAATGCTTTTTTTAATATCAAAAAAATCCACTACCATTCCTTGTTTGTTCAATTTTTCCACCGACATTTTTATTTCGACTCGCGCGCTGTGCCCGTGAAGATGCGAACACTTGTCGTGCCCGCCCAAAAGTCTATGCCCATAATTAAAATACAATGTTTTGGATACTTGATACATTTTTCACCATGTTTGTTTTTGAACCCTATTTCGCTTGCGGTATGATGTAGAATACTCCACTCGAACTTGTTTCAAATAAAAATGGAGACTTTTACAAATGGCTCAGCTTCTAGCTAGCGACTTCGCAAAAAAACTCTATATCGAAATTGACTCTCAACCATATCTCATCACTGACGTTTCGTTCGCCGCCCCGTCCGCGCGAGGCGCTTCCACAATGGTAAGAGCTAAAGTCCGCAACCTTTTAACCGGCGCCGTGCTGGACAAAACGTTTAAGACTGGCGAAAAATTCAATGTGCCTAATGTTGATAAAATCCCTGCCGTTTTTCAGTATGTTTTAGGCAATGAGTATCATTTTATGGATAATGAGACTTATGAAAGTTTTATGTTTACGGCCGAAAAACTTGGCGAACAAAAATTTTATCTCAAAGAAAATCAAGAGTTGCAAGCGTTAAAATTAAACGGGTTTGTTGTTTCGCTAGAACTTCCTGTTTATGTCGAGCTCGCCATTGTCGAAATCGACCCCGCGATTAAGGGTGCTTCCATATCGGGCCGCTCCACCAAACGGGCAAAACTGGAAACTGGTTTAGAAGTTCAAGCTCCGCTATACGCGGAAGTCGGAACTATTCTTCGTGTAAATACCGAAACTGGAGAAGCCGCAGGACGCGCGTAACAACAACCTCAAAGCTATCGGGCGCGTATAGCACTTACTACACACGCCCGACTTTTTCAAAATATTATTCAACTACAACTTCTGGCTCTACATCTGTTATTTCTTCAGAATCAGCGGCGACATCATCCGCGATTTCCTCGATATCATCTGCGCTAGGAACAAATTCTGTTGCTTCTATATCTGTTGTAATAAAATCAGAACCATCAAAATCGGTTTCTGCAACGTCAGTGGTTACAGCATCTACTGCGTCGCTAACGGAAGAAACCGTGGTTTGGACTTTGTCTCCGACATTTACAATATCATCGGACCAGGCCGCGATACCAACTGCGGACAATGACAAAATCATTCCTAATCCCAACATAACCGCTAATATTTTCTTCATTTTGCTCTCCTTTTTGGTTTTTATTACATAACGCACTTTACCCATTATTTCTCTCACAATTATTTTGCCACTTCGACCAATCTTTGAATAACTTCTTCCACGACTTTGTTAGGTGTTGACGCTCCTGCCGTAATTCCTACTGAGACCTCATCCTTGGGCAGCCAATTCAATGTTTCTAAAATTTCTTGCGAGCCTGTTTTTTTATGCCTTATTTTCTCATTAGAAATAAGTGAAGACGAATCTTCCACATGAAATGCTCGGCAAAACTCTGAAGCAAGCTCCACTAGATGCCCCGTATTGCTTGAGCGATAGCCTCCAATGACAAGTATAACATTTGGTTTCTTTTCGCCAAGTTCTCTTATCGCGTCCTGTCTATCTTGCGTGGCAGAGCAAATGGTATCAAACTTACGAAAGCGCGCTTCCACTTCTCCGCTGCCGAACTTCGCGCAAAGCGTTTTTTTAAACAGCTCAGAAATTTCTATAGACTCTCTTGAAAGCATTGTTGTCTGATTCGCAAATCCAATTTTTCCAAGGTCTTCGCTTGGATTAAATCCCGCGGAGCACGCCGCGTTGAACACTTTGTCAAAAACGTCTCTTGTCGCATTCCCTAAAATGTAATCACAAACAAGCTGCGCTTGTTCCTTATTTCGGACGACGAGATACTTTTCCGCACGCGAACAAGTGGCACGAGTTTCTTCATGGTCGTATTTACCGTGAATAACCGCCGTGAATTTTTCGCGATTAAACATTTCTATTCTTTTCCAAACGCTCATCACGGAACCGCAAGTTGTGTCAACTATTACGCATTTTTTTTCGCGAAATCTTTTGAGCGATTCTGCCGTTACGCCAAACGCCGGCATAATCACAATATCGTCTTCTGTGATTTTAGAAGCCGCGTTTTCATCCGCCAAAATTTCAACACCCATATTTTGAAGTTCAAAGTTCACTCTAGGATTATGAATAATTTCGTTGGTGAGAAAAACGCGTTTTCCAGGAAATCTCTTGCAAGTGTCGTATGCATACTGCACCGCTCGCTCAACTCCATAACAGAATCCAAATTCGCGTGCTAAAAAAATCGTGAGTCGTCCAAATTTTTTGGAGATATTGCCTTCTTTTATTTTTTCTATCAAATTTTTTTCAAAATCTTTAGGCATGATTTTAAGCAACGGCCATTTTACTAACAACAACGCCTGCTTCGCCTAAAAGCCTGAGTGAAATATCTAGGAAAGGATAGCTCGCCTGATACACGACTTTGGAAATCCCCGCGTTAATAATCATTTTGGTACACATAAGACATGGCGAAAAAGTGGTATAAAGAGTCGCGCCTTTAATGCTGACTCCGTGATATGCCGCTTGAACAATGGCATTTTCTTCTCCGTGAGAGCAAAGGCATTCGCCAAGATCTTTCCCAGAAGTCTCGACAGCGTTACAACGCGGACATCCACCTTCATTGCAATTTTTAATTCCGCGAGGCGTTCCGTTATACCCCGTGGAGATAATGCGTCTGTCTTTCACAATAACCGCTGCTATTTTGCGTTTCATGCAATTAGACCGAAGCGCGACAGCTTTGGCGATATTCATAAAGTATTCATCCCAATCGGGACGCGGAGTTTTTTGGGTGATTTCTAAAAGAATTTTTTTCAATGCTTCGTGGAGTTTTTCTATCTCAGCATTGTTATCTATGACAATGTCGGCAAGTTCGATGGCTTGGTTTACTTGTTGAGCGGCAGCATTACTGCTTGCCGCTTCTTTTTCTTCCAGCTTCTGAAACGAATCCCAATCTTGAGGGTCTTTTTCTCGCGCGCGAATTTTCATCCGCTCAAAACGAGTTTTTTCATCCGCCACAATTTGAATTAATATAAAATCTTTTCTGCGTCTTAAAACTTGTATCTCTGCGGGATGACGAATTGAATCAATTACGTAATTTTTTTCTAGATCTAATTTTTCAAAAATTCTTTCCGCCAAAACTCCCGCCCCGCCTTTCGCGCGAAGCTCTGTTCCAAGCGCGATCAAAGTTTCGCGAGAAATTTCCAGGTCGCGTTTTTGCGCTTCTTCACGAATAGCGTCTGAAAGCGAGTGGTATTGAAAAGCACGTTCTTTTAAAAATTTCGCCGCCTCGCCTTTGCCCGAACCGTTTTTACCACAAAGTCCAATAATCATTTTCTCTCTTAAACATTAAATCTACGCCAAAAATTAGGCGCATAAAAATCTCGCGATTGTTGATGTCTCTCAACCAAAAGTAAAAAACTTTTATCCATTCCCTCTACAGTGCTAGGCGCGATTGCTATTTCGCGAAGATTCTCTTTAGCCGAGCCGGTAGACGGCCGCAGAAAAATTACGCCTTGTTTTTCAAGATTAAACACAGCCTGATCTATATCTTTAACGCGGACGGCGATTACATAAGGATGGTCATCTTCCCAACGATTAAGCCAATCCAATTCTTCTTTTGTATGCGGAATTGAAAGCAATATTGCGGGAGCGTTTTCGCAACGGTAAATTTCCCATGAAGAACTATCAGGCAAAATTCGCGCGTTTAAATCGCGGCCATATCCAAATTCCAAAAATGGAGCGATTATTTGGCGCGGAGAAGATGTCCTAAAGATTATATGGTCCAGTACTGGACGAGCTCCAATCCCAACAAGAGACAAAGCTCTAAAGAAAGTTTTAATGGCAATGCTGTCTTCGCATATATTTTTTATGTAGCCATCAAAAATCTTATCGAGAGGATCTACAAAGCCGTTCACAAGTTATCTTTCCATAAAATAACGAAACTAAGAAACTTTTTTGTTTTCTGGATTTTTTGGAGCTTCGTCCCTGGAGCGCGGCGTGACGGGCGGGTTGTTTTTAAATTGAGAAGCAAGCTCCGCATTCACTTTTGCCCAATCAGGAGAAAGGTCTTCTGATTCGACTATTGAACCGACAGGGCACTCGGCAGCGCACGCGCCGCACGAAATACAAAGTTCGGGATCAATTACCATAAAATCCTTACCTTGATATGTCCCCGGCGAAATCGCCCCTGTCGGACAAACCGTCGCACATAATCCATAACGTTCACCGTGACATTTTCCTGTAATAACGTAAGCCATTTTTCTCTCCTTATGCAAATTGAAGATGGGTTATTTGAAATTGGGTTATTCTAAATCATCGCTATTGAGAACGTCAATCATTTAGAATTATTAATCTATTGCCAATACTGTTCTAGTTTTTGTATACGCTCTTCTGTCGAAGGATGTGTGGAAAATATGCCCGCCCAATTCATTTTCATGACGGGACGTATTATGAAAATATGCAAACTCGCGGGAGATGCCTCATATAGCGAATATTTTCCTTTAACGGAATCAAGTTTCATCAATGCGCTTATTAAATAATCCGGCGTTTTGCAAAGTTTGGCGCTATAAGCATCCGCAGAATATTCTCGCGCTCTAGAAATGGAAAATCTTATTAAAGCCGCAACAATAGGCATAATAATTACCATAATCAAAAACGGTAACGGATTATCTCTGTCTCGTTCATCACGTTCCCCGCCCCAAACAAACCCAAACCGCGAAAATGAAACCAACGTTGTCAACGCTCCGCAAATTGTTGCGGCTACTGTTGATATAAGAGTATCGCGAGATTTTATATGCGCTAACTCATGTGCCAAAACGCCGGAAAGTTCTTCTTTGTTAAGGAGTTTCACTAATCCATGAGTTACGGCTATCGCTGAATGTTTAGGATTTCTTCCTGTGGCAAAGGCGTTGGCTGCGGCGGAAGGCAAAACATAAAGTTTCGGCATGGACAGTTTGGCCTCTGAAGAAAGATTTTTCACGATTTCAAAAACCTCAGGTGCGTCAAGCGGTTTAAGAAGTTGTGCCCTATAAGATGAAAGAACAATCCTGTCGCTCATAAACCAAGAATAAAGACATATAGCCAGCGATAAACCAAACGCCGTTATCAGACCTTTTACGCCGCCCAAAACGCTGCCGCACCATGCAAACAAACCGCCCAATAAGGTTAGCAAAAAAATGGTTTTGAGTTGATTCATTAGAATCGAATGCCTATTTTTTTCAAAACCGCTCGAAGTTTTAAAACACTTTGAAATCGGACGGCATAAATCCCAACACGTTTCGCGCCAGCCACAAAACTTTTCATATCATCAATAAAAATTACTTCTTGCGGTTTAAGATTTATTTGACGCAGCACTCTTCTATAAATTTTAGGATCGGGCTTTCTCGCTCCGATTTTATGCGATGGAAATGTTCTTTTGAAAAACTTTAAAATATTAAACTGCTTACGGACATAGTTGAAGTGAAGTTCGTTTGTATTGGAGATAAGATAAAGCGGATAATTTTTTTTAAGTTCGCTGAGAAGTTTTGCCATGCCGTTATTTTCACAAAAAATATTGTTCCAGTAATGGCAAAAAGTTTTAAATGGGATTTTGATGCCAAGCGCTTCAGAAGCTTTTAGATAAAACTCGCGTGTTGTTATTTCGCCGCGCGTGTAGGATTGCTCAAAGTTTGAGAGGAAAAACCGCCGCCAGATTTCTTTCTCAGAGATACCGGAAATTTTAGAAAAATTTCGTGCGGCAGTATGAACATCATAATTAATCAGAACATTCCCGAGGTCAAAAATAACGGCTTTAATAGCGTTGTTTTTTTTCATAGATTGAGCATTTTAACACTAGAGTAAGCCGGGCTCAACCGCTCTTCAAGTAAGAATGATAAAATATCATAAACCTATAAGTGAAAACATATGCCGAGAAACAAAAGAGTAAAATTAGTTTCTAACGGCAAACTATGCTATGAAAATACGCGGAGGTTTAGAATTAAAAACTAATTTCCATAGGCTAATACATTAACAACAACAGCCGCCGCACTTTCCATTTCCACATTTGCTTGGAGGCACATATTCGGACAAATGTTTCCGAACTGAAATTTTGCGCAACACCAAAACAAATATCGTCAAAATTCCAACACAAAAAAGTATCCATCCAAGCGAACTTTCCGGATGTTCACTAAATCTAGCGATTTGATAAAATAAAGTTGAAGTGATCCACGCTAATACTGACAAATACACCGCCGCAAAAACCGTCCAACCCATGTTAAGTTCTCGATACACAGCGGAAATCGCGGCCACACACGGCATGTAGAGAAGAATCATCAGCAAGTACGCAAAAGCTCCGGCTTGTCCGTCAAAACGTTTTCTAATAGCGCTATAAGTCTCGTCTCCAACTTCTAAATCTTCTTTTGCCGCGTCAATATCCGCGCCAATTAATCCCGCAAGCGAAAAAGGTAATTTTAGCTCTGAGAGGTTTTCCGGAATAGTCAAAACCGCGTCTTTTAATCCGTTCAAGATACTAAATTCTTTTTCCTCTTCGGCACCTTCTTCATCAGTTTTTTCTTCAGCGTCTATTTGGGCATAAATCGCGTCCAGCGTTCCAACAACGGCTTCTTTAGCAAAAATTCCCGTGAAAATTCCTACCGCAGCAGGCCAATTATCATCTCTCATGCCCATAGGTTTAAAAATGGTAACAACTGATTTCCCAATTTTGCTTAGCACAGATTTTTCGCTGTTATTGTTGCCGAACGTGCCGTCCGTTCCGATAGAATTCAAAAAACTCAAAATTACCACGACAAGCAAAATCGCTTTACCCGCGCGGAAAGAAAATGCTTTAAGCCTCGTCCATGCGTGGGTTAAAACGCCTCGAAGCGTCGGTATATGATAAGGCGGAAGCTCTAAAATAAACGGTGCCGGGCGTCCTTGCAAAACAGTTTTTTTAAGCATCAGCCCGGTTAAAATCGCGAGGATAATTCCTGTAAGATAAAGTGCGTAAATTACTATTCCGCCGTTTGTTGGGAAAAATGCCGCGGCAAAAAGCGCGTAAACAGGCAATCTCGCGCCGCAAGACATAAAAGGATTCATCATAATTGTTAAAACTCTGTCGCGTTCGTTTTCAAGCGTTCTTGTAGCCATAATAGCCGGCACATTACAACCGAAGCCGACAAGAAGCGGAACAAACGCTTTTCCCGAAAGTCCAATCCAGCGCATAAAACGGTCCATAACAAACGCCGCGCG
Organism: uncultured bacterium; assembly: GCA_964410905.1. Lineage (GTDB taxonomy): Bacteria > Omnitrophota > Omnitrophia > Omnitrophales > Aquincolibacteriaceae > Aquincolibacterium. Next base: position 19,196 of record CAYPIR010000008.1, on the reverse strand, counting down.
CGCCATATAACCCGAGTCTTCCAAAATAGCGAGACAGAAGAACATAAAAAATATCGGTGGAATAAATGTTGCGACTGTTTGGATTCCGCCGCCTACACCTTCAGCCAAAAGCGTTGTCAGCACAACCGGTGAATTTGTTTTTTCTAAAACAAGACGAAATCCATCGACAAAAATTGTTCCGAACGCTTGATCAAAAAAGTCTATAAAACAACCGCCGAAATTTATTGTTACCCAAAATGTAAAATACATCGCTGCCAAAAAAATTGGGATTCCCAAAAAACGATTGAGAAAAATTTTATCCAAATAATCCGACAAATTTTCTTTGATTATGTTTTTCTGTTCTAAAACTTTATGGCAAACCGTGCGGATAAAATCGTATCTCGCGTTCGCGATCAAAATGTCAGGGTCTTCGAACGTTGCTTTAAAAATGTTTTGTCTTTCAGTCCGCAAAACATCTTCAACGCATTTTCGGTTTTGGTCATCATCCGACAAAGGCCGTTTATTTTCTTCTAACGCTTTTATGGCTAAATACCGGACGTTTTCTCCATATAAACGCGTCTTGCTCAAAGCCATTTCAACGCGCCCGATCGCTTGCTCAACTTCCTTTGAAAAATTTATTTTCGTATCGCTTACGATTGGATTCTCCGATACAAAAACAATCTGTTTTTTTAACTCCTCAATTCCCTCTCCTTTGTGCGCGACCGTTGCTATTACATCGCAGCCCAAAATCCGCTTAAGTTCCTGCGCTCTAATTCCAATGTTTTTCTTCCTCGCCATGTCCATCATATTCAAAACGACAATCATAGGCGTTTTTGTCTCAATGAGTTCCGCTGTAAGATAAAGATTGCGTTCTAAATTAGCGGCATCCACGATATTGACAATCAAATCAGGTTTTTCCGTAAGGATAAACTTGCTGGCAATTTCTTCATCAATAGACGAGCTTGAAAGAGAATAAATGCCGGGCAAATCAACAACGTCTACTGATCGTCCACTGGCAACAAAATTTCCTGTTTTTTTATCTACTGTTACCCCGGGCCAGTTCCCGACTCGCTGCCGCGAACCTGTAAGCGCGTTAAACAATGTAGTTTTTCCACAGTTAGGATTTCCAGCAACCGCTATTTTAATAGTTCGAGCCATTATTGTTTTCCTTTTAAGTTGCTCATTATTTAATTCTGGGCTGCCACGCAATACTCGTGAAAACCGTTTTCGCCGCGCCGCAACCCAGAATTCATGTCATTCACTCCATGTCTACTTTTATAAAACCCGCTTCTTCTCCACGAATGCTGAGACTATAACCTTTAATTTGAATTTCAATCGGATCGCCAAGCGGCGCCTTGCGCAACACCGTAAAAGACTCTCCTTTAACAATGCCCATCGCAAGAAATCTTCTTCTAAGACCGGGCTCACAATTTGCAAAACCGACAATGCGTCCGTTTTGCTTCACCCGCACTTGAGACATAAGACTATTCATTTTTCCCCTCATCAATTTCTTGCACTAAGATTTTTTGTGCTTCACCGGAACCTATAGCATATCGCGAATTTTTAATTTCCAGAATAAGCGGTCCGCCAATACGCGAGTTTTGTATAACACGCATTAACCCGCCAGGCAAAAACCCTCTGTCTGCAAAGCGACTTTTTAGCCCTGCTCCGCCTCGCATCGCGATGATTTTCACCATCATACCTTCGCGTACGAAAGCCACAGGAATTACGCCCGAACACATCTGCTCTTCGTCGCTATGTTTTTTTTGCTCCATTAAAAGTCCACCTGAGCGCGAACTCCAGCAAGATATAGAGACTCGCTTGAAAAGCCAATATCTTTTGTCGCGGCTTCGTTCCTTCCATAAGGATTGACAATCCATTGAAAATTAGGGCTGAGGGTTAGATAATTATTTACTTGGTAATTGTAATAAATCTCTAAATGGCTTTCTTTTTTAGAAAGTCTGTCCGCGCTTGTCCCTGTCGCGGAACCCTCATTGCGCCAATCTTTACCGGAATAGGCCTGTCCAAACGCTATTCCTAAATTATCATTTTTGCGATCCCATTTCGCTCCGCTTACGCTCGCGCCGACGCTCCACGCGTTTTCTACCAAATACACACGCGCGTCTTGCCAGCCATAGCGTGCAAATAGTCCTATGTTTTCTGACACTTTTTGGTCAAAGCTAGCACCAAAACCGTATCCTGGGCGGCTCCCGCGTTCTGGGTCCCCGCTCCAATTTGCATGACTTGATTTGTTTTTCCAAGTATAAAAGCGGTAGTTGCTCGGCTTGTCTTCGCCCAAAAGCGTCGGTTTAAAATTGACCTGTCCAAACATAAATCCCGTGCTGGTATAACTATCGCCGTCAGAATCTCCATCAATATAACCGCCGGACAAGGCTACCCAAGAAGCTGCTGTCGGTTCGACATAAAAGGCTGCTCCTAGCGAGTTGTCAGGGAAATCGATTGCGGGTGAATTGCGAAATATTGAGGAAAGAAATTGCGTTGTTTCATCGTTCGCGTATTCATTTTGGTCCATAGACGCTGTCGGATCAAGTTTACCAAAACGAATTCCAGCTTGTTTGCAAAGCAGATATTGTTCATAAAAAGATTCAGTAACATTCACGGCGTTGTCGGAATCATTCGCGTCTCTATTGAGAGAAGAAAAAACCCCCGTTCTCCTATCGCCGGCAAGTCCGTCGCCTGCTTCAAGATGCAAAAAAGCACGCCCGAAATCATCGAACTCTTTCTCCAGAACTATATCTACGGAGTAAGCCAAGTCATTAGAACGTTCACCCTTTTTATCAGCTTCTTTATTTATGTTAAACGCTTGTTGTCCAACCATAGTCGCGCCTACTTCCATTTTTAGTCCGCCAATAAATTGACGCCCTTCGCTGTCATCTAAAAATCGTTTTTCGATATGCTCGCGAACTTCCTCTGTTAAAGGTTGCGATTTGCGAATTTCATCTGCCACAACAGCCTTGCTCTCTAGCGCTTCAATTCTCCTGTTTTGCGATTCCACCAAACTTCTCAAATCCTTTATTACGTTCAAAAGCTCCTGATTCGTGGGCTCCGCATATGATAAGGGAGACGCAATGCTCACCGCGCAAATCAAGGCAATAACTGTTTTTTGAGAAACTCCTAAACGCATATTTCAACCACCTTAAGGTTTAATAGCTGGGGAGTCAAACAACGAGCATCACTCTGCCCCGCTAAAAGTTAGACTAGTTCAATTTAAGTTATAAAAAATTTATTTCTTTCTTTTTAAAGTTTTATGAAATCGCTCAAGGCGGCAATTTGCCTTTCCCTGCGATTGAGAAGATAAATAAAAATTTATAAAACGTTTCAACTTTTCTATTGTTTCCTCACTAATCGCGTGCTCCATTCCGCAAGCCTCATTTTCCGCAATGGTCGCGTTAATTTTCAAAATATCTCTCAGGAATCGCGTAAGTGTTTTATGCCTGTTATAAACTTTTTCAGCTAACTCTTTGCCTGCCGTCGTAAGTTCGATATGCCCATATGTTTCATGCGTCAGATAACCTTGCGCCATCAAACTCGCTATCGCTGAATGCGCGGTAGGCTTTGTAACATTCATAATCTTGCTGATTGTTTTAATGCGCGGCGGCTGGTTTTTTTCCTGAAGCGTTAAAACCGCTTCTAAATAATCTTCCATTGTCCCCGTAATGCCTTTTTCCTTACGCATCGACAGCTCCTTTTGTTAGAAGATTAAAACAATGTTAGTTTAATCTAACAACTACAAAATAGCTTGTCAAATTCTTTTTAGAATTTATTTTTAATAATGATTACTTTTTGCAGATATTTCCGAACCGAGAAATGTCCTAATTAAGCATTGCTTGCATTCTAAGCACGGCTTTTTTAGCAAGCGTGTATTGCGGATTTTGTTCTGAGGCAAGGCGATACGCGTCAAGCGCGTCCACCCAATCACCTCTATGTTCAAAAACGCGCCCCAAATTATACCAAGCATAAAAACGGCTGTCATAACGCTCTGCCTGAGTTGCCTTCTCCAGCCAAACACTCGCCTCGTCCCAGCGTCCCGTTTCTATCAAGTAAGCGCCAATATCGTTATACGGATTTCCATAAGTCGGATCAATTTTCACGGCGCGCTCACACTCGCGAATCGCGTCGCCATAAAGACCTTTTACGCTATACGCCCAACCCAAACATGTGTGAGCTTCCGCCGTTGGCACAGCTTCTATTGATTGCTTATAAAGAACAATCGCCTCATCTATTTTCCCTACCATTTGTTTATTGTAGGCTTCCTGCAAAAACTGCGCGGCCTGCCCTTCTTTGTTACCGGAATCAAACTCTGCCATATTCCTCTCTTTTATCTAAACCGCATATACGGATTCATTCTCTTTTCTCTATCAATGGTAGAAAAATCAGAATCTCCGTAAGCGTGCCCAGCAAAAACTTTTAACTTTCCATCAAGACTAGCCAAACGTTTGAGGCTTTGAGACATTTCTCGTTCGCTTCCGCCCGGCAAATCACATCTTCCGCAAGCGCCAACAAAAAGCGTGTCGCCCGTAATAAGTCTATCTTCCACTGCGACGCATTGTGAACCTTTTGTGTGACCGGGCGTGTGCAAAAACTTGAAGGAGAGACTTCCAACATTCAAAATAAATCCTTCGTCTGTTTCAATAATATTTTCTTTAACCGCGGAGATTTCCTTTGCCTCGTTTTTATGAACATAAATTTTAGCATTCGTCAGCTTTACCAGCTTTTCGACATTATTCGCGTGGTCAAAATGCGTATGCGTCAAAATTCCCGCGATAATTTTCATTCCTTCATCTTTAGCACGTTTTATCACCGCTTCAACTTCCCACGCGGGATCAACCACAACGCATTCTTTTGTTTTTAAATCTCCTATTAGATACGAAAAGTTCGCCATCATGCCAACGGGTATTTGCCTAAAATATAGGTCGCTAACAGCCACAGCTGAACCCTCCGCCTTTTATTTTTTCATAATAAATCGCCTCTAACAGTGGCTCTTGACGCAAAATTTCCCGTGAAATTTCTTTGAAAAATTTTGGAATTTGCGGATAAAAAGCATCCCCGTCATATTGACCATGAACTTTTGTAAGATAAATGCCATCGACAATTTCTGAGGTTTCACGATAAAGCTGCGCGCCGCCAATGATAAATGCTTTTTCTGTTTTTATTGCCGAAAAAGCTTCCCCCAAATTTTTAAAAAATCGTGGATTATCGCTTTCTGAAAATTGCGAACGGCTTAAGACAAAATTAATTCTCTCGGGAAGCGGTTTTTCAATACTTTCCCAGGTCTTCCTCCCCATAATAATCGTGCTGCCTACAGTTTGTTTTTTGAAAAACTTGAGATCTTCTGAAAAATGCCAAGGGAGTTTGTTCCCTTTACCGATGACGCCGCCATCCGCGACCGCCACAATATGATAAAGTTTCATACCGCCACCTGCGCTTTGATTGTCGGATGCGGATCATAATTTTCAATCACAAAATCCTCGTATTTGAAATCAAAAATATTTTTCACTTCGGGATTGAGTTTAATACTCGGAAGAGTTCTCGGTTCTCTTGATAGTTGCAGCTTTACTTGTTCCAAGTGATTGGAGTAAATATGCGCATCTCCAAACGTATGAACAAACTCGCCTGCCTTAAGTCCCGTTACTTGCGCTAGCATAAACGTCAAAAAAGAATATGACGCGATATTGAACGGAACTCCCAAAAACGCGTCAGCGCTTCTCTGATAAAGTTGGCAAGACAGCTTCCCGTTCGCGACATAAAACTGAAAAAACGCGTGGCAAGGAGGGAGATGCATTTTTTCAATTTCGCCGACATTCCAAGCACTAACGATAATACGTCTGCTGTCAGGCGAGTTTTTTATCATATCAACGACTTGAGAAATTTGGTCTATTGTTTTACCGTCTAATGTTTTCCACGCTCGCCACTGCGCGCCATAAACAGGTCCCAATTCGCCGTTATCATCCGCCCATTCGTCCCAAATCGTAACGCCGTTATCTTTCAAAAACTTGATATTTGTATCGCCGCGCAAAAGCCATAAAAGTTCGTAGATAACAGCTTTTGTAAAAATTTTTTTTGTAGTAAGAAGCGGAAACCCTTTCTCCAAATCAAATCTCATTTGATACCCAAAAATGCTTGTTGTTCCAGTTCCGGTCCTGTCTTTTTTTTCTAAACCGTTTTGTAGTATATGATTTAAAAAATCAAGATATTGCTTCATCGTTCGCCTCGACAATTTTTGAATTCATAAAAGAAGACTCATCCACGTCAACATCGTCAATGTATTTTTCTTCCACCGCGAAAACAGTATCAGAGCTTTTAGATTTCACATAATAAAATTTTCCATCTTCTAACAAACCGCTAAAACACAAACTTGCTTCGCCGTCGCTGGAAACAATTTTTATCCGCTTTGTTTTATTGTCCTCAAAATGATTTTCTTTTGGATTAACCACCGTATTTGCGCGGACGCTCAACAAAGTCGCCAAATATTGCAACGTTTTTTCATCATCTATCGCCGTGCTCGTAGAATTTTTTACAAGTTTCCACGCGGCATCTTTTTCTAAAGAAAATCTCAATATCTCTTCCTCGCCGCTCGTCTCATAAAAATAAATTTGTTTAACATTTTCCGGATTAAACGAAACAATCTCTAAATTCGCCCACTCTTCGTCAAGCGGCAGCCCATCGGGAAATCCGGCAGAGACTCCTAAAATATCCGCGATTTCCAAGCGAACAAAAAATACATCCTCACTGTTTTTTTGTCTGACAAAATAGCCATTGCTCGCGATAGTTTTTTGCCCAAAAACAATATCCTCTATCGCGGCACCTTTATCATTTTCGATAGTAAGACGATAGCCTTCTTCGTCATTTATTTGGAAATCCGAAAAAAACTTTTCCCCGCTCGCCCGCAATTCACCTCGCAAATTTGACGCTTCGCTAAGCAGCTTATTTATTTTCCCCAAATCAGCCCGCGCGTTCCATAGACTCAAAACCCGCCACTCATCACCTTCTTTCTCAATCTCAACAGGTTTTGAGTTTTCAAAGGAAATCAAAACGCGTTTTGCTTCTTTAATATCAAATGACGAAACAACGCTCAAAACGCTCTCGTATGTTTTTTTTTGTTTCAGAGAATATGACGCGTTTTTAAATAAAAAAATAATCGTCAAAAATACAAAAACGCCTAAGAGAATAAAAATTTGTTTTTTCATTTATCGCTTATATTTTTAAGATAAATATTTTTTTCATGCCGCCGCAAAACGAATACAAATCCGCCAACTGCGGCAACTAAAATTGGAGCGAACGTGATTACAAAAAATTTCCACGCAATCTTTTCGCCGGTGGAAACTCTAGGCAAAACTCTGCTGGCTTGATTCTTGGAACGAACGCCTATCAATTTATCGCCAAGCGCAAGCGCGTCCACAGAATTCAAAAAGAAGTTAAGATGCCCGCCAGAGGCTATCATTTGTTTTTGAAATGGAGTAGCCGCCCCAGTTAAAATCAATTTCCCTTCGTCTGCTTTTCCCGCTCCTTTTTCATCCTTGATATTTTCAAAATTCCCTTCCACCAATATCGCCAAAGGAAAAACACCGCCTGAGATTTTATTTTTCGCATTCAAATCAAATTCGGTTATTTCTCTTTCTTTAAACGGAACTTCCCAAGCCTCTTTTGTTGAATGAAAAAGAGTTTTGACCCTAAGTTTTTGTTGGTTTATTTTTTTATCATTTATTTTTATCGCGCTTCCCCACAAATAAAATATAGCTGGGATACGCGATGTGATCGAAATGTCTCCGTTCATCTCCGCGTCAGTCAAAAGAGTCTGAACAGGCAGATTAACGGGAACTTCCAAGGCAAAAAGCGAGTTCGCACTACTCCGCGATAAAGTGATAGCCTCTGTTTGCGCGTCGCAAAAAATATTTTGACTTACCTCTAATCCCCAATTAGAAAGCATATCGTTTATTTCTGGGTTTTTTATGTCAGGAACAAGCGATACGGTTTCTCCGTCCGGTTTATAGTGAAATTCATAATTTTGAACCGCGATAAAAACCGCTCCGCCCACGCTTAAAAATTTTACGATTTTTTCTTTCTGAGTTTTAGTCATCGCCTCCGGTTCGATAATTATCAAAACTCGGACTTCCTCCGACAGTTCTGTTTTTTCATTCAAAGTTATTCGAGACACAGGATAGCCTTCCGCCTCAAGCCCCTTCTCCAAAAACTCATACGGATCTTCGCGATAACTTTCCGGAAGTTGACCGCCAAGCTGCGTCAAAAGCGCCATCACGTTCGGGTCTATGGAGCGTTCTTTATATGGCGCGACAAGCGCGATTTTAGGAATTTCGGGAAGCGTTAGACGGTAAATCTTGGAAATAAGCACGTATTCCAAATCATCAAGATTGGCAAAGTGTATTTGAGGTAAAATTTCTTCGGGCTTATCTTTATAAGCGATGGATATCCCGGAATAAACAAGCCTGACGCCGACCTCATCCGCCTGAATCGATTCAACTTGAAAAGGAACGATGCCCTTTTCCGCCAGATCAGATTCTTGTGATTTTTTTCTCGTGTCTTTTTCCGTTAGATTAGCGACGTCAACCAAAATAATTTCATATTGAAAATTGCCGTGAGATGCCGCGCGCCACTCTTCCAGCCTATCACGAATGTCTTGTTCTAAAGATTTCATTGAAGTAGGCATTTTTTCTTTTGAAGACACAAAGTATTGAACTCGGACAGGCGTGGACAAATCTTGTAGTATTTTTTTTGTGGAGTCGGGAATAGTCCATATTTTATTTTGAGTTAAATCAATTCTGCCGGAAAATCCGGCGCCCAAAATCAAATTGACGAAAATAAAAATTCCAAGACACAACAGCCCGGCGAGAACAAAAACAATTTTCCCCCTTGAACGCTTTGCTAAATCATTCCAAAAAATGTTTAAAAAAAGAGTCAACGCTATGCCTGATAAAAAATACAAAATGTCTTTATAAACAATCACGCCTTTTGCAAACGCCGAATAATGCTCTGCCGCGCCAATGTAATATTTTAAAAAAGAACCAAGCCCCGCAGTCCATCCGTCAATTGAAGTCGCTACAAATTCCGCTCCCAAAAAATAAAGCCCAAAACAGACGACAACGGAAAGTATTAACGCGACTATTTGATCTTTACAAAATCCTGAAACAAGAATGCCTATCCCAAGAAAAAAACCTCCTAACATTCCTGCCCCTAAAAATCCTCCGACAATCATTCCCCAATCAGGATTTCCTAATACACCAACCATAATTGCTATAGGCGCGTTACAAACAAGCGCCAGCAAATAAAACATCAGCCCCGCTAAGAATTTTCCTATGGTCAAACTCGCCGTGGAGATTGGAAACGTAAGCAAAAGTTCTCGTGTATTGCCACGCCATTCATCAGCCCAAAGCCGCATTGAAATAGCCGGTAAAAAAATGAGTAAAAAAAACGGCAGCGCGTAAAAATGCGCTCGCATATCGGCGCGGGAAGAGAGAAAAAATTGTGTTATAAAAATGCCGCTTGTCAAAAGAGAAAAAACAATTAAAAAAACATACGCGATAGCAGAATGAAAATACGCGGTCCATTCTTTTTTGAATATAACAGAGGCGTTAGAAAAAAGTTTTCTCATTGCTTTGAACCGTTACTAGAAAGAAGTTTGATGAAAATTTCTTCAATGTCGTATGCCTTTTTATTTTGCTCTGAAACTTGTGTCTGCTGGGCAAGTTCTGAAAGCGTTCCGTTTGCGACAATGCGTCCTTCATTTATCACAACCACTTTGTCGGCAAGAGCTTCTATTTCTTGTAAAATGTGCGTCGAAAAAATAATGGTTTTATTCTTCACAAGCATCTTAATAAGCGAACGGATCTCTACAATTTGAATAGGGTCAAGTCCCGAAGTGGGCTCATCCAAAATCAAAACTTTAGGGTCATGAATAAGGGCTTGCGCAAGCCCCACCCGTTGTTTGTAGCCTTTTGAAAGTTCCGCGAGCAAATGTTTCCAGACAAGTTTGAGTCCACAATTTTCTTTTACCCAGTTCAGACGTTCTTGTAAGAGCGCACCGTTTAATCCTCGCGCTCCGGCTACAAAATGCAAATACTCTTCCGTTGTCATATCAAGATACAAAGGAACGGTTTCAGGCAAATAACCTATGCATTTTCGGGCTTCAATCGGATTAGTCAAGGCATCAACATCATCAACTCTGACAACGTCGGCAGCGGTGGGATAAAGATAGGTGGTAAGAATACGCATTACCGTGGTTTTGCCCGCGCCATTTGGTCCCAAAAGTCCAAGCACCTGTCCTGATTCCGCACGAAAAGAAATTTGATTTAGGGCTACAAATGCCCTATAGCGCATTGTTAGATTTTGGACTTCTATCATCGGATTAAGACCTTAACGACGGCGGCCAAATATACGCAAAAGAAATAAAAATAAATTTATAAAATCGAGATAGAGCGTAAGCGCGCCATAGATTGCGAGTTTTTCCGGCGCTTCAGGAAAATTCTGGTGAATAACTCTGAGTTTTTGCGTGTCATACGCGGTAAGTCCAATAAAAACCGCCACGCCGGCATAAGACAAAATCCAATAAAAAACCGGCGCGTTAAAAAACAAATTAATGATGCTCGCGATAATCACTCCCCAAAGAGCCATTCCGCAAAAACTTCCGACAGAAGTCAAATCTTGTTTAGTAACCCAGCCATAAATGCTAACTCCCGCGAATGTTAAAGCCGCGATAAAAAAAGTTGAGGCGATTGACGCGGCGGTATAAACAAGGAAAATTCCCGAAAGCGTTACGCCGTTTAGAACCGAATAAGCAAGAAATCCTATAGTAGCCGCTTTAGCAGAAATTTTCGCGAGACTTGCTGTGAGCCAAATAACAAGTCCTAATTCTGCGATAAAAAGAAGCCACATCCCCCCGCTGATTAAAAATTTTAGTAATGTCGCGTTGGAAAGCGTTACCATGGAAGCTAGGCCGGTTAAAACGAGTCCCGCGGCCATCCATTGATAAACTCGCTGCATAAAATTAGAAAAAACTCCTTCGCGCGATCCGGAATAAGATTCATTATTTTGATTAGATAAACTCATTCTCAACCTCCTTGTTTTTAAAAACTTTACGCATTTTATATAAATAAAACTTCATGGGCAATTTTATTTCAAAAAATAAAGTCCAACATAAATTTTGGGATCCATCATAAACCCTTCTTTTATTTTAGACTGAAGCCACTCGTCTACATTTCTTAGAGGGATTACATAAGTTTGTATATCTTCTGTGTCATCTCCACCGCCAACGCTTTTCTTAACACATTTTTCCGCTAAGTAAAAAGATATTGTCTCGGAACTCATACCGCTTGAAACTGGTCCATCTACTAAAAATTTAATCGTTTCCGCCTGAAAACCTGTTTCTTCCAACAATTCGCGTTCCGCGGCAACTTCCCTTTTTTCATTCTTAAATTCGTCTTTATCGCCAACAAGTCCCGCCGGCCATTCAATCACGCGCGCGTCAAGAGCTTTGCGGTATTGTTCAACAAAAATCACTTCACTGTTTTTCGTTACAGGAACAATAACAACAACGCCAGAGGCGTTAACGCGGCGGACATATTCCCAGCGGTCGTTACGGAGAAGTTCAATGTATTTGCCTTTATAAAGAGATTCAGATTCGGGATGTGACGGAGTAAGAGAAACCATAAATTTATAAGTTTTCCCTATTTAATGAAAAGAAATTTGAAACCGTGCGGCAATTATTTATCTAAAAGTTTTTTAGCGGTCTTAACAATAGACGGTGAGGTTAAGCCGTATTTCTCAAGAAGTTCTTCCGCTTTCCCAGACTCCGCAAAAGTATCTTGTATCGCAACAAATCCCATTTTGCAAGGATACGTGCCAGAAAGGAATGTCGCGACGGCGCTGCCAAGCCCGCCCCAAATTTGATGCTCTTCGGCGACAAGAATATGCCCCGTTCGTTTTGCTTCTTCGAGAACCAAATCTTTATCCAAAGGCTTTATTGTATGCATATCAATAACGGACACTTGAATGCCTTCCGCGGCAAGTTTTTCCGCCGCTTCAAGAGATTCAAAAACTTCCAGCCCATTCGCGATAATCGTCAGATCTTTTCCATCGCGAAGCTTAACGCCTTTGCCGATTTCAAATTGCGTTTCTGTTTTATGAACAATCGGAGCTTTCGGACGACCAGTGCGGATATAAACAGGTCCGTTATGAATAGCAGTTTCACGGACAAGCGCGTGAGTCGAAACTTCATCGCTAGGCACCATAACAATAAATCCCGGGAGACTTGTCATAAGGGCAACGTCCTCTATTGCCATTTGCGACGCTCCGTCTTCTCCAACCGTAATTCCGCCGTGTGAACCGACAACTTTAACATTCCACTCGGAATAAGCAACCGCCATACGAAACTGGTCAAACCCTTTACTTACAAGGAACGAAGCAAAACTAGAAATAAAAGGAATTTTCCCGCAAGACGCAAGCCCTGCGGCGACTCCAACTAAATTAGCCTCTTGAATTCCCACATTAAAAAACCGTTCAGGAAACGCTTCTGAGAAAAGAACGGATTTTGTGGACTTTGAAAGATCAGCGTCAAGCACGACAACATCACTGTTGGTTTTGCCGATTTCTACTATTGTTTCTCCGTAAGCGTCTCGCGTTGCTTTCCCCATTTTTCGTTCCATTACGCCAACTCCTTCAAAGCCTTATCGACTTCATCTTTTGTTGGCGCCACGCCGTGGAAACCGTTATTGTTTTCCATAAATGAAACGCCTTTGCCCTTTACGGTCCGCGCGATAATCATAACAGGCTTTCCTTTAATCTTTTTCGCCGCTTCGACCGCGTTTATAATCTGTTCCAAATCGTGTCCGTTTATATCCATAACTTCCCAATTGAACGCTTTCCATTTATCAACAAGTGGCTCCATATCGCAAATATCTTTTGTCGATGAATCCAATTGAAACCCGTTACAATCAAGAATCGCGATTAACCTATCAACTTTATGATGCGCTGCCATTGCCGCGGCTTCCCAAGTTTGTCCTTCGTTCATTTCCCCGTCACTCGTAATAACATAGGTGTCATAATCTTTTTTATCGAGTTTGCGGGCAAGCGCCATTCCAATTCCTATTGAAAGACCCTGTCCGAGAGAGCCTGTAGACGCCTCAATGCCCGGAAGTTTCCGCCTGTCGGGATGGCCTTGAAGCGGGCTGCCGAGTTTTCTAAAATCCATCAAAGTTTTTGGATCAAAATATCCCGATTCTGCGAGCGCAGCGTAAAGAGCCGGAGACGCGTGCCCTTTGCTTAAAATTAAACGGTCGCGCTCGTCCCATTTAGGATTTTTAGGATCATGCTTTAGAAGATTAAAATAAAGCGCGGTGAGAATTTCCGTAGCAGAAAGAGAACCGCCGGGATGTCCGGAAGCCGCAGCTCCAGTCATTTCCACAATATGGCGGCGAATTAATTTTGCTTTTTCTTTTAGTCGTTCAATGGAAAGTTTTTCCATAAAAATAAAACCTTTAATAAAATTTGTGGAAAAAAAAGAGAGCGGATTTTATCGATTTTTAGTCCTCTCGTCAATGAGAACCGTTTAACAATTCTTTGTAATTAAATTCCATCCATTCGCGTTTGTTTTTATGTTAGATTACATTTTATGAATAACTCCTCTGACGGCGTTGCTAAACTGATAATTGCTTCAAGCGATAAAGACGCGGACCTTTATTACGCGACTCGTTTTATCGCCCCCGATCCTTTTGTTTTTGTCCGGACTCAAGGCAAAAACCATTTACTCTTAAGCGACCTTGAAATTGACCGCGCGAAAAAAGAAGCCATGCCGTCTGTCATTCATTCAGTGTCGGAACTTTTCAGGGGATACAAAAAACATCACGCAAAAACTTGCGACTTCGCGCGCTTAATAGTTTATTTTTTAAAACGTCTTCATGTTGAAAGCGTTATTGTTCCCGCGAATTTTCCTGTTCAATATTATGTCCCGCTGAAACAAAACGGCTTTCGCGTTCAATACAAAATAGGACTTTTTTTTGAAGAACGGTTGATAAAATGCCCGTCAGAAATTGACGCTATAAAGCAATCCCTCCGCGCGACAGAAAAATCCGCCAAAATCGCCATCGCGGCGCTGAAAAAATCTAAAATCAAAAAAAATAAACTTTATTTGAATAATAAACCTCTTACAAGTGAAGCCTTAAAACAAATAATTCACAGATCTCTTTTAGACGATAATTGTTCCGCCGAGCAGACCATTGTCGCCTGCGGTCAGCAAACAGTCGATCCTCACAATCAAGGTTCTGGTCCGTTGCTCGCCCATCACCCTATAATTATGGACATCTTCCCAAGGAACAATAAAACGCTTTATTACGCGGATTTCACTCGTACGGTTGTCCGTGGCGAAGCAAGTCCTGAACTAAGACGGCTTTATCGCACAGTTCGTCTTGGACAAGATGTTGCTTTCAAGCTAATAAAACACGGCGTTCAGACCAAAAAAGTTCACAATGCCGTCTGCGAATTATTCGACAGTTACGGCTTTTCGACAGGCGTCCAAGACGGCAGAATGCAGGGGTTTTTTCATAGCACAGGACATGGGCTTGGTCTTGATATCCACGAAGAACCGCGGCTTGGGGTCGGCGAAGATATTTTAAAAGAAGGGCATGTCGTAACGGTAGAGCCTGGACTTTATTATAAAAAAATTGGTGGCGTGCGGCTTGAAGATGTTGCCCTTGTTACAAAAAAGGGCTGCGTTAATTTAACTCGATTTCCAAGGCATCTTGAAATTTAATTACGAAATTGTGAGCTGACTTTTTATGAAAACATTTGCTGTAATTGGAGCATTGGCGGGTATTATTCTTCCGCTTTTTAATATTCCATTGATTTTGAGAATCATCAAAAGAAAATCTTCCGATGACATCAGTCTTGTATGGCTTTTCGGGGTTTGGATTTGCATAATTTTAATGACGCCGGCAGCAATGGTCTCGCCCGATTTTGCCTTTTGCGCATACACGCTTGTAAATCTTATATTCTTTACAATTGTAGTAGTCGTAACTCTCCGCTATCGCCACAAAAAATATAACGATAAAAATGCGTCCGACCGCTAAGAAAATCTTCGCTAAATCAAAACTTGCCCGCCGTAAAAAGCTCAAAATTAATCGTTACGGAAAAATGATTACGAGCTTAAAGAAAAAAGCAAAACGGAAAACTAAAAAAGTTCGAGGCAAAGATATTTGGTCGCTTTACATTTTAAGATGCGGCGATGGAAGTTTTTATACGGGAATTACTAATAATTTAGATAAAAGATTTAAGGCTCACCAAACGGGACGCGGCTCGCATTACACAAAAACACATTTGCCTGTGGAAAAAATTTATTCAGAATCTTGCGGAGATCGTTCCGCCGCGCTTATCCGTGAATATGAAATTAAGAAATGGCCAAAAAAGAAAAAAGAAAGATTTGTTGCTGAAAACATATAAATCCTGCCGTGTCTACTTCGCAGCTGCGCAAGATGACAAAAAAACAAAAAACCCTCAACAAATCTATCTACGAAATTATTGACTTTTACAGAAATGACAACAAAAACAACGCCAATGATAAACTACCTAAGATAGTCTTCTAATTTGCCCGCCAAAGCCTCTATTGCTTTTAACAAATAACCCGGAACCAAATCTTCTTCTTCGAGTTTGTTTTTCGTAGAGTTCAAAAATCCGACAAGCCGTTTTATCACACTGCTTTTTTTACGTTCTTTTTCTTCCGCTTTATCTTTTTTAGGCGCGTTTTCTTCTGCGATTTTTTTTACCTGTTCGCGGACTTCTTTCGCTTCTCTGCCCTCGTTCATAACTCTATTGCGAAGTTCCACAAAATCGTTAACGGGAATGTTTTTATTATTTTTCGCCAAGCGGAGAGCGTTAACCGATTCATAATCCGGAATTTTTTGCACAGCCGCTTCTTCCGCGAACTGTGGCTGTACAACGCGCGTTTCCTCTTTTTCCAAAAACGCGTAAGACTTGATAATCTTTGACGCTGTGGCTTCTTTTATATTTAATTCTTTCCGACAATATGTTTCAAACGCTTGGTAGCCCCAATCTTTATAAAGTTTATTTTTGTAAATTGAAAAAAGATATTGTCCAAGTTCTATCCAGCTAGCCTTGTGTTTTTTCGCAGTTTCTACAGCCCTTTGCCGCATTTCCTCGTTCATTTTTTCCTCACAATTTTAAATGTTTTAAACAAAATCCAGCCGCGTCTTGTCCGAAACAATGCCAAGTTTTATTGCCTCATCTAAAAACCGTTTAAATCCCGCTTCTCCTTCAATCCCTAAATCTACCGTTCTATCATTAACATACATACCGACAAATTTATCGTTTAAATCTTCCGCGAGCCCGCGCCCAAATTGCGCGGCATAAGCTAAGGCTTCTTTTCTATGAGTAAGCGCGTATTGAATACTTTCTTTAAAAAGCAAAGCAAAAGATAGCATAGTCTCTTCGCCTAAATCGCGGCGGATAACATCAATACCTAGCGGAAGCGGCAACTTAGTTTCTTCCGACCACCATTTCCCCAAATCTTTATAAAGCGCCAGCCCTTCATTCGCGTAAGTAAGCTGCCCTTCATGAATAATAAGTCCGAGCTCAGCATCGCCGGCTTTAACCGCGTCAAAGATTTTATCAAATGGAACAAACACAGGTTCAAAGTTCTCCAGCCCTTCTGCCTTGTATTTTTTCGCGTAAATTTGTAGTAAAAGATAGGCGGTGGTCAGCCTGCCCGGAACGGCAATTTTTTTTATGCCTTTTTTAATATCGAATTCCGGACGCTTAACAAGAATGGGTCCGTAATAATCTCCCATACTCGCCCCTGAACGCATAACTTTGTATTTGTCGGATAGACGCGTGAAGGCATGAAAAGACACTGCCGTAACTTCCAGCTCCGCGTTTAGCGCCCGTTGATTAAGCGATTCAATATCTTCTATCACGTGTTCAACTTTAAACCCGCGCATATCAATTTTTTCATACGCGAACGCGTAAAACATGAACGCGTCATCAGGGTCAGGGCTGTGTCCGAAACGAATAATTTTCTTAGAAGAGTTCATATGAATTTATTGCTGTTTTGGGAAGGGTCAACTTATTTACCATCAGAACTTAACGCGTCAACTACAGCCGCTTCAGGATTTTCTTTAAAGCCTTCGCCCTTTTTTGTTACAAGTTCGTAGACGATTTCGCCGGGTTTAACAAATCCCAATTCTTCGCGGATAACTTTTTCAAGATAAGCGACATCTGTTTGAAGCAGATGCCGCTCATCTGAAAGAATTTTTATTTGTTCGTCAATTGCTCGAATCTTTTTATCAAGCTGCTCTTTTTCCGCTTTCAGCTCGCGATAACGCGCTACTGACGGCAAGTAAATCCAGCAAAGAACAAGCCCTAAAACAAGCGCGGCAGCAATCCAAGCAAAAAGTTTCTTAAGCATTACTTCGCAAGTTTTGTGCCGGCATAAACCGCTTTAGAACCAAGAATTTCTTCAATTCTCAAAAGGCGGTTGTATTTGCAAATGCGATCGGTTCTTGACGTGGAACCTGTTTTGATTTGTCCCGTGCTAAGCGCGACGGCAAGATCGGCAATTGTTGTGTCTTCTGTTTCACCGCTGCGGTGGCTCATTACCGCCGTGTATTTATTTTGCTGCGCCATTTTCACAGCAGCGATAGTTTCAGACAATGTTCCAATTTGATTTACCTTAATCAAAATGGAGTTTGCCGTCTGCGCTTGAATTCCGCGTTCAAGGCGCTTTGTGTTGGTAACAAAAAGATCATCGCCCACAAGCTGCGTCTTCGCGCCAAGTCTATCGGTCAATTTTTTCCACCCGTCCCAATCGTCTTCGGCAAGCCCGTCTTCGATAGAAAAAATAGGATATTTCTCAACAAGAGCCGCGTAAAACTCGACCATTTCTTCCGCTGTTTTTACTTTTTGCTCTTCAGCGCAAAGGACATATTTGCCGGGGTTTTCATTTCCGCCGAATTTGTCTTTGCCGTAAAAACTAGAACTTGCCGGATCAAGAGCGATTTTCACGTCTTTTCCCGGCTGATAACCGGCTTGGGAAATAGCTTCAATAATAACGTCTAAGGCTTCGCGGTTAGACTGAAGGTTTGGAGCGAACCCGCCTTCATCGCCGACCGCCGTAGAAAGTTTTTTGCCGTGAAGAATTTTTTTGAGATTATGAAAAACTTCCGCGCCCATGCGAAGCGCGCCGCTGAATGTTTCCGCGCCAAAAGGCATAATCATGAACTCTTGCAAATCAACATTGTTGTCCGCGTGAACGCCGCCGTTAATGATATTCATCATCGGGACAGGCAAAAGTTTCGCGTCATCTCCGCCAAGATATTGAAAAAGAGGAACGCCTTGCGTATTCGCCACAGCGTGCGCCGCGGCAAGCGAAACGCCCAAAAGAGCGTTTGCGCCAAGTCGAGATTTGTTAGGCGTGCCGTCAAGTTCAATCAACTTTTTATCAAGTTCTTCCTGCTTCGCCGCGTCTTTGCCCTTAAGCGCTTGCGCGATTTCACCGTTTACATTTTCAACCGCTTTCAAAACGCCTTTGCCAAGATAACGCGATTTATCGCCGTCCCTTAATTCGACCGCTTCGTGCTCTCCCGTTGACGCCCCGCTTGGAACCGCCGCTCG
The DNA here is from genome assembly GCA_964410905.1 of uncultured bacterium. Lineage (GTDB taxonomy): Bacteria > Omnitrophota > Omnitrophia > Omnitrophales > Aquincolibacteriaceae > Aquincolibacterium. The sequence continues at coordinate 566 of CAYPIR010000008.1, read as the reverse complement.
GCCAACAACGCCGTCGCGAAGTTTCACGTCCACTTCAACCGTAGGGTTACCGCGGGAATCTAAAATCTCACGCGCTTTAATGCTATCAATAACTGCTCGAATCATAGTTTGCTCCTTCGTTTTGATGTGAAAAAAACAACTTTCCCACAAGTTTTGAAATCCGCTTAGAAAAAGACAGGCAAGAATTCATAAATAGTGAAGAGGACGAATTATATTTTAAACACTCAAAAGTGTCTATAAAAGGATTTGCTCAAAAACAATCTATTCCATTTCTAAATTACTTTCCAGTCAGCTTAACCACTTCCATAGTTATAGACGCGACAGCGGGCTGCATGGCTTCGCCCAAAAGTCTTTCTTCAGCGTACGCGTTTGGAGCACCGCGCAATGCCGCTCCCGACCCTCCGCTCGCGGTCCGCGCGTTTAGAACTTCATTTGTTGAAGTGTTTATAACTTGCGCTGAAATTTTAATAGTCGCGGTCGCTCGGTGAGGACAGATGAGCTCTTCAGACTGATAAAAATCCTGACGGAGCGGCTGCGCCGATATTGAAAAACCTTCTATTTTGGGA
>CAYPIR010000007.1:0-113962 GCA_964410905.1 uncultured bacterium | reverse complement strand
CCCATAAATTTGGCCATTTGCTCGGTCATTGGGAAAGCCTCACTCATAATTGAGTCTATAAACTCCGAAAAACCGCCGCCAGTGATCGCGTCAAGGAGATACCAGCTCGGCGAAACAATTTTTAGGATACCTACAAAAATACGGGCTACTGCTCCAATCAAATCCCCTATAGGTTTAATGAGAGAAAGTCCCATTGTGTATATTGCCAGCACAACCTTTATTACTTTTCCGATAACCTTTCCCAGCTTTGACCCGAACCCGCCGCTCTTACGAACCTTGACCTTGTAATCGCTGAAGGATTTGCTTTGCGAGTAGCCGTAAGCTCCAGTGCGAGAGTCATAAGTTAGTTCCTTCTTGGTTCTTTGCGTAAAATTCTTGCCGCTCTTGGTTGGGCTTGAGTAACCACTAGCTTTCAGTCCCAAGCGCCCAAGCGACAGTGCAAGATTTCCGTCATACCATGTAACGCTTACGGAATTGCTCCCTGACCATTGCTCAACGGTTTGTTTTTTTGATTTTTCTTTGGTGTATTGGTAAGATTTGGTTTTTGATATGACATTTATTAACTTCATTCCTCTATAGCGATAGCTTTCAGAGAATGAATAAGTTTTATAGCCAATTATTTTTGTTCCTTTTTCATTCCAAACCGCTGCTTTGCCGCTTCCTGCTCCGGCTAGCAAATTCCCATACGAGTCGTATTTATAATACGAGCGGACAACAATCCCGTCCTGCGTCTGCTTCGTAAAAATCTTCTTGCTGTAAACATTGCGATCGCTATCCGTGAGGGTAACGCCCGGCGCAGTGATCAAACTTTCGTTCTTAACGCGGTATTCAATTCGATCAGTGGATGCCGTCTTATCAAAGGTGCCGTCTGTAAACTTATATACTAACCATGTAACACGTTGAATTGAAGTGCTGAACGGCAGATCAGAAAATTCCGACGCAGCAGCTTTATCAGTTGTAGGCACTGTCCCCGCTATAAAATATGTAGCGGCATCAGTGTTGGCGATATAAAGCTGCCAAGACGGCTCAACAATTTTACTTATCCCATTCTCTGTTACTCTCTTTCCAAATTCAGCATCAGGATCCCACGAAATAGAAACATCAATATTATCGTTATCCTCATTATTATCATATTGCGTAAGAAATCTTTGAACACTTGAGAGAATTTCATTTGCGGCGGTTTTCTCAGCAGCAGTGATGCCGCCATTCACCATCCCGTTTTTCGTGCCAGCATCATTCCCCACAAAACTGATTTTGATCATTTTAAAGAGAATGCTTAAATCAATAAATTTTTGACTGCCGACATTTTTAAGTGTCGTGATAATCGTTTGAAAGGTACTTTTAAGAGCAGCAACGTCAGCATTAGTGACAGCATTTTTAAGGGTTTCTATGTATCCGTTAACCGTGTTAATCGCGGTTTCTTGTACTCCCAAAAGCCCGTAATATGTTGTAGTTCTTTTACCAATCCGTCTATTGTTACGAATATCAGCCACACTGACTATCACAGTGCTTGCGGCACCAACATAATTGCGTTGGGTCGCGTAAAAAAAACCCATTACACCATTATGCGTGTATGTTGTAACAGTAGATGTTTGTTGATACTGGGCAGTCCCCGTTCCCATTGAAGAAACACTCACTGTATCGATGCCGGAATAAAGGTCAATTTCCGTGGTGGAAGCGATTTGCCCATTGGCGCCATATGCCATGGTAACTACTATCGAATGCAATGTTTCGCCTTGTCCATCCGGGCCTTCGCCGTCATAAGTGGCTCCTAACATAGATTTTTGATAGCCGGTTACCCTTCCAGCAGCATCAAACGAGTATTTGGAAGTGGTTGTCCACACTGTTCCAAACTGATCTTTTTCTTCTGTTCTAACAATGCGCCCGTTCTTGTCATAATATGTAATTTTGATCTCAGTGTGGTGAGTAACCGTGCCAATGGCTCCGGAATCAGGGTCAGCCACAGGAGCGATGTAATCAGACGCTTCATAATCGGGGTCACCAGTATCTCTAAAAGGCGTGCCGGCAGTCCCCGAATACCAAGTGTCTGTGTAAGTTGTCTTGCTTGTATAGATGCGGGTAGTAGTGCTAGTTAAAAGCATTGTCCCGGTAAACTGAAAGTCCTCGGCGTTAACAGCTGCTAGGTTTGCAAAAACAAGCGCGGCGGGTGGCGTAAATCCAGTGTAATAAGACGCAGGAGAAAAAGTGCGTATTGTTTTGATCACCCGTTCGCCGTAAGCATTATCCGCATAGTCTGTAACAGTAACTTCCTTCGTTAATTTATCTACCGCAATCGTTCTGAGCATTTTGTCGGCTTCATCATAAACATATTGGACATCCGCGGACGCAGTTGTAACATCACCATTAGTATCAAATTGCGTAGAGCCTATGACTCTGCCTTCATTGTAGTAACTCGTTTCAGCCAAAGGCCCAAGCAAACCATTAAGTAATTCATAGCGGTCAGTAGTCGCCATAGCGCCAAAACGGTTATAGTGATAAATGGTTCGCGAAGCGGCTTTGAGGCTGCTCGGATTGGCAAGCGCGGCTTCAGCGGCTGCTTTGGTAAATTGATTTCCGGCAAAAGTTGCTGAGGTAAGTTTTACAGTTTGACCAAAATTCCCGCCGCCAATGACACGAACTTTTATTTTGCTGTATAGAGGGTTGGACGCAACGGACAATGAGAAGTTTCCACCTGTCAAATCGCTGTTGGCTAGAGTCGCAACCTCATAAACCATTTCAGACGCGCATACATTCGCGGAATTGCAATACGAGATGCCAAGTGTCGCGTTAGCTCCCGAAATGCCCGCGAGAGTTCCATTAATAATTAAATCACCGCCGACAACTCCGCTTGTAGTTGGAAGCGTGTAATATGTAACTTGATTTGATGTGGGGACAGAAAGTTTTACGTTTCCGACAGCAAGACCGTAATTGAAGCTGGCTGCCGAACTCACCCAAGACAACCTAACAGTAATCTCGTCTCCATTTACGCCGGGATTTATAAATTGTAAATTGTTTGTGATATATGACAGTTCTTTGTCAGTTGATTGGTTAACAGTTTTATGTCCTTCGTTAACAGTAAATGTTCCTGCGTAATAAGTATTACCAGACGCGTCTATAAGATCAACGCGGATTTGTCCAGTAGTATTGGCACCGCTGTTATACGCAGTTATAGCTAAATCTAAGGAAAGGTTGAAAAAATTCCCCTCAGGGACATCGGTTAAGGTGTAGTAGAGCCCGTTTTCTTCCACACCTTTATCCTGCGCGACAAAACTTCCCACAAGGCTTTCTTCTTCCTTAAACAAGGCCATAAACGCGTTAACTTCAGCGGCAGTAAACCCATTGGCGGCCAAAGCGTTTCTCACAGCCGTCTCATACACAGAAGTCTTTAGCCAACTAGTCAAAGAAAATATGTTCTCAGTTTTATTGATGGATCCAATCGCAGTTTGGTAGTATTCAAACGATGTGGTTATTGTCGGTGATGCATATTGCGTAAAATTGCCCACATAAACATTTGTCTGTCCGTTGCTTTGCGAAGGCGAAAGGGTTACCATTTCCGGATGCGATGAAATGTATATCCGAGCATCTGCCGTAAGTTTCCTGCTAGTTCCGGAGCCAGTGGTCCAATAGCTGTCATTTTTAGGGACACAAATAATGCGCAAATCGTGGATGACGTCAGCGCTCTTAAAAGCGGTCCAATAACCACTGTTATAAGAAGCTCGGTCCGTCAAATACTTATATGTTGAACCGCCATCAACTGAATAAAAAATGTACCCGCTGTTGTTTGCGATATTTATGTTTACCGTGTTCTTCTGTTTCGACCAGTCCGTGTCCATAGCCGCTGCGAGCGCGGCGACTTTGTCAACCCCCACCGTTACTTTAGCAGCAAAACTTTTCGTTAAGCTGTCTCGCACCTGAGCGGAAGTTAAATTATCCTGACCTGCCGCGACAACTCTGATCGTAGTCTCTCCGGTAGACGGCAAAGCAATATTCTCTGTCCAGCTCGTTGCCGCTTCAGCAGCGCTAGAGTTTCCTGTTAGCCTTGTCCAAGTGTTACCACCATCTAACGAATAATAACAAGTTGTTCCGCTGGCTTTTGTCCCTGTTAAAGTAACTTTTTTATTAAGATCTGGATTAGATGCAGTAAATGTCGGGACCGTAAGAGGGCTTGTTGGGACTGAGTAAACAATTTTATCGGTATAGACAACATCGCTCGAAATACTGGATGAACCACTTTTAAGGACCTTTACAAAAAGCCTAAAAGAACCAACTCTCGTAAAAGTAAAAGATCTAATGTTTCCCGTGCCGGCAGACAAGTCCGCTTGTATCCAATTTTGACCATCAAATGAATAGTGAACAACCGTTCCAGTTGAGTTTTTGTCAATCGTAGCTATGTAAGTATTTTCTGTAGCTGTATTGTTGCAAGAGACTATTGTCGGCGTAGCAAGTCCAACCATAACATTTGCTATAAGATTTAACGGGTCTACATAAGTACCACTCTTATGCCAGCTGCTAACATAAAACTCCTGTGCTGTGCCTTTATCATCAATGTCCCACGTAAGGTTAATTTCCCAGAAATTGGGGCCTGTACCATCCAGACATCCATTACTCACATTACATTTTACTATTGAATCACTCCCCACCTTAAAGCGTATTTGAGGCGATATGTTGTCGCCAATAAAAGCATTTAAGTTACCGCTGTAAGTACCTGTTACTGTCATTTTTGCTGATCCGGCAGCGTTAGACTCCGTCCAATCCGTGATAGTCCATGTAAGTGAAAGACCAGGCGAAGAATATGTTCCGCTATTCGCTGGGACTGCGGGAGCGGCGGGGAAAGTTGGATTCGTTGTCGGCGGATATTCAATCACACTTGTAACGCTAGCCGAAATCCCCAATGCTTCGTAAACCTGATCCAGTGATACGGTTGTTTTTTCAGCATTTGCTATGCTTGCAGCTACAAAATCTCCAGAAGCATTAATTCGATCCGGAACTCCATAAAAGGTACCGGAAGAATTTACCGAGTCCAAAGTCAAATCGGCATTTGTTGTGCCGGTTGCGGTTTGAGGGGTTAAATTCGCGGATTCCTGCGAAGGAGCATTTTCTGTGTAAATCACACGATTCCCCATTGCCGCGAAATCGTAGAAGTTGACAGAATTGAGAGTGTAGACAGTTTGATCGTTTTGGGTATCTAAAGTGTAATTCCCCGACCGCACAAGATAATCAGAGTTGGCGGCGTAGAAGTTTATATCCGTTGATATTTCTCCCGCCAAGCCATCTTCGCCAAAGGTTTGCGATTCGGTCCCGAATATTTTTGTTGCGGACGAACATGCCGCCGAATCGCAAAGACTAAACTTTGTCGCGGCCTTTAAAACAACTTTTTTAACACCATCCGTGGCTTGTTTGATTCCATTTTTGACAGAACTCATCACTTTCGATGTCGCGTTGCCGCTTTCGTCTTTATAAAAATTCTGCGTCCAGTCGTATTCAAAGGCTTTACCGGCTGTCGCGATTGTGTTTGAGGCTTCAAATTGGGCTTTTGTTATTCCCTCATCTCCAAATGAAAAATTTCCAAGCGAGACAACACCAACACTCCCGATATTCGCAACAGAAAGTTCCACACCGCTTTTTTGTAAGTTTTTAATCGCCTGCAAATTTTGCGAAGCGGAAGTGTTGAAATATGTAACGCTTAACCAATTCCCTTTAGGCTCGCCGCCTGTTGTGTTTTCTTCGGAAGATTCAACTGTATAAAGCGTATTTCCCGCAATGCGGACACCATCATAGTAAAAGGTCTCGCTATAGGTCTTTGTCGTAACGTCTTCAGAGACAAATTCGCCATCGACCAAACTATAAGCGGTTTCATACTGATAGCTGATTGTGTAATCCGTGCCGTCCTCGCGATAGACCCGTTCTGAATTTAATACATCGCTTATCACAACTTCGCCTGTGTCGTTATTGTAAAGGCGTTCGTAATTCTCGTCTTTTACGCGTTCGTGCGTTGTTTGGTCATATTTGTGAATTGTGTAATTGCGAAGCGCTGAATTGTAATCTCCGGCAGCAGTCAGGGTTGCATTTGTTTCAGATAAGACAGCCGTATAGTCGATTGTCGCGACCGCGATTGCGCCATAGTCGGCAACTGAATAACTGATGCCCGAGCAAACCGCGCAATTTGAAAGATTGGCTGTGTTGTAGAAAACCTCTTGTTTTAGATAGGTTTGGGTTTGAACGCCGTCAATTTCTTCGATTCCATAGGTTTCGGTTTTTTGCAAGCGATACGAACCTGTTGTGTAGCCTTCATTGTAATCGCCGTAAATATAGTTCGTTCTGCCGTTTACCGTTACTCCGTCAGACGCATAGCTGTCTATATAATCAATGTCGCCTTCGTCAGTCCCTGCAGTATGGTAATAGCGTGTTTGTGAAAGTTTGAAAGTGCCGTCTAAAACATAAACATCTGTATGATCAAGATTGGTTTTGTTTTTAACATTGTAATTTATTTCAAGGCTGGTTACATAACCCGTTTTTTCGCCTGAAGCAAGTTCTTCGGCAGTTCCCGATTCATAAGTAATTCCCGCGCTTGCGATATTAACCGTTTGTCCCGCCGGCAACGCCCCAATGGCATTTTTCGCCTCATCAAAGGCATCAGAATTGGCGTCATATGCTAATTTCATCATATCTTTCGCTTCAGCAAAAATAAGGCCGAACTCTGAAAGGCCCGCAGCATTAAATCCCGCGCTATCGGGCAAACTTGAAGCATCAAATTTATTTGTCAGCTGAATATTTGTGATAATGCCAAGCCCTGATGACATATCATAGGTTACAGAACCAGCCAAGTTTCCTGGTTTCGCTACTGTTCCGTTATAAACAAATTTTGTTAATGTCAAAGCGGTTTTGCCATCATCCGTGTAGTTGATTTGATAGTTTTGAGTTGATCCGTCTGAAAAATAATAGATTGATGATGTTCTTGTATTAGTTTTGAGGTTTATTATGTCGACGCGGTCCAATTTCCAAGATTTGCCGGCGACTTTATTTTCAGTAACAGTTTCGCCTTCAGCATTGGTTGTTTGAACCGTATAGGTCGCATTAACAACTTCTTGAGTAGTCGGGTTGACATAAAAATATGAGGTTTCTTGTTCAGCGGATTGTGTCCCGCCGACATATTCGTAATCCACCGCATAATCTTTGACTTCTTTTAGTTTCGCGCCCGCATAAAATTCTGTGCGCGTAACATTTAGTTTTGAAGCTGCATTTACGCGCCCAGAGCCGGTTCCAAAGTAAATTCCCCCGTCCTTTATTTCGGTTGTATCTAAACCCTGGGAAACTTTTGCGCTGAGATCAGTCGCGGTGAAAGTATCTTGCGAGGTCAAAACTTGGTTGTCGTCATAGTTGTAAATCAAAACTTGTTTAATCGCGATTGCGTCGGCGTTTGTAGCCGTTATGGCGCTATAAGTTTTTCCGACAAGCGCCGCGTCATCCCAAACAACTGTCGCGATTTCCGATTTTCCGCGTCCTTCAAGTTTTTCGTAATAGGTATCGCTCATTGAAATAATTTCAGCAGTTGCTTCATCTGTGCAAGTGCCGCCGATTCCGCAAGCGCTTTGATAGCCGATATTTCTTGTAACTTTATCTTTTTCAAGATCGAATGAACGATTCCAAGACGATTCGGTTCCGGTATGGTTTTTAAGGTTATAGTCGTCAATCTCAAATCCAACCGTAATCGTGTTTTTGCCGGGATATTCCGCGGTTGATGAATTTTTTTCTTCCCACTGATGAGAAATTGCCTCTATGTCGCTTTCGAGAAATGTTAGAGACGAATATGAAATAACTTCGTCAACATCGTTGCCGTTTATTTGGGTGCTAAGCTTGGTTCTTTGGGTCACAGAAATCAAGTTATCCGTTGTTGCAGTTACTGTCCCGTCAGCATTTACAGCATAACTTGCTGAACGCGTTACAGACCCGTCGTTAGCTGCTGACACATCAAGCGAAACAGAATAAGATTCGACATCTGTCATCGTGCCGCTAGAGAAATTCGAGAAAGCAGTTGCTGAATATTCAAGTCCATAAATCGCTGTAGCGTTTCTGCCCGTGAGGTTTGCGCCTGTTGTAATATTTTGATTAAGTCCCGCCAAACCGGTAAGCTCTTTTGTAACTTGACGGCTTAAGGATGAGGCGTCATCAGCAACGGAAAAATTATTATCTTCATATCCAGAAATTGAATAATTGTAAACACCTTTTGAATAGCTGCGCGAGTATTCCGTGTCGCTTGTTGCCGTAAAGCCGCTTGTCAGGTCGCTGATATTTTTAACCCAATTTGCCTCTAATCCGTAATGCGTTGAAAGCTCTTCTTCAAGTGATAAACTAAATGTCGAGACCCCCGCTTTTTCAGCGAAGTTTTTATTGAGTTTGCTGAAATTGAATGTCCAGTCGCCAACGCCAAAGTCGTTTGTTGTGTTGTAGGTTTTGATTTGTTTTGAAAACTCAAGAGATGTCGAATCAAGGCTTGTATCAAACTCGGAAGTAAAGCCCGATATTGTGTATGTCGCGTCTCCGTCAATGGTTTCGATTTCCTCGCCGGTCGTAATATCGAAGGTAACGTTTTCTTCCGTCATTGTCATTAAGAACTTGCTCGAGGCTTGTTCGGCAAAGGCCGCGGTTAAGTCGTTATATATATATATCCAATCGCCTGTTTTATCGTTATAAGTAAAATCTTTCGCTTCGCGTTGGAGGCTGCATTCGGTGTTATCAGTCTTAGAAAATGACGCGGGCTGCATTGTCGCGTTCCCCTCATCATCTTCAACCCAAGTTACCGCGAGGTCAGAGTAATTTCTTGTCCATTCTCCCGTTACGCCGAAATGCGTGGCGTTGTATTCTTTCACGGAAATTGAAACGGAGAAATCCCCGCTCGAAACATCAAAGTCGCTGGGGAAATCATTTATCGTAAACGTAACTTCGTTGCCCGCTGTGTAATCCGCGGTAAGGTCAATACCTGTGAGCGTGAGGCCGCAAGCTGCGGCTGTTCCCGTGCAGCTCATGCTGTATTTTGTATTCGAGCGTTCTGTTACAAAATCGCTTTCAAGATTCGTGATATGTTTTGTCCAAGGAGAACCGACAATTTTTTCCGTGCGGGAATAACTTAATTTTCGTCCCGTGGGAGGCCCGGCGAAAGTTTGGGTAGTTTCGTTTATTATATAGGCGTATCCGCTTGTTATAAATGTTACGCCCGTTTTAATTCCGTTTTCTCGTTGTTCCAGTTGCCGCGAGTATTCGGATTTTCCTTCAATGTGTTCAAAATTCGAGGAAAGATCGCTCGAAATTCTTACGCCGTCTCCTGTCGGCAAAACGCAGCTCGTTTGTCCGTCAAGACATGCCCCGTATGTTTGATTATGTTCTTTTTCGGTTACAGAGTATTTAAGCCGAGTCGAAGTCGCCGTATTCCAGTTAATAGCAAAACCGCCGCCGGTTTGAGGCTGCGTTCTGTAACCGCTTACCGTGTATGTAACATCATCGTCTGTGTAGCTTGTAAGATTGCGGGACCCTTTGCTTGACGCGGTCTCGGCGAATGTGCTGCTAAGATCTGAGACCGACATTGTCCAAAATCCGCAAGTTCCGCCTTGCGCCGTGCAAGCCGCGCCCAATTGATCTGTTAAGACATTTGATTCTATTGTTTTAGAATACGAAAGAATCGCGTTTGCCGTCGCGAAAGCTACACCGTAGTCGCTAATTGAATATGTTACGCCCGTTGAAAGACCGTTCGCGTCAACCTCCGTCATGTTACGGGTAAATGTTGTCGAACCGGTATTCACAAAAAAGTTCGCGCCGTAATCGCTTACGGTTTCAGTCCACATTCCTGTCTTTCCGCCGTAAGTTCCCCATTTAGTCGTCGAGGTTGAAAGGTCAAGTTCGCCGGTTGTGAATGCGTTACTCGCGAATCCGGAAATTGAATATGTGGTTTTCACACCCGCCTCATGGTCGAATTTTTCCATCGTCATTGAATATTTGCTTGGGCGCGCCGCGTTTGGCGCCGTCACTTCACTAAATCCCGAACCAAGCCTTGAGTAACTTCTTGTCCAATATCCCGTTTGCCCTTGATATGTCCCTTGAACGCGATGTCCTGTAATTGGGTCGCGTTCTTCAACGGTCATTGAAAGGTCGTATTGGGCGGCGGTATTTAAAAGGTTCGGATTATCAATTCCGCCTGAAATTATGTAAGTTACGCCGGATTCGCGGAAACCCGCGCTCGCGCCGCCGGTAGCAAAAACTTCTTCCTTTTCACGAAGCTGCGCGCTTGTCTCGGTTTTTCCTGTAACTACTGTAAATCCGCTGCCAAGCTCTGATGTCGTAATAGTCCAATCTCCCTTAAATCCTTCGTATGTCGCATTTTTTTCAGTTACGGATTTTGAACGCGTCCAAGGCGCTGCCGCGTTGTCGCGGGAAATAGTCCGCGTCTCAAGTCCATCTTTTGATGTGAGCGCGTAAGATTCAGATTGCAGCACGCGTCCTGATTCAGTCATAACATATGTAACCGAATGTGTAACATCTTGGTTCTTCCAACTATCATTTGTGAAATTAACGCCAAATCCGCCCGCGGTTGTAATGTTAGAATCAGTTCGTGAAACCGTTTCGGATACGCTCCATTGAACGCCGCCGCTAAGCTCCATTGAAAGTGAATTGCTTATCGTTTGTCCAAGCGATGTCGCGCCGGCAATCGACCAGGAATAAACAATGTCGGTGAGTTCCAGTCCGCTGATTGTTTTGTAAAAAGCGACCGCAAGCGCCGTTAGGCCGGAAACAGCGGTTTGTATCGCCGTGAGAATTGAATCATAAAGTGTTTTCGCTTCGCCCGTTACGGTTATTACGCCTGCCGCATCTTCGGTGATAGTTCCAGTAATTGCTCCGCTTGTAACTAGGTCTTTAATCATCTGCTCGCGGCTTTGGCGGACTTGGCTGTTGTATGACGGCTGTGCTGATGCGCCGTTTTGCGAATCGGTTTCGACGGTGTGCACCGTTCCCGCAGTCGTTGTCCAAGTATGAGAAACTTTATTTCCGGAAATTGTTTTGTTGAAAACCTGCCACGCGAAATTATCCGCTGTTGCAGCTATCGCGGCTTGGAAAAGAGCGCGTTCTTCACTATCGTAAATTGTGTTTGAATACGCCAAAACTGCGGCGCGGGATTCACGGACAGTTTGCGTGTATGACGCGCGCAACGCTCCTGTTGATGAATTAGGGTCAAGTTCGGTTGATATCGAATGCGAGGTGTTGCCGTCCGCGGATGACCATGAATACGACACAACTCCCGCAGTCGTTGTTCGGCTAAACGATATGTATGAAGTTTCGGACGCGCTAAGAGCCGCTTGCAATAATGTCTTTTCGTCCGAGTCTTGAACTAACGCGAGCAATGCCTGAATTACAGATTTTGTTACGCGCTCGCTTTCGCTGAAAGATGAAACCGTTGTCGTTCTATTGTTCAAGCCGGTTGGAACTTCCTCATCAAGACTTAACGTGTAATTCTTCGCGTTGCCCTCATTGCTCCAAGAATACGATTTTTTGATTCCGGTATCAGACTCGGTTTCCGACAATGTGAACGAAGCCGCTTTAAAATTGTCTTTTAAGACTAATACTTCAGCATCCGGATTTACATATATAAGCGCCATCAAAACCGATTTCTCGCGCGGGTCAAGAACCGTGCTGAGCAAGTTTAGAACATCCTGATATGTAGCGGCCGTTGATCTTGAATAATTCGCGACTGTTGTCTCGCCCGTTCCGTCCGCTTTCGGGAAATGTTTATCAAGAGATATTGAATGTGATGTCAGTCCTTTGTTAGTCGTCCAAGTAAATGTGTCTGAGGCTCCGCTCAACGACCAAGTAAACACTGTTTTTTCTGATGCCGCGGGCAAGGTTATTGGCAAAAACGCGGGATTTTGAACAAGCGCGATTTGGGTCTCAATAATCGATCTTGTAACTTGTATTTGACGCGAAAATGTCGCGACTGTCGTATAAACATTCGCTGTATCAGTTGCGACTCTGTTATCGATATTGATTGAATAAGTAATTCCGCCGTCCGAGGTTGTCCAAGTGTAGCTGTTGCTTCCATCGAAATCGCTTTGTGAGCGGTAAACTTCAGACTTCGCGTCAATATTTGTGAGTTGCGCTTGGCCGCCTATTAGTTGATAGCCCGTTGCCGCGTCAAATTGCGCGAGCTGGGTCGGGTCGGTAATGAGTGAACGAGTTGCTAAAAGCTGCGCCGCGGTCTGACGAGTTCTGAGACTGTATTTCCACGAGGAGTCCGCGAGAACATTTTTCGTTAAACTGTATGTTTCACCCGGCCGCGATGAATTTGTAATGCTGTATGTGGTTTCTACAAACGATTGTCCGTTTTCTGTTTTTGTAGTGTATGAAACCGTTACCTTGGTTTTCGCGTCATTAAGAATACTCTGCAGATTTGAAATTTCATCCGCGGACATCGCGACGTTTCCGGTTGTAAGCAAATTATTTATAACAGACGCGCTTTCGCGTTTTGATGAACTGAAACTTGTTTCCCATTCCGTTACAAACTCAATTTCCGCGGCGTTGTCGGATATATTTGCCGCGACTTGTTTTGCGGTGTTGCTTACATTGTAATCAGTTTTCCCGTCCGCGGATTTCCAAGTATAAGTTGTGTCCTGTCCGTTTGTAGTTTTTGTTATTGTTCCGTCGTTATCGTCCGCCGCCGTCCAGAAAGCCGATTGTTGTTCGGCTGGAAGCTGCAATTGGATTTTTTTAAGCTCCGCTAGACTTATAACTTGCGAAACCGATACGGTTGTTGTCGTTGTGTAAGTTGTGTTGTCCGAGTAATACGAACGGGATTTTGTGATTGAATAGTTTGTCTTTTTGTCTACTGATGCCCAACTCCACGCCGTTGACTCGCCCGTCTTTGTCCGCGTGATTTTTGTCGCGGAGTTTTGCGCGGCAGTAAGCGCGGCTTGATAATCAGCAAGTTCTTTTTCGGCAATATCGCTTGAAGGATTTGCGGCGACAAGCACCGCGTAATTTATGCGAGTTTCGACTGAAAAACTGTAATCAATGCCCAGGGTTCTATTTGCAAAATACACATCAGCCAATGTTAAACGATATGAGGCTTTTTTGTCATTCGATGTCCAAGTATAACTGACCGCGCCGTCAGTGATCATTTTTGTGTATTCAGTGTTACTGTCGGTTTTTGTGGAAGATAGCGCTGCGGTCAAGTCGCCTTGCTCTTCCGATGATAATCCGGCGTTAGACGAAGGCACTTCTGTCTTCACAACACGAACTGACATTGTAAAGACCCATTTATCTTGCCAGCTCCCGCCGTTTGTCTGAGCGGAATCCGCAACCCAAGTTTGAGAAAATGATAAGCCGTAATTCGTCTTTTCGTCTTTTGATACCCATGAAATTGAGTCGCCGTCAACTGAGCGAGAAACTGTGTATTCGGTTGTAGCGTCAACGTTATTGGCGCTCATTGCCGCGTCAAACAATGCTTTATCGTTCGCCGAGAGATTGGCAGCCGCCGATTTAACAGCATCTTGTGTCGCGCGGGATTGTGCCGCAAACGTCCATTCGGTCGCGTAATATCCGCCGGTTGTTTCCGTTGTCTCAACCCAAACCTTAGAACTCGCGATTGAGTAAGAAGTTTTTAAGTCGTCGCTTGTCCAGCTGAATGCTTCGGAATAATTTACGCCGGAGCCGGAAATTGTCAGTGTATATTCGGTGCTATCGTTGACCGCCGAAGCAGAAAGTCCCGCCGCCATCAAATCTTTTTCGGCTTGAGTCGCGAGATTATTTTTTGCCGTTTCTACTATATCTTTTGAAACGCTCTTTTGTGTAGAGAAAAGCCATTTATCCACAAAACTTCCGCCGTCTGCGAGCGTGGAATTTTCCACCCAAACTTGCTGCTGGGAAATAGAGTAATTTTGATGTTTGTCTACGCTTACCCAAGAATACGAAGCCATTTCGCCGGTTAAAGACATTGTGTATTGTGTTCTGCCGTCAGTGTCTGTTAACGCTATGTTTGCATTTGTTTTGTCTTCCGCAACCGCAATTCTATTTTTTGCGGATTCGACAACAGATTTTGTTACACGTTTTGTCGCGCTGAAATTGTATTTGAAATCAAAATATCCCGCTTTTGTGGCAATGTTCGTTTCAATCCAAGATTTTTGCATCGACAAACTATAATTTTGTTTTCCATCGCGTGATGCCCATGTGTAGTTTGTATTTCCGCCGACAATCGACATTGTCCACTCCGTATTTGAATCGCTGTCAAGCGAAGCGTCGCTTAACGCCTCTTGCTCTTTTGCTTTCAATGTCGAAATTGTCGAAGGAACGAGATTTTTTACAATTTTGATTTGCGTTGAGAAAGTCCATTTTGTTGTAGTCTGTCCAGCGTGAGTTGTTGTATTTGTTTCAACCCAATTTTTTTGCGATGAAATTGAAAAATTTTGCGTTCTGTCTTTGGATTGCCAACCGTATGTAATGGAATCGCCCAAAACATCGCCTGTTGTGGACATTGTAAATTCCGTCCAAGCATCAACATTGGTTGCATTTAATGCATTGGTAAGTGCGTTTTGTTCGTCCAAAGACAAGGTTAAATCTGTCGCCGGGACAAGCGCTTTGACAACTCTGACTGATTCAGAAAAACTCCATTCTTTTTTCCATTCGCTATTATTTGCGACATCAGATTCAACCCAAACTTCCTGCATAACCAAATTGTAATTCGTTGTTTTGTTCGCAGATTGCCAATTAATCGAAACTGTCTTGCCCGTCTCTGACATTGTGTATTCCAACGCATCAAACGAAAGCGCTACATTAAGTTTGGCTTGTTCGGCTGTAGAAAGTTCACTAGCAAGAGCTTGAACAACCGCCTTTGCAACTTTCGTTTGCGTTGAGAATGTCCAACTGTCAGTGCGAGCATAGGCAGAGCCATCACGAGTTATATCGCCATTTGCAGAAACAGCGACATATGTCGCATCTTGTTTCTTCCATTCGGCTTGTTTGGTGAGCGTGTAGCTTTGCGTTTTATCAATTGATTGCCAAGAATATGTTTCGTTATAGCCGCTTATTGAAAACGAATAATCAAGGGCGGTAACCCTCAACGCTTCCGTGAGCGCGTTTTGTTCTTCCGCGGTGAGTCCCGCAACGGTTTCGGGAACTAGGCCTTGCGCGATTTGAATTTGCGTCGAGAATGTCCATTTTTCTTTTGGTTTATAAATGTCATTTCCAACCTGCAAGTCGGACGCTTGTTTGACATATCCAACGGCTTGCTTTTCATATGAAATACTGCGTGATATTGAATAGTTTTGAGTTTTGTCCGCCGATTGCCATGTGTAAGAAATGGCATCGCCTGTCGTTGTCTTGGTGTATTCAGAAGCGTCAAACAAAAGAGCCGCTGTGAGTTGCGCTTGCTCTTCCGCGGTAAGCCCAGCGATCGTGCTTGGGACTTCGGTTTTTGCGACACGTATTGTTTCAGAAAAACTGTATTTTTCAGTCGCTCTATAAACATCGCCGTTTTCGCGTTCTATTTCTCCAGATTGTTTCACATAGCCGTCATTTGTATTGCCTTGTTTTGTCCATTCTTTTTGAGTCGATAAAGAATATGAGCGTTTTTTATCAAGCGAGTTCCATGAATAATTAATCGTGTCGCCTGATACATTCATAGTGTATTCAAGCGCGTTAAACAAAAGTGCGTTTGTAAGTGCTGTTTGCTCCGCTGTATCTAAACCCGCAAGAGTCTCAGGAACAAGAGATTTCGCAACGCGAATTGAAGTCGAAAAACTCCAGCGTTCCATTCCGCGATAAACATCACCCGCTTCAATGCCAAGCAAAGCATTGTCGGACGAATAAACTTTATCGCCCGCTTGCGCGACAAATCCGTCATTTGTGTTGCCTTGTTTTTCCCACTTTACTTGCATTGCTAGCGAATAATTTTGCGTCTTATCAAGCGATACCCAAGAATAATTTATCGCATCTCCGGTAATAGACATTGTGTATTCAACAGCGTCAAATGAAAGAGCTGTCGTAAGAGCCAAGTTTTCGCCCGCATTGCGTTCTTCTATGCTTGTTGGAATAAGGGATTTTGCGACAATAATTTGTGTTGAGAAAGACCAAGAACTACCGAAACTTCCACCGTTTGTTTTTGTTGAGTCTTCAGTCCAAGATAATTGGCTTGAAAGTGAATAACTTTGCGTCTCGTCTTTTGACGTCCAAGAATAGTTGAGAGAATCACCTGTGATCGACAAAGTATATTCAGAGGCAACAAAATCGAGCGCGGCATTAAGCGCCGCTTGTTCAAGAACGCTTAAACCGACAGGATTTGTAGGAATAACAGATTTTGCAATGCTGATAGAAATTGAAAAACTCCAAACATCTTTTGGCGAATAAACGCCGTCATCTTTTGTAATATCGCCCGTCTGCGCTGTATAAGTTGCGGCTTGTTTTTCATATTTAACCTGTTTTGAAAGTGAGTAGTTTTTTGATTTATCAGCAGATTGCCAACTGTAGCTTTCTGTTTTTCCGACAATGGACAGGCTGTATTCAGTCGCGTCAAAATTAAGCGCGTCTTCCAAATTTTCAAGTTCGGCTGAAGCAAGCAAATCATCTGCAGCACTTGTTTTGTTAGCGCCTAAAAGTTCGTTGTAAATTGCTTGAACAACAGCCTTTGCAACTTTGATTTGTGTTGAAAAAGCCCACTTTTCAACGCCGCGATAGACATCTCCGTTTGGATATTCAATATCGGTTGAACGTTTCGCCCAACCGCTTGCATTTGTATCTTGTTTTTCCCATTTAAGTTGAGACGAAAGCGAATATTCACGGGTTCTATCTGCCGATTGCCACGAATAAACAACATCATTGCCGTTGATGGACATTGTATATACGTTGTCATACGCCGGTTGTAAAAGAACCGCGGTCAAAACAGATTCTTCTTCTGTGTAAAGCGTTGGCGACAACGCTTCAACAACAGACTTTGCAATGCGAACAGATTTTGAAAAACTCCATTTTTCAGCAAATGCTCCAGAAGTTTCTGCAGCGCTTGCTGTTGTGGATTCCCAAACTTTTGTTCGGACTAAAGAATAACTGGACTTTTTATCTGCCGTTGACCACGAATACGAAACGTTGTCGGCGTTTTCATTCATTGAGAATTTTGTTATACCGAGATTTAACGCAGTATCAAGTTGTGAAAGCTGAACGGCAGTCAAAAGGTCATCATCCGTATTTGCAATTCCATCAACACCTATGAGTTGCGTTCTTATTTCTTCCATAAACTCACGCGAAACTTGCGTTTGCGCGTTAAATGTCCACTTGAAATCAGAAATAAAAATATCGCCGTTCGTTTGTTCAATAAATTGTCCGCTCGGTGCGACATATCCCGCATCATTTTTATTGGCAACCTTTTTCCAGATTTTTTGTTTGGATAGCGAATAACTAACAGTTTTATCACTTGTCTGCCAAGAATAAGTAATGTCATCGCCTATTTTAGACATTGAGTATTCAAGCGATGCAAAACCAAGCGCTGTGGCGAGCGCTGAACTTTCAAGCGTTGTCAAAACAGGTGCGGAATTCTCTATAACAGATTTTGCTACACGAATTTGCGTTGCAAAACTCCAATCGGCAACATATTCGCCAGCAGTATTATCAACATTTGAAGCAACCCAAGTTTGCGCATTTGATAATGTGTAATTTTTCTTTTTGTCAGCAGATTGCCAAGAATATGTAGTGCCGTCCGCCGTTGTTGTCATTGTGTATTCGCCAAGAAACACGTCCGCTCTTGCTGTGTCAAATGCAGTGGTTTCTTCAGACGAAAGATTGGTTGCATTTGCAGAAGGAATAAGCGCGAGAGCGACACGGACAGACGAGGCTAAACTCCAACTGTCCGCCAATTTGTAAACAGAGCCGTTAACCGTTACATCTCCAGATTGTGCAATATAAGTTGACGCTTGTTTTTCCCAAGTTTTTTGATTGGTTATTGAATAATTTGTTGTCTCGTCCGCGGATTTCCAACTATATGTCCAAGTGTTACCCGAAAGGCTTAGAGTAAAATCACGAACCCCATCAACATCTATCAATAACGCTTCAGCCGTTGTAAGTTTTGCCGCCAAACCTTCTATGACTCCTTTGGAAACTTTTATTTGAGTCGCAAATGTCCATTTATTAACAAATGCACCCGCAAGAGTTGTTGCGTTATTTGCTTCCCAAGTCGCTTGGCGGGAAAGTGTAAAGTTTTTAGTTCCCTCCGCGTTTTGCCAAGAATATGTAATAGAATCCCCGCTTGTGGTTTTTGAATACGAAGTCGCTTGAGTTACGTCAGTTGTTGTATCGGATTCAAGCGAGTCGAGCGCGTCTTGATATTGAGATTTTTCCGCGTCCGATGTCAAGCTGGCAAGATGATTTTCCACTTCCGATTTCAAAACAAAAGTCTGTTCGCTAAACGACCACTGCATAAGCAATTTGTAAACCGAGCCATCCTCTGCTGTAAAATCACCGTCTTGCGCCACATAATTCGCTACTTGTTTAACCAAGGTTTTACCATATGTGAGACTGTATGAAATATCTCCACTTGAACTCTTCCACGAAATAGAAATATTTTCGCCGGAACTGCTTTGTGATATTTCAAGTTTTGCTTTATCGGCATCTGAAATATTTTCAAACAAATCTTCCGCCTGTTTCTTCTGAAGCGGGTCGGCTATAAGCGCGAGCCTCGCTTCCAAAACATCAAACGAAATTGCGTATTGTTCAGCAAAAGACCCTGTGTGCTGCAAAGCAAATGTTCCGTTAGTTTGTTGAACCTTAGAAACGGTGTCGGAAAGCGAGAAGGTTTTTTTATTATCTGTTGATTGCCAAGTGTAAGTTTTATTTGCTCCGGATATTGAACGGTTATAAACGCCGTCTTTTGCGTTATTTATCGCCTGCCCATACGCTGCAATTTCCGCAGCTGTCAAAACCATTGCGCCATAAGCATTCGTTACTTCCGTCTTGAGAACTTGAGCCTGTGCAGAAAACGACCAATTTGCCAATCCTGTCGTCAAGATTGATTGCGACAGACTATACGTTGTCGCAAGATTTGCGCTCTTCCAACTATAACTGACTGAATCGCCCGTTGTTGTTTTTGTGTAACTTGTTCCGCCGTTGACATCGGCAAGCGCTGCCTTGTATTGCGTTTTCTGCTCGGCGTTTTCAATGTTATTAACAAAATCATCCGCGTCGTTTTTTGTTACGGTTTCTTGTGATGAAAAACTCCAGTGTCCTTCATGTTTCCAAGTTCCGTTAAGCTGCTCAACTTCGGTAAACGACAAAGACAAACTGTAACTAACTTTGTTCGTTGCCGCCGACTTCCAGCTATAAGTAATTTTTTCACCGCTTATGGTTTGCGTATATTCAGTCGCGTCGGTTGTGTCCGCGATTGCTTGAGCGTATTTGTTTGCTTGCACAACGTTGTTAAGATTCACCGCGGCCGCCGCGGCCAATTCTTTAACAACTTTAATTTGTTTGGAAAAAGACCAATTGTATTTCGGCGGCGTCTGCGTAACAACATTTCCGCTTTCATCAGAAATTATTTCCAGAGTTCGCGACAAACTATACGTCGCGGTTTTTGTCGTATTTTCCCAGCTATAATAAACGCTATTCCCTGAAATTGATTTTGTATAAATGGTCGCAGAGTTCACATCGGAAAGCGCGGTGTCATATTGGCTGAGTTCATCCGCGTCAAGATTCGAGACAAAATTCGCGACTTCAGAGTTTAGAACTCTATATTGCGTAGCGAAACTCCAGCTTAACGATTCATCGCCGGTTTCACTCTTCGCGTTGTCTCGGCGCTCGTTGGTAAGCGAATAGGTCTTCACTCCGTCAAGAGACTTCCAACTGTATGTGATCTCTCCCGCGCTGACTATCTTTGTGAATGCTGTCGAAGCATCAGTATCAAGTAACGCCTCTTCATACGCCGCGCGCTGATCCGTCGGCAAACTGTTTACAAAATCGTTTACTTCGTCAATGGTTACGTTTTCTTGATATGAAAATGTCCATTTCATTTTTGTTTCAAACGTTACTTTGTCAGCCTTGAGAACTTTTGAAAGCGAGGCGGAAAGCGAATAAGACATTCCGTCATTGTGCGAACTCCAACCATAACTTAGCGCTTCACCGCTAACGGAACGACTAAAGAAAGTTGACGATGTTGTATCTCTTAACGCGGAGGCGAATTCATCTTGCATCTCTTTGGTTTCTAATGCCGTAGCAATGGCAACAATCTCAGCAGTGCCGTCTATGTGATACGGCGCAAAAGCATATCCAGCGTAACCCGCAACCTCATCACGCGTTACATAAATCTGCTCGCTAATTGTCCATTTAGATTCCGTTGTGTATTGATATTCTGTTTTCCCGTCAACAGTTGTGGATTGATAAATAACATCGCCGTTTGTGTCTGTTCTAATTTTTCCTTCCGCGTCAGTTGCGGGAATATAGATTTTTTCGTTTGAACGGCTAAGAGAATATGAAACGCCGTTGTTATCAAGCCCTTTCCAAGTATAAGAAATATCCGCTCCTGAAATAGTTTTTGTGATTGCTGTTTCATCGTCCATATCTCTAATCGCATTCGCATATTGAGCAGTCAATGCGTCCGAGTCAAAAGTTCTGTCGATATTTTGAATTTCCACTTTGGCAACACGGTATTGTTCCGAGAAACTCCACTTGTTAGAACGATAACTGTAAGTTGCTTTTCCATCTTCGGTTTCACCAGTTTTAATACGTGTTCTGTCGTTCGCGAGCGTGTAGGTTTTACTTTCATCAATCGACTTCCAAGAATATGAAATATTTCCGCCGCTAATCGAACGAGTAAAATATGTCGCGGAGTTCGTGTCGGCTAACGCCGCTTGATAAAGCGCTTGCTGCTCGCTTGGCAAATCGCTTAAGTGACCTTGAACTTCGGATTTTTGAACATATGTTTGTTCACTAAACGACCACTTAGCCGCGTCTCCGGCGCTTGTTCCGCTGGCGTCATAAACTGGCGTCATTTCTTTGTTAACGCTATATGTTTTTCCGCCCGTGTTGGATTTCCAAGAGAAACCAACATTCAGTCCGCTTGTGGAACGCGTGAAAGTTGTCGCCGCGTCTGTGTCCAAAAACGCCGCGGCAAATTGATCGCGAAGTTCTTGAGTCTCAAGATTAGCTTGATAACCCTCGACCATATCTTTTAACACAATCGTCTGCGCGGAAAATGACCAAGTCCTCGATTCGGCTAACTCCGTCTCATAAAGAACATTTCCATCCGCGTCTGTTTTAACTTGCGTATTTCCGTCCACGACCTCAGTTTGCGGAACATAAACCTGCTCAACCGTTTTGCTGAGCGCGAACGAATCGCTTGTCGACGCGGATTTCCAACTGTATGTAATATCGTCTCCGCTTAAAGATTTTGTGTAAGTCGTTGCCGCGTTAATGTCATCAACCATGTCATTTTCTATTAAATCAAGAGCCGCCAAATATTGATTTCTTAAAGCCCCCTCCTCAAGCTCCAAAGCGTATTGAGCGACCTCTGCGTTAACAACTTGAATTTGTTTTGTGAAACTCCATTTCACTTCAAAGTCATTTCCGTCCTCGTCTTTCATGCGAGTCGCGGAAACTGAGTATGTGCGGGCGTTGTCGCTTGATTTCCAGGAATACGAAATATCGGCGCCGCTTCTCGAACGCGAATAAGTCGTGAGAGCGTCGACATCGTTTGTTGTTTCATTCGCGGTCCCGTCAGCGTTAATGTCGAGAGCGTCAAGCATCGCCGTTTTTTGTTCCGAGTCGCTTATCAAAGACACGGCGGCTATCACAAAAGATTTAGCGAGAGTAACCTGCTCGGCAAAACCCCATTTCGTCGCCGTTGAGTAAGTTTTATTTCCTTGCGCGTCAACTCCCGTTTCAACTTCCGATGTCGTTTTGGTCAACGAATATGCCGTTGTCTTCTCTTTATTTTGCCAAGAATATGTCGTGTCATCGCCCGAAATTGATTTCGAGAACGATGTGGAAGAGGTCGTGGCAGCTAAAACCGCCGCGTATTGATCTTTTAGTTCTTGGGTTTCAAGAAGTGCTGCAACGCTCGCGATTTCTGAACGCAACGCGAGCATTTCTGTTCTGAAATCCCAGACTTCTTTTACTATGAACGTTGATTTGTAAATGACATTGCCGTCATCGTCTGTCTTAATTTTTGTTACACCATCAACAACTTCAGTCTCCGGGTCATAAACTTTTTCCCATGACTGCGAAACCCGATGAGTCGCGTATCCGTCGGAAGACTTCCAACTATAGGAAATAGTCTCGCCCGATGTGGTTTTGGTAAACGCGGTTTGCGCGGTCGCGGATTTAATCGCCGTTTGATATTGTGTTCTCGCCGCGTCAGATTCTATGCTGCTTATGTAGTTATCAGCTTCAGTTTTTAAGACGCGCTCTGAAATCGAAAATGACCATTTCGCTTTTTCTTCAAAAGTTTGAACGAGCTTGCCCGCTTCGTCTGTAGTTTCACTTGTTAAGGTTTGTTCTTTCCCAAGACTTAATGAGTATGTCTTATTGTTAGTTTTGGAGCGCCAACTTATAGAAATGCTTCCGTCCCCCGTCATAGATAATGAAATACTCCCCAACGTGTAAAAATCATTTCCGGCGATTACGGCGTTAAAATCACTTGCCATTTCCTCATCGTCAAATGATGGGAGATATTCTTTCAAAGAAGCAAATGAGATTGTCGCTTGCGTGGTAAATGAAACTTCGGCATACGCGAGCGCGTTTCCGTTGCTCGCGTCTGGAATTTTTGACGCGCCTATCGCGTATGAAATCCCTTCGCCCGCGCCTTGCCAAGAATAATTCTCGGAAGCTCCGCTTGTGGAACGCGTGAAGAAAGCTTTCAAATTATCCGTTTTCGCCGTGTCAAAAGCGGCTTTTGAAGCGTCATCCAAAAATCCGACAATTGTTTCAAGAACTGAAACGTCAACGCTTGTCGAGGTCGAAAAGTCCCAGTCTATTACTGGAGTTTCGCTGCCCGTAACAATTGTCGGCTCATATGAGAGCGAATAAGTTTTGCCAAGAGCTTTGTTGTCCCATGAATACGTGGTCTTATCTCCGGACACAGACTTTGTATACCAAGTCGCCAAAGTCGATTCTTCAATCGCGGCTTCAAATTGATCTTGCAAAAGTTCAGTTGCAAGTTTGTCTTTGTTTGCAAAGTTAAGCCCTATGACTTCGGACTCCAACACCGTCATATCTTCTCTCATACCCCACTTTATTGTTGTGTTGTAGAGATAGTTTCCATCCTTGTCCTTTTTGTAACTAACATTTCCATTTTCATCGACCGAGTCGACCATAAGCTCATAAACTTTGCTGGCACTGAGCGTGTAATTGATAAGTTCATCCGGTGATGTCCAACGAAAACTTGATGTGTCGCCCGATGTCATTCTGTTGAATATCGTTGACGCATTGGTATTGTTTAACGCCGCTTCAAGCTGCGCGCGTTGCGGGTCGCCAACTTCAAACTTTTGTAAGTAGTCATTAATCAAGATTGGCGCAACGCGAACTGACGAAGAGAAAGTGTAATCAAAAACCGTATTATAACCGATTTTTCCATTTTCAATTTTCTCAACTCTTGTTGCCGTAGCGCTCAGTGTATAACTTGACGCGCCGTTTCTGCCTTTCCAGTTATACGAAATGTCGGTTCCACTGACTGTCTTTGTGTATTTTGTCCAAGATGCTGTATCACGAATCGCCGCTAGATATTGCTCGCGCTGCGCGGCATTTGTAAGACTTTCAGCATATTTTTCAACTTCAGAACGGCGAACGCGGGTTTGAATTGAAAAATCCCATTTGCCAACTTGTTCCGTTCCCTGTCCAACGCCAGTGCTTACAACCGCAAAAGTTTTGGTAAGAGTAAATGTTTCGGCACGGTCAGCGCTTGCCCACGAATAATTTACATCACGTCCCGACCGTGTCATTGTGAGGTCTGTTCCGTGTTGTATTTCAGTTAGAGCTTCAATGTATTGTGATTTTTTATCTTCCGTCAAAAAGTCCTCATACTCCGACACTTCCGCAGCTGAAACAGTTTCTGTTACTTGAAAACTAAACTTCCATTGACTTTGATAAGTGTCAGGATTTTCTAAAATCAACACATTGTCGAGCGATTGCGTCAGCGTATAAGATTTTGTTCGGTCTGGAGATTCCCAACTGTAACTGTATCCATTCGCATTGCGCGTTTGCGTAACCATAATAGTATTGTCTTTTTCCTGCGCTAAAAGTCGCAACGCCTCATCATACATTTTCTTTTCTTCTGTAGTAAGCTCGTTATATGGTTTGCCGTCCGTAACAAGTTCAGAGAAATCCTTGAGTTTTTCCTTGTCAGCAAGCGCAAATTTTTGCGAAATCGAAAAACTCATTTCACGCTCATAAGAAACCGTGCCGTCTTCATTTGTTATCGCGGCATTGGAACTCGCGAGAGAATAATTTGAAATTTCGTCTTTGCTTGACCAACTGTATTGAATTTGGTTTCCGGCGACCGAATCTATAGTTTCCGTTTTTGAAAAATATGAAAGAAGCGCGTGGCTGTCGTCAATGGCCTCTTGGAACATAATAAGTTCAGAGGCAGAAATCGTAGCCGCTCCATTTTGAGATTCAGCTCGCAAATCAGAATCAGCAAAAAAGACTTGGAGTTTCGCGAAATCGTCCGCGGTCAAACTTGCAACAATCGTTTTCACATCGCTGTCAATCGCGGATGCCGTGATAAGAGACTTCAATTCCACAAGACTTGCCGCGTTTAAAATAGCTAAATTAGAAGCATCATCTAAACCGTCGCCCTCGTTTGCCAATAGCGAAACAATGACGCGCGCGAGTTGATTTAAATATTGAGACCTGATGACAGCAAGGCTTTCGCGGGTGGTGGTTGTGAAAGTTACTTCTTGAATGAAATTTCCCTCGTTACCAACAGCAACTTTTTGATCTATCGAAATCGAATACGAAACGGTTGGGTCAAACGAAGACGTCCATTGATACGTAGACGTTTCATCGTTGCCGTCAACGCGGTAAAAAACAGCGTTAGGATCGGTCACAGCGACACGAGCCGCAGCGAGCATTTCATCATCGCGGATAAGCGAAACCACGCTTACAACTTCCGACTGTTCAACTTCCGTTACAAATCTCGGCGACTCAGGATTTGCTTCGTCGTTAAATGTGGCAATTCTAAAAACTCCCGCGTTAAACGCCGTAAGGTCAAAATATTCGCTTGTGAGAATTCTCGATGCGGCATTAAACGCGTCAAAGGAAATGGTAACCCTCGAAGCCGTGTCCGTTGCTCCAATACCGAAAACATCCGACGCTGTCCTTCCCAAAGGAGTTACAACGCTGTCGCCGTTTATTTCCGTTGTTTCAAGATATTGAATTCTATCAATCTCCGGAGTCGAAGGATTTAAATCGGCATAGTCTGTCTTTGCTTCATTTAGCTCCATGCTCAAAATCACCGAACGAGTGGTTTTTCCATCAAGAGATGTGATACTGTAACCCGTCCAAGAAACTGTCCCGTCAGAATTTGTGCCTTCAATAACGCGTATCGCGGCGCCCAGCCAATTCGCGTCGGTTAATAAATCGCCCAAGAGCAGTGAACGAATCGATTCCTCTCCAAATCTTGAGTCAACCAATCCTTCAGCGGCAGGTTCCGTAGAAGACGGTGTTGTTTGGGGACTTTCAGTCTCCGCAGTATCTGACACCGTCGCTGCCGGCGTTGATTCTTCGACTTCAGCGACACCTTCAATGAGTCTTGCGACTTCGTCTTGCGCGACACGAGTCGACTTCTTAAACTCAGCGTCTTTTGTGCCCTCTAAGGCTTGCGCGTCTTGCGTAATTGTATAATTGACTAACGGGTCGGAAAAACTCGACCATGAGAAAGTGCGGTCACCCGCGCCTGACTGAGAAACCGTGAAACTCTCGCCGTCCGCAATCGCAAGGCGAGCGTTCTTGCGTTCAGCACTTTCAGTTACACCCGACGGAATTTGCTCAAGCAACGCTATCATCTCAGTCCGCGATACTTGGCGGCTTGTTGTAAACTTCGCAATCATTTCAAAATGCTTATCCGCGCCCTCGCCAACCGGGACTTTGTCGTCAAAGGAAATTCCATAACTAATTTTGGAATTAACAGAGCTTGTCCAACTGTATGATTTCGGTTCTTTGCCGTTGGTGATTGTTTCCGTAAACGAAACTCCCGGCTCCAAAATCGCTTCGTTAAATTGCGCGAGCTGAGTCGCGTCAACGATATAGTCGTTCTCTTGCGCGTCCAAAACAGCAGCCTGAACATCGGCTTTAGAAATTCTCAGACTCTGAGTGAAATTGAGTTCAACCCAATTGGCGTTATCAGGAATATATGTATCAACTCCAAGAGAATAATTCTTGTTAGAATTTTTCTTGCTTGACCATTGATATGACGGGTCATCATCACCCGCTTGAGTTTTATTAAAAATCACGCCATACGCAATCGCCTCGTTAATAATCGCAAGCTGTGTATCGTATTCAGTATCTAATGCCGCAAGCGCTGTGTTCAAATCCTCTTCGCTAAGGTTTGTTTGAGCGGCAATTTGAGAGCGTTTAGCGTTGTAGGTCTTTGTCAACTCCGCAACCCAAGCGTTTAATTCCGCGACTGTTACACGAGAACGTTCAGAATATGTCGCCTGCTCCCAATCGCTGTCAACCTGAAGCGAGTAACTAGTATTTGGATTGTCGTTATTGGACCATTGATACGACGGCGTGTCGTCCGTTCCTGTTTGCGACATCTGGAACGAATCCGCTGTCGCGGCGCTTTCCAATGCTTCTTCTTTTTTTAGCGGATCGACAATCCAAGAAATCGCTTCCAAAGCCGTCTCACGAGAAATCCGTTCAGAGATATTCCAGGTCGCTTCTTTTCCATCTGGAGCATAAGAATTAACCGTCATCGTGAAACTTCTGTCGGGATTTGACACCGATGAAAATTGATATGTTGGATTTGCTTCATCCCCATCAAGCGGGTCTTCGCTGTCCGTAACCGAACGATAAACCGCGATGCCGGATTCCGTGAGCGCCGTGTCCGCCTCACTCTCATCTGACGCGTCGCCAATTAACGAAGAAATCGTCTCTGCTTCATCAATACTGACTCGTTCATTTGAAGTGATTGATAATTCAATTTTATTGTCAAAAAGCGTTCTCGATACGCTGTAGTTTTTGTTGCGGTTTGTCGCGCTAGACCAAGAGTAACTGGGCTGCTCGCTCGTGAGAGTTTGCGTCATTGAGAAAATTACGCCGTCTTGTATGGCCGCCGCAAGCGTCGCGTATCGGCTGTCATCTTCCGACAAATTCTCAAGCTCTGCTTCCACGCGTTCGCGGCTGACTCGCTGAGACTTGGCAAAAATCGATTCGTGCCAAGTCTCTTTTACCAAAAGACTGTAAGAAATATTCCCGTTCGTTCTATCTGTCCACTGATAATTGACATTGTCGTTTAATCCGCCATATGACATATAGAACATATCGCCGAGCGCCAACGCGTCAATCGCCGCTTGTTTTTTATCCGGGTCGGCAATCCACTCCACCTTATCTTCATCGGATTCAATGTGCTTGAGGACTTGGTCGCGGCTAATTCTCTGGCTAACGCTCCAAGTCGCCTCAGTCGTAAATTGCGTGTATTTACCCTGCTCGTTGCGGGATCCGACAGGAACGCCCGTTTTAATCGTAATGCTGTAGTTTTTGTCCGTGTTATAGACATCTGTAAATTGATATGACGGGTCTATAAAATCCAGCGGGTCTTCACCGTCCGTCAAAGTTCTAGTGATTATCACGCCCGCTTGCTCCAGCACGCCTAGTAGCGCGCCGGATTTTGACGCGTCATAAACATTATCGCTTCCAAGAATTTCCGCTAAGTCCTCTTGGTCTCCGACTTTGAGCGCGTTTTCTATCGCTTCCGACAAACTCACGCGCTCGGATTTTGAGAAAGTTACCTCAGTCCGCGTTGTCTCCGGCAAACCCGTCGGAACAGTCGTGTTAAGAGACATCGAATAACTGAGATTTGTGTTTGATACGCTTGACCATTGATATGAAGGCTCTCCCCCGCCGGTAATCGTCTTCATAAAAATCAAACCGTCGGCGAGAGCCTCCTCGAGATTTCCGCAGCGGGAATCGCTTGAGCAAGTTCCGTCTTCATTTTTCAAATACTCGTATTCCGAAGCGACAACCTCGCGGCTTACGCGTTCAGACCGCGTAAAATTAGATTCATGCCAAAGAATATTTTCATTAGATAATTCCGCGCCCGTTTTGACCGTCAAACTGTAACTCACATTTTGATTGGCGCGGCTCGTCCATTGATATTGATATGAAGTCGTAGCGCCTTCCACACCGTTTGAACGGGTTTGCGTTCTGTAAAACGTTTCACCGTCAGCAATCGCGAGCAGCGCCGCATCCTTTTGTTCCGCAGTCGCAAACCATTCAGTATCATTTGAGTCGTCAGTATCTCCCAAAGTATCTGTTTCAATATACTGACGGACTTCATCGCGGCTTACACGCTCTGAAACACTCCAAGTTGCTTCGCGGGAATGATCAATAGCCGCGTTTTTTACAGCCAATCCCGTTTTAACCGTCAAGCTATAACTCTTATCCGGATTGTTAACATCAGCCCATTGATACGCAAGATTCGCGACATAACTAGAAAGCACCGCTTCTTCACCATAAGTCAGGGTTTTGTTAACAACAATTCCAAGTTGCTTAAGCGCTTCTATGGCTTCCGCTTTATCAAGCGCGTTATAAACATCCGCATTAACAACTCCGATTGCCTCACTCACTTTGACGCGTTCGAATTTTGTAAAAGTAACTTCAGGCGGCGTTTTGAAAGTTTGAGGATCCCCGGTCGGGACTTTATCGTTAAGAGACATCCCGTAATTAATATTGCGGTTTGTGGAACTCGACCAACTAAATGAAGGCATATCGTCCCCAGAGATTGAAACCATAAACATCTCACCGTACAAAATCGCCTCTTCAAGCTGTCCGCAGCGAGAATCGCTTTTGCAAGTTCCGTTTTGGTTTTTCAAATATGAGTATTCATTTCGAATATCTTCAATTGTCGCGCGCCGAGACTGCGCGAAAGTCGACTCTTTCCAATTCGGTTTCACTGTCAAAGAATTGCTGACTTCAGGCTCGGTCAAACTATTCCATTGAAATTGCAATGTGCCGCCTACCTCCGACAAATAGAAAGCGTCTAAATCCGCATCGTTCAACGCATCAAGCGCCGCGAGATATTTCACATCGCTTGAATTTCCAGCAAAATACTCGTCCGTGATGTATTGAGCGACTGTAGCTTTTGTTACATGTGTTGAAACATTCCAAGTAGCTTCCGTTCCGTCCGGCGCAGCGGAATTAATTGAAATTGAATAGTTTTTATCCGCTGAATAATTGCCGGTCGAGGTATTAATACCTGAAAATTGGAATGTCGCGTCCGTGCCGTCAAGAGCCGACTCCCCGTCCGTTATAACTTTTGAAATCGAAGCGCCAAGCGCAATAAGCGCCTTAAGCGTAGCAGTTGCTTCTGTTCGTTTTGCTTCGTCAGTTATAAGCAGTATTGCCGCTTCCGCTTCAGCAACGCTTGCTCTCGTATTTATTGATATAGCAACTTCGTATTTGTAGCTCGCGTAACCGCCGGTTTCAAGTTCTGCCCCGACAGGAACTTTTGTAAACGACATGCTGTAGGATTTGTTTTTCTCCGTTTCGCTCGACCATTGATATGACGCTAAATCGCTTCCCGCCTGTGTCTTTGTAAAAATTCCGTATTTCGAGTCCGCGATTGCCGCGCCTAGCGTTGCGCAGCGGGAATCGTCTTCTGTGCAGACTCCGTTCACTTTTAGATAAGCATATTCCGCTTCGACTTCAGCCTGACTTACGCGAATATTTCTCGAGAATGTCGCAAAACCAAGCCGCGGATTTACGGAAAGTGAAAAACTCTCATTTTTATTAAAACGATTTGTCCATTGCAAAATTGGATCATCAAGCCCGGCAACGCTAATCCCTATAGATTCCGCCGTCCAAATCGATAAATACGCCTGTTCGCGTTTTTCCGCGTTGGCGATTGTTTGGATAACTAAAAGCGCGTCTTGAACGCTCGCTTGGCGGCTTACTGAATAAATAGCCTCGCTTGAATATGAGGGATATTCACCGGCCGCGTTAGGAATACCAACACCAACAAAATTATTTACGGATATTGAATAACTGACATTCGGCTCGGATTTATTTGTCCACTGATATACAGGGTCGTCATCGCCCGCTTGAGATTTATAAATTGTTGTATTTTCATCCAACGCTTTTTGAAGCGCCGCTTCCGCTTCGGCTCGTTTTACCTCATCGGCAATCTTGGCAATTTCTGCTTCGATTTCAGATTCTGTCGCGCGGACATTGTGCGTGAAACCATATTCAATCACATATGAAGAATATACGCCGCTCGACGAGTTCGGGATGCCCTGCGGGATCGTGCCCGTTTGAGATATTGACCAACTTTCATCATCGTCTTCAGGATTCGACCATTGATAAACAGTTTCGCCAAGATTGGAAATGGACGCGGAAAATGCACTGCCTTTCGCGTTCATACTTTCGAGCGCATCAAGAGCTTCCTCCCGCTTCGTCCCATCTGTGATTTGGGCGGCAACCGCGAGCATAGAAGAATAACTCTTGCGAAGGTTTGACGTAAACGTAATGTCAGTCAACGCGTTCACGTAAACGCCGCTTGAATTTTGTGTTCCAAAAGGAATATTTTTATTTATGGAAATTGAATAACTGAGGTTGCGGTCCTCCGCGCTTGACCACGAAATCGAAAATTCTTCAGCGCCGATCTCCTGCGAAGTTTGAACCGCGCCGCCATCGATGTCGTTAAGAGCCTCGGTAATCGTCGTGACCTTCGCGTTGTATTCCGTTGTCAAAGCGGTTTTTGCGGCTTGAAGTTCGCCAATTATCTCATCACCCGTTTCATACTTGGCAATCTCCGCGTCAATTTCTGCAAGACGGCTGGTATACGCGGTCTGCATTACCGTAAGCTGCGAAGCCGCGTCCTCGCGGCTCCCTTGCGTTGTTATAATTAATTTTACATTTTCAAAATCGTTATCGCCGGAAAATGAATAACTGACATTAGGATCTTTTGTATTCGTCCATTGATATGTCCCGAACAAATCGTCTGAACCATTTTGCGACAAGTAAATATCACCGCCGGCGTTAAGCTCCGCAAGAGCAGATTCAAGAGAGTCTTCGTCCGTTATATATTCGTTAATTAACGCTTCAACAACTGAACGGGTTACTTGTGTTGTAATTTTCCAAGTAGTTTCCGTCGCGCGGTCTGTATCAGCATCATCAACAGGAAGTCCCGACTGAACCGATATTGAATATGAAAGATTTGAGTCTTCAGGATCGCTAAATTGATAAGTCGCGTCAATTCCATCGTGATTTGACGCGCCGTCGGTTACCGATTTTGAAACTGAAAGAGTAGCTTTGCCTTTCGTCTCCGCGGCGATCGCGGCAACCAAAATCTCAAGCTCTGTCGCTTCTTCTCTATCGGTCTCATTGGTGATATTTTGGGCTGCACCACCCGCCGTAGTCGCGCTTACGCGAGTGTTTGTAGTAAGAGAAAGCTGTGTGATAAATCCTGAATCCGTCGCGTAAAGATTATCAACCGATAAACTGTAACTCACACTCGCGTTCTCTGAATTCGTCCATTGATATGTCGGACCTTTTTCACCCGTTGTCTTATTGAAAATCGCGCCATTGGCAAGAGCGTTTAAAATACTTTGATAGCGGGAATCCGCCGTTGTAATAGTTTTAGCATCTACAGCCGCATCAAACTCCGCTTTAACAGTTTCATAACTAACGCGGGTCGAGGAATTCAAAACAACTTGCTTAAAATCTTCTTTAACTTGAAGAGTGTATGAAACATTGCTGTCTTCTGTGTCCGTCCACTGATATGTCCCGTCATCGTCCGTTCCAGCCTGCGAGAAATAATACGCCGCGTAATTATCTATCGCGGTCGAAATGTTCACGCCGTTTGTCAAAATTGTGTATCCGTTTTTCTGCGCCCAAGCAAGAACCTCTTCTTTGGTCTTACGCTCGCGGATATTCCATGACGCCGCGGTCGCGGTATTCGCGTAAACTCCATTCGCGTCCGCTTCGCCTATGCCAATCCCGCTCTCTAGAGTTACGCTGTAACTTTTCTCGGGATTTGCTAAATCCGTCCATTGATATGTCGGGTCAACACCATCTTGCGGATCAACGGAATTAGTGATGGATTTTGTCACGGTTACGCCGGCAACCGATAAAGCCGCGGCAGCTTCCGCTCTGTCTGAAGCATCAGCAATGAACGCGAGTTTATTTTGCGCTTCCAAAAGACTTACGCGAATGTTTGTGGTAAGCGTGAGTTCAGTTCTAAAACCCGCCGTTTCACCTTCTCCCACTGGAAAATAATTGTCCAGCGACAAACTATAACTTTTGTTCACATCTGAATTGCTTGACCATTGATAAGCCGCGCCGTCTTTCCCCATAGTCATTGAAAACGATAAACCATCCGCGATTGCGGCTTCTATTTCAGATTTGCGGCTGTCATCTGCGGTAATTGTTCCCGCCGCGATCGCGCGCGCGAGCTCCGCCGCGACAGTAGCCCGTGTTACTTGCGTAAGTTTAGTCAAAGTCATTTGCGAAAAATTTTCGGCTATTGTCAAACTGTAACTAACATTCGGGTCCGCGAAACTTGACCATTGATATTGCCCGGCATCGGTTAGCGAAGTGCGGGATAAATAAAACATTTCACCGTCAGCGAGCGCTTCATCAGCCGTTACGTCGTAAGCGATCAGCGTCAAATCTTCATTTTCAAGCGCAGCTTCTATTTCCGCCGCGCCAACACGAGTATTGATCCCCCAAGTCGCCTCTGTTCCGGTATTCGCAGAAGGATCGCCGACAGGATTTCCGCTTTTTAGTGAAATGCTATAACTTGTATTGGCGTCCTCAGAGTCCGTCCACTGAAACGACCAATCAACTCCGTCAAGCGCTGAGGCGCCATCGGTTTTGGATTTATAAATCGGCGTTCCGTCTTTAAGTTGAGTTTCCGCTTCATCGCGCTTTGCCGGATCCGTTATCAGCGGCAACACGGCTTCTGCCTCTTCGTAACTCGCGCGCGTGTTAACCGTAAACGAGATAAGAGGAGCCTGCGCCGTCGCATCGGGCGATACAACGTCTAACAGCAGGCTATAACTTGTGTTTTTATTCAGTTCATCAGTCCATTGAATCGTAGCACCTTTCTCTCCAACGGTTTCATAAAACACCGCTCCACTCGCAAGCGCCGCTAGAAACGCGGTTTTCCGCGAATCAGCGTCCGCCAAAAGATTTTTCTTGGATTCAACATATGCTTTGCTGACGCGCTCGCTGGAAGAAAAAATTGAGCTGTGAAATGGAACATTCACCGACAATGTATAGCTTTTATTCGGGTTTGATGGAACGGTCCATTGATAGGTCTTCTCACCAACGCCGGACTCTGAAAGATAAAAAGACGCGTTCTCTAAAACCGCCGCGTCATAAGCAAGAAGCGCCGCTGCCTTTTTATCCGGGTCGACAATCCATGCCGCGTTTTGAGTATCGTTATTGATATATGACAGCAGTTCAGCTTTGGAAACTCTCGTGTTTTTGCTGTAAGTTGCTTCTGTTTTAGTAGACGGATATTTCCCCTCAGCATTTGGAACACCGACAGGGACTGAAGTGTTTATTGATAAACTGTAAGACACATTAGGAACGCCAAGCTCCGACCACTGGAACACTGAATCGTCATCGCCGGATTGCTGCTCGTTAAAATAAACGCAGTTCGCGCAAGCGTCCAATTCCGCGATTTTTTCCGCGCGCGTCTGCGCGTTGGAAATCTTATTCAAATTCTCTAAAATAGTCGCGCGGCTTACTCGTATAGAACGATTGAACGTCCATTCCTTCCCGGTGGCCGTGTTGTTTTCGCCTTCCGGAACCGAGGTGTTCAACGCAATTGAAAAATTCTCATTGGGATCTTCAGGATTTGTCCATTGATAAACTGGGTCTCCGCCGCCTGTAACGTTCACGGAAACTTGAATGTTGTCACCTTTTAAAGCCGCGAGAGCTTGCGCTCGTTTCACAGCATCCGTGATATTTTCAGCAACGCTAACCGCGTCCGCTATTTTAATGCGAGTAATGGCAGCGAATGTAACTTCCGTTCCGTCCGGAGCGTCTTCGTTAAAATTAATGGTCCAGCTGTTGTTGCCGTCCCGTGAACTCCACGAATATGCCGATGTCGTCGCTTCGGGATTTTTGTTCTCATCAAAAATAAAATTTGATGATGATTTCATAATAGTCGCGTATGGATTCGACCGCAGAGCTTCTAGAATTGTCTCTCCCAAAGTTTTCCCAGAGTCAAGCACCGTTGAAAGCGGCGGAACAAATAAAAGACCTTCCTCGTTCAAAAGTCCTTCAAGAGTTACGTCCGTGATCGCTCCGCCCAAACGATCAAAAACTTTTACAGTTCCGCCGATTAAATCCGCAAGACGCATTCTCTCTTGCGCCTGATAAGTCAGAACCGGATAGCCGTCCGGAACTTGATCGTCAAACGCCAGCGAATGAGTCTCGTCTCCGTCGCGCGCGGAAATCTGATATGTCTTTGAAATAATAACGCGCTTCGCGACATTAAAACCATCTAGCGATGTCTCAGTTAAGTTTATCGGATTGTTAGCGAACTCCGGATCATTTAAAATCGCTTCAAATGCCGCCCGGTCAGCCTCCAAAATCACATTGTTCTCATCATTCAAAATTGCTTCAACCTCAGCCTTTGTCGCTTTTGTTGACACGGAATATGTAACCCGAGCGCCGTCCACGTTATAGTTTTCAACAGTGAGCGTGCGCGTTTGCTTTCTGTCCTTCGACGTCGCCTGAAATGATTCCGAGTCTATAAAGCGATCTTCAACATAAAAAGCGTCCCGCGATGTCGTCATGTGAATTATCGACCGGGAATCCCAATTGGGATCGGTTTCCGAACCAAGCAGAGTTTCACCGACATTTACGCCATTTATTGTCTGGGTGTCATACGAAACCTTGGTCTGCTCGGTGTAGTTGTAGAACACTTCGCCTTTGATAGCGTCCCAATTCGCGCTGCGCGTGATTTTCCCGTTTGACGAAGCAACGCTGTAAGATTCGCCCTCTAAATATCTATTCGCTTGCGGAATATCAAAACCTTCTGTCCAAGTTTGCGTTCTGGAGATTGGATCCCGCCATTCATTGCGCTCAACGCCGTCCCCGAGCAACAACTCGCCTATCGTGTGTTCTCCGTCATAACTCATCGTCCCCTGAACTACGTTTTTGGTTTCTGAAAAATTTGTTTGTCCCGTTTTCGCGCCGTCTTCTACGACAAAGTTTTTAGAACGAGTCAGAGAACCCTCGCCGTAAACATCCAGCGAAATTCTTTCATCAAGTTGAAATTGAAGCGCGTTTCCGAAATGCCCGGAAAAACTCAGCGTAAGCGTTAGCGGTTCATCGCTTAGAACAGCGTTACCCTCAAGTCCAAGAAGTTCATCACGAACCTCAGGATTAACTGTTTTCTCGCTATGCGTATATGTCAAAATATCGGTAATTACGTCTCGGGAAGCTGAACGCGTTTTCTCTTCATCGCGGCTGGATACTGAATAACTCTCGGATTTTAAAATACGGTCTTCTTCGTCCACGTCAAACCCAAAAAGCCAATTTCGCGTGAAAGTAAAATCCTGTCCCGCAAACTTCGCGAGCTCTTCTTGCGACAAATCTCCCAACAAAGTTTCCAAAAGCGTCCCTTCATATCCTTGCGTATACCCCGCTACTTTCCTGCTTTCAGAATATGTGTATTTTCCCGTCTCCACCCCTTGAACAAACTCAAAGTTTTTGGAAATCGTGTAGGAACCATCGCCATAAACATCATATTGAACACTGTGGTTTTTGGCGCCTGTTAACAGTTTCTCAGTATACAGTTTTTTGTAAAACTCGCGGTAGCGTTCCGCGGGAGTTAAACTTGGATCTCCATCCGGAGACAAAAGACTCGCTCCCGTAAAAGTTATCGACTCCGTCCCTGAACCAATAATGGAAGAATCCCCGTCAAGATCGTCCGCGACACTAATCGCGTCTGAAAGAATAAACTCATCGTCGCCATTTCCTTCTATGAAATCATCACCAAAACTATGCGTGAGGCTTACTCCCTCCGCGACCTGCGTGGTTCTTGTTACGGATTGCTTGGTTTTATTCTCCAAATCACCGCCGTTTACAAGCCAGCGAATCGTGTGATCAATGTCATCGGTTCCGGGAAAATAAACAAACTCTTCTGTTGAAGTAGCCACACAGCCTGAAAAATTCTCTCCGCAAACCGTGTTGTCGATTAAGTTCTTATACGTAATTGAACTTATAAGCTGAAAAACTCGATATTGCTGTTGAACGATACTTACGAAAATTGGATCGCCGCCCTCTTCCATAGGACGCATGTAATTTTCCGTGTAATCCACCATCCCAATCCCAAGATAATCAAAACGGCCAATTCCCGTGTCCGTGTTCTTTTCTTTTCGCGCCATGTAATGCGAACGCGATTGAATAATTCCCATGCCATCGGTTATATCCGCGGGATTGAAAATGTTGAGCTCCGTGATATTGAATGTCTCCACCATTTTAAGAACGCGGAAATCCGCCGACTCTTTGTCATCGGAAACATACGCGTGCTTGCTGTAATTAATAATCTTTGTCCCGGTTTCGTTATACGCGTATGTCGCCTCGACTCTGCCTTCGTCATCGTATTCGGTTTTTGAGGCGATTGTGCCATCCGCCCGCAGCTCAAAAGTTTGTTTCACTTTAAGCACGTTATTTTGATAAATCGTAACGCGGTCAAAATCTCCTATCACAAAAAGAGAATTCGGAATCTCTTGCCAATCATCCGAGTTTCTCTTGTCGTAAAACACAATAGTGCCGTTTTCTTTTATGGAAAAATCAAGTCCCGCGTCCTTGGGATTTAATGAAGGGAATTCAAAATCCGCGTTGTCCGTGTTAAGCCCGGAAGCATTGAGCGCGTCTATAGCCGCTTGAATTTGCTTGCGAGATTCTTCAACATCAACCTCGGAGCATTTCCCCGAAACTGATTTTCCGTAATAGCAAAATGATTCTTCGTCGCCGAGTAAATCAATCTGCGTCTGAATCTCGTAAAATCCGGCAACTTGAGAGTAGACATTTAACCGGCCATCGTTATAACGCGCGGTCATTGTTCCCGTATCTGTATCAATTGTTTCATTATGATCCGTGCCAAACGGATCGCCAATCCAAACCAACACGGGCTGCCCGCCCTCAAGCTTATACTCAAGAATAATTCCGTTTTCGTAAATTTCACGGTATGAAGTGCAGCCGTTTGCGCCTTCCGCAAGACATACAGAAGTCCATTCCATCGTATCTTTTCCTTCAAATACAACGTCCACCAACTCCCCAGTGTCCGGATTCACTACGTGCGTATATTCACGCAACACGACATTTCCGTCTCTCTTAACAATAGATAAAATCACTCCGTCTTGATAAAAAGTTGTAACGCCGTCTTTATCCGTAACGCTGGTTACTTGCGTGCCGCTTGATACTTCGGTTACAGTTCCGTCTTCGTCAGTAGTCGAAATAAGCTGCCCGGCCTCGTCCCATTTCCGGAGAACTTTGTCGCGCTCCTCTTCTATTAAATACGCGTGGCTAAGATCATTTGGAAACTCAGAATCAAAACGATAAACTTGACGAAAATATGTCCCGCTTGAACGAATCGTTACCGTTCCCGCCTCCGCTTCATCATACGTGTAACGCAATTCATCGCCTGTGTCTAAATTGCGATAAAGAGTAATCCTGCCCTGCTCGTCATAAAATTTCTCACTCAATGCCTCTTCCCCAGTCGCAACGCCTCTCTCATAAGCTACAAAATCATCAGCAGTGCCGAAAACTCCGTCCGCTCCGGAATTAACCGTTACTTGAGATTTGAAAACTCTTTCGGCCGACTCGCCTTCATATGTATAAAGAGTGGTTGTCCGAGACCAAGATGTGGACGGCTCTACAGGCTCAATCCAATCATAAATAAAAGTCTCGCGGAGTTCTACTTTCGCGGCCTCAGACTCTGACAACGCGACTGTCCCGTCCGCGCGCAGCGCTCTTCCTTCGGCGTCGGTCTTCACAACCTCAAAAATTCCGTCAACAGAAAGCATCCGGTCATCTGCCGTTCCTAATTCCCCGTCCGCGCCGAGATTTATTTTAATCGTAGAAAGAACTTTTCTAGGCGTTTCCGCGATTCCTTCTTCTTGTATTATGGTTACCTCCTGACCGTTATATATATAGAAGGTAATAACATCATTGACTGAGTCGGTTATAGACTGAATTGTTCCGTCTCCATTTCTCTCAATCAAAAGCGCCGTGTCATCATCGCCGCCGACAAGAAAGTCATCTTCTGTCCCAAGCGCTCCGTCCGCGCCGAGATTCACAATACGAGTGCCGTTCGCGGATGTGAGCGTTGCGGTATTCTTTTCCAAATCATATTCATAAGTTGTGCATGTGTTAGACGTGCCGTTGCATTCAGACAGCAACCGCCCGTCTTCATAATTTTGATTAATTTGAATGCCGTCTCGGGAAAACGAAGCGCTTATTAAATTCCCGGTTTCAAACGGGTTATCAAGACTGTCAAACTTGAATGTATACGATGAACCATCAGCCTCAATTACAGTTGCGGTATTTGCTTCGAGGTCATATTGATATGTAGCAAGAGTAATTTCAACTCCATCCTCACCAAGTTTTGCTGATCGAACCGCGCGAGAATTTTCGTAATACCAAATCGTTCCCGTAGCAACCTCGGTTACCTTGATAAGCTCATCATTGCTGTTGCCGTAAGTTCCGTTTTCTCCAGCGCGCCAAACTTGATCAAGGCCGTTTAAGTTTACCGTAACCGTTCCGTCTTCGTTCTCGGTAACAACCGCGCCGGGAGCGCGAATCGGCGCGCCGCCGCTTCCGGAAATCGGAGGAACATAATTTGGCGTTGCCGCGGGATTGTGATAATTAAGATCATTACTGCCTTCGCCGCCGCGCGGAGCATCCGAACGGCGTTCTATAGAATCATCAATTTGTTTTTGAAGAACGCCGATATTGCCGCTAAATTCATCGCACGACATTCCCCAATTACTTGTTCTTTCACGCTCCTCCAAACACTCGGAATAACTTTTGATGTTGTTTCGCAGCTTTTTTATGAGCGCGTCCAACTCGTCATTTCGATATCCGCCGCGACCGCTTCCTTTGTTGGAATAATAAGCCCGACGCGGTTCCGTTGTCGCGACTTCATCACCGCTTAAAATAAGACCATCAGCGCCTATCGTGAACCATTTCGCTTCCTTATCACCCGTGCCTTGTATCGAATAAATTCCCTGCTGCTCATCAAAATATCCCCACTGCAAAGTTTCGCCAATCTCGCCGCTTTCATTCAATCGAGCGACACGAAGCGTGTGCGTTTCATAATCCGTAATAATAATTTCTCCGGGATTGTCATATCGATAAAGACGAATCGTTAAAATATCTCCGTCTGAGGTTCTTCGCCATTCAGCTATCAATCGCCCCTGCAAATCATAACGGAACCAGTCAACTGACCCGTCTGAGTTGCGAACCTGAACAACGCTGTAGCTTATATAAGTTGCAGTTTGAGTCTCAATTTCATAATCGTATTCATATTGTGTGTCGCCGTGAGACAAAACAACATAAAGATGACCTTCAACATCCGGATCGTAATAAAAAACTTCCCCGCCGACTTCAGATAAATCTATATCGGGATAACGCTCCGCCAAATCCGCTTTTGCGGCGGCGATAGCGAGGTCTGAAGTAAGAGGATCAACTGTCCGGACATCAGAAGTTTCCTCATCGGCAGTGCCATCGGCGATGCGGTCATCTAATGTCGGAATTGGAACAGGGGTCTTTGAAGTAACTTCGTAGCCGTCAAAAGTAAAAGTGCCTTGTTCTATTAATGAGGATGTGCCTGAATCGTAATATTGGTAGGTCGCGTAGGTGAAATTTGTAACAGCATAAACAGTAACGGTGCGGGCGGATATATCGTATTCATAACGATAATCCATCAACTGCTCAAAACCATCTTCCGGAGGACCCCGAGCTTGAATTACACTGCCCCACGCATCGCTAGGAAAGGAAGCATAGATATCGAAGATTTGCGGATTTGTAGGGTCATAAACAAGCCAATCTCCGTCTACTCGTTCAAAATATTTTTTAAATTGTTTTTGGCCGTTTACCGCGACAAAAGTCCCAGCTTCAATAACCTTCTCGAAATCCGTAATAGTCGCGTCAGCCGCGGCTGGAAGAGCCGCAGGGTCGGTAACACTGATTTTTACATAAGTGTTTTCTATATAGTTCAAAATAGTTACAGAAGGCGTGTCCGCATCGTCATTATAAATATATTCCAAATTGGCATTAACGGATGGATCGCGGAAAGTAAGAACGCGACCGACTCCGTCGTTTGTAAGACGTTCAAACTCAACTAAATAATTTGGATTGCTAGCGTCGGTCAAAGTGTATCGGTCAGCGCTGATTTGAAAACTAGAAACAATCGCGTTCGTCGTGTCGTTTTTCATAATGCCAACTTCGACAAGTTCGCCGCGTTCGTTTCCGTTTACAAGATTATATTTCCAATAATAAACAGTTTCCGGTCTAGTTTCATTTTCTTGAGAACGATCAATAACGGTAACCGTTTTCGCTTCGTCATTATAAATGACTTCTATATTAACGGAAGCAAACGCCTCGCCTGTTTCAGAACGTTCTATAACTTGATAAGACAAAAGCCGAGCCGCCGTCTCAGACGTTTTTTCATAAACGCGTTCGGCATAAAAACCAGCGTCATCTGTCCTGTCATAAATTGTTATCTGATTTCCGGAATAAACAACCGTGGGAATTTCTCGCGCGGTTCCGTTGTCGTCCGTTACTAAAAGTCCAGTTTCTAAAAGATCGCCAAGCTGCCGTGAACTATCGGTAGCGAATTTTTGATAAGAATCAACTCCGCTAACTGAGTCAACTGTTGTTATGCGAATATAACTTTGTCCGTTTGAAACGCCGCTGTCAAAAAGTCTTCTCTCAAGTTCAAAAGAAACTTCGCCTGTTTGTTCGTTTGTAACGGAACGCGTAAAATCACAAATTTCTAAAATGTGTTTATTCTCTTCGTCATATTTAAAATAAGCGCCGTCCGCGTAAGAAACTTTAATAACACCATTTACATTTTCAATAGTCGCGCCTTCAGCGGTTTTTCTTAAAAGCGGATTTTGATTCTCTAAAAACGTGGTCGATTGTTCAGGAGT
Organism: uncultured bacterium; assembly: GCA_964410905.1. Taxonomy (GTDB): domain Bacteria; phylum Omnitrophota; class Omnitrophia; order Omnitrophales; family Aquincolibacteriaceae; genus Aquincolibacterium. The sequence goes on along the minus strand of CAYPIR010000007.1, from coordinate 72,617 downwards.
TACGCCTTCGGGAATATCATACGTAAAAGACGACTCGCGAACTTGATCGGGGCTGACGCCTTGCGTGGGATCTTTTTCTGTTTGGGATTGAGTTTTAAATGCTTCAGCAAAATCGGTGGCGTATTGAATTTTGGAATCCGCTTTTACATCAACATTAGGCACCGCGGGAACGCTTGGAGTTTGAATGCTGGCTAAAGCAAGATGAACATCGCTTTGCGTAACAAGAAAAGCAACAATTACAAAAAGGCTTATAGAGCGAAAGACCAATCTTTTTCTACTACTCATATGCTCTGTCATAAATTCGCCTTCCTTTCTTTTCCTGCTACAACGATATCTAAGAGAAGCTTAACTTGTATTAAAGGTTTTGTCAAATGAGTCGATGTTATAGTTTGCTATATGTTGTAAATTAAAATTTTTTCATATAAAAGTCAACCTATTTAAAAGGGTTTATTGTATTATACGCGTATGGATGGCCCCGTAGCTCAGTTGGATAGAGCATCTGCCTTCTATATAATGGAGCCTTTACGAGGAATTGAACTCGTAAAGTGAATGCCGCTAATTCGGTGAATCCCCTTTGATTTATTTATCCGTGAAAACGGAAATCTGATTTGAGGACAACACCGAGCTACCCAATCCATCGGGAAGTGTAGAGACTTTACACGGCAAGGCTGCAACGCCTAAGAGAAAGTCCAGCCGACAAACTCAATTTTTTGAGCGGTCAAGGCAACTTGATGTCGGATGCTAAGCAGAGGGTCGGCAGTTCGAATCTGCCCGGGGTCGTTTTCCCACCAGCTTTTCTTATCAGTTCTTTCAGCGGACTTTTTTGGTTTGATATTTGTTGCGAATATTAGATTCAAAAAATTTTCCGTAAGATTGCGCGACTAAAAAATCTTCATACACCAGCTCCGGAACATTTTCATACTGATAAATTTGTCCTGCAATAAATTCAACTTGAAGCATATTACGTTTTCTTTCATAACCAATCCATTCAATATCTCGCGACACAACCATTTGATTTATCATAAAACTTCCTCCCTTTTTGACTGCATAATTAACGGAAAAAATACACAAAATCTTGAATTAAAAAACAAAAAAAGCGGAGGACGTTTCCGCCCTCCGCTTCCGCATTTTCTAGTTGTAAAATACTGCTTTAAAATTACGCAGCGATCGCAACCGCTTGTTGAGCCTCGAACGCGGCGACAATAACTTCTACGGCGCTAATTTGATTCGCGCTTGCAATTCCCACATTATTGTCTGACACAACCACCAAGCCCGGTATCTCTGCCAGCAACTTGGCGTAAACACCCGCAGGGAGCGAAGCCGTATCCCTAATTTGAATTGCGTTCGCAACATTCAAAGCGCGTTTAGTCATAACTGTCTCAACAGAATCAGATGTTGCCACGCCATAGCCCTTAGGAATGCCAAACTTTGCGAATATGGCATTAGCAATCTCCACATCTTCAAGGCTGGCGTTAGCAACTATAACCCGCACATCTCTACTAGCGCTCGATAAATACGCTTCCAACTTTTCCGTGTTAAATCCATCGAAAATCTTTATATTGTTCGTTCTAATAAAAGTTGACGGTAAGCCCAGCGAAACAAGAATCTTTTCGTTAGTCGCCCAACCGGTCAGCGAGCGTTCGATCTCATCAGCTTTTGCCAAAGACAAAATTTCATTATATTTGATTTCCAAATCCATAGCACGAGTCGAATTAAGCGCACGCTCAAGCTCTTTTTCACGTGCTGATTTAGTTTCTCTCAATTCACTTCGCGCATTACCAGCAATTCCACCGGCGAATCTGATAGCATAAGCTGAATCACCTTCGGTTTTGTTAACAATTGTAATCGATGCGACATTCTTCAAAGTAGGCTCAAACGTATAAATGCGTTCTCCCGCTGAGGCTGTTGTTTTAATATCGCGAGAATAAGTCTCACCACCCTCATCAGTAAAAATCACTGAAAGAGTCAATTCCTGTCGCAAATAAACATACCCGAGTTCTAACGCAACCGAGTATTGCGGCTTTGACAACGGATTTCCAATACTGAAGGTCAAAGTAGAATTACCGCCAGCGATAATTTTAGACCTAACTCCAACAAAACTCCCACCGGCTCCATATATCTCGGCATTGCTGCCCGTAGTCGCTTCAACTTTATATCTAGCATTATTTAATCTAGTCAAAATCCTTCGATCTGTTCCGAAAGAAGCTTCTGGGAGAGTTAATGGATTCATCAAATCCGGCGACTGAACAGCCTCATCCGACGATGTCTCCTCGGGGGCTTCTGGAGCAACTGGTGCAGGGGTTAGAGAAATTGGCGTTTCTAATTTAGTCGATGTAGTCTCTGCGTCTTCGGATGTAGCTGGAGCAGGTGCATAAGCCGGTTCGGCTTTTTCTTCCATCGGCGCAGGCGTTGGAGTTGGTTGCATAGTTGTTGTTCGTTTAGGCTCTGCCTGAGTATTCGTTTGCTCTGCTGGCACAGCAGGTGTTTCCGCAGACGTTGGAGTTTCCGTTTGCTCAGCTGGCACAGCAATAGGCTCTCCCGCCGAGGGCGCTGGCGCTATAGGTGTTGGAGGAGTTTTCTTTTCAATCTTTTTACCGTCTATTTTCTTAAAACTCCTCGCCCGACTATTGCCTACAGTAGCACCAAATGCTTTAAAATACATAATCAAATTATCTTTAAAATTTTTCCAAAACTGCGCTCTGGTTTTTTTACTCCAAGGACCTTTTATCGCTTTAAAAAGTTTTTCCCAATTTCCTGTTAGCCTTTTACTCCACGTTTCTCTCCCAGCATCTTCGGAATATTCAAATCCTAAAAATCTTGCAACAGATGAGATAACGCCCAAGCCTATAGCACTCAAAGTTCCCAACAAAGAAGCAGATTGTATCGCCATCCACCAATGGCTAAAACCAGCAGAAGCAAGCCCAAAGAAACCCTTCATACCTTCCATAAAATATCCCGACCCGCCCAAAAATGCCGATTTAGCCAAAGCCATACCAAATATTTTTTGAAAAATAACATTAAACAAAGGTATGTAAATAGCACTCAAGAAAAGCACTATTATAAGCGTCCCTTCCACAGCCAAAGCCGTCCGCGCAACAGCTCTAGTCTTAAATATTGTTCCAGTCCATTGCGACACAAAAGGACGGCCAAAACCATACAACGCCAAAATAGTTGATAAAAAGACAAATGCAGGATTTAAAAACAACGCAAGGTCGGAAGCAAAAAATCCAACAAGCACAACCAATAACGATGAAAAAATAACATGATTTGCATAAGCCCTATATTTTTCAGCAAAGTATCGATAATTGTGCTCCACATTTTCCTCCGATGGTTTAAATCTTTCTTTGCTTACATCATAACCATCTTTTGAAATAACAGTTCGTGCAAACTCACTATGAATTTTACTTCCATAAAAACCCGGCAAAATCATGGTAAAGTAGACAACAGGAAGAACAATACTCCAAAAAGGTATCGCTATTCCCAGTTGAGTCAAAAACAAAATCAAAAAGGAATAACCTAAAGCAAGACCATGTCTTGTTGTTTGGTTATCCAAATAGTCTTTATAGGCTTTCGTTTTTTGTTCTGGGATACCCGCCGGAGGAGCCGGGGCAACAAGCCTTTCACGTTCAAAATCCATTTCACGTTTTTGAACAGGGGTTTTAATAAAAAGTCCAATTAGTCCATGTTTTAAAGGTTCAACTTTATCAAAAAATTTACGCCATTTGCTCTTAGAAGAGGACAAAGAGCCTAAATTATAAATAAAATTAAACAATACAGATCCGCTTATTATTTGAAGCAACTCAATGATAATTACAGGTATCTGCTTAAGCGCACTTGAAACATATTCAGGACCGCTATTGCCAAATTTTTCTCCAAACATTCCCAAAATATCAACTATCGGCTCCAAAATATACGTTTTAAATGCCTTACCCGGCTCCTTAACAACATTGACTGTCTTTGCCCAATAATATTGCAAAATTCCAATAAACGGCGCAGACATCAACGTCCCTAACACAATCGCTGTCAAGAGCAACGCACCAAGAACTCCGGTAATCCCGCCGAGACCCGGAACGCACCCCATAGCAGCCCACCACAAAAGTGATTGCATCCATTTTTTTTCAACGGTCAAGGAAATTTTAGGGAGATCGTTAAAAAATCGCGTCTGAGGTGTCAAGGCAAATCCGCCTCGATTTCTAAAAATATCCGTAATTTCATCATTTATAATTCCCCACTTTGCAGCCTTGCCGTCTTCCGCAATCATATTAAAATCCGTATCATCAATAATACCCGCACGGTCTTTACACATTAAAAGAACTGGCTTGCCCATAGGCATTGGATTTCCGCCCTTAGCAAGATTTTCCCAAATATCAGGCTCCAAAAGCTCAACAGCGGCATCATCTATAACCGGCGTTTTTAGTCCAAAATACATTCGCCCCAAGACATTATCCTTTTCTCTCAATCGTTTTAGAACATTTTCATCAGAAATAGCCTTTGCGATAACATACATATCAGATGCAGTATTGGTTACAATTTCGTCTTCTCCGTTAACTATAACAACCCAGCCGCCTCCGCCGTTCATTTTTCCATAAACGGCTTTTCTGTAGTCATCCATATTCATATTCGTTTCTGTTTCACTGAAAGTCTCTACAATTTCAGGCAAGATTCCGCTATAAAGCATAACGCGTGAAAAATACGAACCCATTGGAACGCCCGGACGCGGACGACCAAATTCGCGCCCAAAACCCGTTCTGATTGAATATTTACCGAACGCACGTATTTGCCCAGCAATTTTTCCGTTAGAAATTTGCGTCCCAAATCCAGATTGATGTGATATTATTTTTTCTTCATAATGAACGTCTGATTTATCTGTTACATATCCAGTGTTCATTTGAAACATTCCAGCATCAGGTCTTTCGATCATCGCTTTATACATCAAAAGATCCATTCCAACATTGACAAAGTTTCCTGAGTCAAGAGTTGTCGAATAAATAACTCGCGGTATCATTTCTCCAGAATCTGATTTCTTCGGTAGCAATACCGCAAGTCCCGTCTTATCGTTTTCAGGTCTTTCGTGCGCAACATAGCTATCATAAGCAACAAAACCATCCGCCTTCATAACCCCTGTAAAGAACGGTTCATTATCATGTGTTGTAACGGGGACAATTTTCGTCAAATCTTCGTCAGTAAGTCCTTTTGCTAGTTTAACTTCTTCAATAAAACTTTTTTCGACACCAGAAAGAGTTTGACCTTTTGCGGCCTTTAACAGCACGTCCGTAATATACATTGGGCCATAAACATGCAAACGTTTTCCATCATGAGAAGGCTGCCAAGCAAGCATTGCAGGATCTAACTCACCTCCATTAGATATTTGTCCCCAATATTTTCCCGGCGTTCCATCTTCGCCATAACCCGTAAATTGGTTAATCCCTAAAACATTCCCTACCGGTTTTCTCATACCTCCTGCGCCAGAAAAAGACACTATGAGACGATCGCTGCCATTTATCTTCTCCGCACCGTTTTCATAAGTCAAAACATCATCTGCCATTTTTTGCCAAATTTTAATCCTTTCAACCCAAGACGTAATTTGTTTAAAACGCGCTTCTATTACCTTTTTTTGATCTTCTTCCGACTTATTCTTAAACGCCTTATCCCCCTTAACGACCGCACTAATTATTTCTCTAAGTTTTTCTTTTACAGCCTGCGTTCGTTCATCTCCTGTAATTTCTGCCGACACGCTATTTTCCGCTTTAACATATTGCAAAATCAGGTCGTCCATAAAATATATAATAGATTTTTTTTGCTTAAAATTATTGTAAGCTAAAGTCAAGATTTGCGCCAACATTAATCCGTCTAATTCATCAACTGATAAATTTGGTTTTGACTGTGCGAAGTCTGTAACATATTGATCGGCATCAATTCTCTCGTTTTCTCCGAGAAAATCATTCATATCTAACGATGGAGTAATCTCTTTAAACTTGCTAATAAGTTCCTTTAGTTTATTTTGGGCTTCAGTTTTATCCGTTTCGTCAGTCGCTTTACCAACTTTATCCATCTGGGCTTTCATTTCTTCCGCCAATTTAGTTCTTTCATCATTAAGTTCAGGTCTAAAGAGCCGCTCTATATCTTGAGCGTTTTTAATATACTTATCGAAACTTGCCCAATGAACGCCAGACGAAGGCATCCTAGAAGAGCCTAAGAACATAACAAGTGCAAAAAAACCAACCCAAACTAGTATCAAACTCACCGTAATAGGATTTGCCATTAAAATCGCTCCAAAAGCCGACAACCATGGCAAACCTAGCGCAAAACTAATTCCAACAAAAATGGATCCCAAAACACCTACAACGGCAAATACTCTTGTCCAACTAAATGCATATGCCAAAAATGCATACATCGCTTGTTCAAATAATTGCCAATGAATAAGCAAATACATAATTTGAAATAAAATTGAAAAAGTTCCAACGGTCGCCGGCATAACTGCCAACCCCAAAAGCAGAAGTCCAGCAACAGCAGAGTATTGCAAAAATTTAAAGAGATAAATTCTGACAACACCTAAAATCGCGCCAGTTTTGATTAATTTAATATTTTTATCAGACTGGTCCTGTTTCCAAACAGGCTTTTTCCCTTCTCCATCACCGCCGGCACCGCTCGCACCAGCGTCACCAGAAGTTCCAGCCCCCCCACGTTTTGACTTATCATTCTCTGCTTTTGAATAACCTGATAACTTAGGTGCAGCAAAAACTCTTCCCCTAATAAGCGTCGCCAATAAACCATACAGCGAAAAAGCAGTGCCGACAATAAGCGCGCCACGAACAATTTTCGCCAAAGACTCTTCACCTTTTGAGTTTTTGCTAAATCCGCTAGCTTCGCTTATTTTTTGAAAATTCTTGCCAAACCAAGATTGAAACCCTGCATCTACAGGATCGTAAATATCAACAAGTTTAACAAATTCACGACGAACCATCGCGCCAGTTTGCCCCGCTACTTGCTCAGAAAGACGAGAAGGATCTCTAAAGTCGTTAAATCTTAGCCAAGACGCCCCTTTTACTTCTCCTCTGTGCGAAGAAAAAATAATATTTAAAATTCCAATCCGCTTAGAAGGCTCACCTGCACTGTTATCTAAAACCGACAAAATAGTAAGCGGCGCAACTTGATGCGGTTGAGGCAAATCATATGCTGAAAAGGTGTCTGATTTTCTCTCCGTATCACCTTTCACTAAAAACGCCACTCTTTCAATTGTTAATTTTTTCAGATTTTCCAAATCAGCAAAACTTAGCGAACCGTTTTTAATCATCGAGGTAACTCGCGCATACAAATCCTCTTTGATTTGTTGGCGGGTTTTGGAATCATAATTTTTTATATATTTTTCAAGCGTAAGTTCATTTTCGTAATCGGTTCTGCTTTTTCCGCCCAACGAATACATCGGTTGCGTATTGTCGCTCACAGCAAAAATCCAGCCCAAGGTTTCATTTATTTTTTCAGCGATTTCAGCATCTGTATGCTTTTCAATTATTTTTTCACGAGGCTGAGTCGCAAGGCCTAATTGCAAAAGCCCGTCAGCCACAAACAATGTCTGCAATATATCAACTTTAGGATTGAGCATGTTAAGCGTTTCCGCAGTTTCAAACCAACGCCTGAGAGATTCTGTTTGAAATCCTCTTTCAATAGCATCAGTCGAAATTCTAACAATTTCATTTTTAAACATTTTCTCATCATTGCTATAAACCTGAAATTTTACAAATTGTTCCGTAATAATCTTTTTAAGATCAATAACTTTTTTATATAATTCAATACGCTTTTCAATTGATGCTTTAAGAGTTTGAAGCGAAATATTTTCAATTGTCGCCTTCGGATTACTTCCTCTCAATTTCAAAAGCTCTTCCGATTCTGTTTTTTGCAAAAGAATTTCTGCTACATTATAAATATCTCCGCGTACTTCTATAGTCAGAGAGCTGCCTTCAGTAAGGGCAGGAACAATAACCTTCTCTAAAAGTAACAATTCACGAGCCGCCCAGCCCTCATCAACCATTTTCTCAGCAATAATTTTCGCATCCTCTTTTCCAATTTCATATTCAAAGCCGCGTTTCGCCTCTTTTTTTACTATCTCAACCATAGGCCTAATAAAAGCAGCGTTGCGGATACCTTCTTGACTATGTTTTTCCAAAGCATCGGCGGCATATTTATTAGCATTCTCTTTTCTTCCGTGCTTAATTTCGGCATCAATTTTAACCAAATCATACCTCTCAAATTTTTGCCCCGCGCGGCGTTCGCGGTCAACCAAGAAGTCTTTAGCCCAATTATTGATGAAATCTTTTTTCTTATCTTCATCTTTTGAAAATTGATAAAAAACAGATTCCGCTCGCTTCACGCCTGTCATAAACTCGTTCACAGCAACCGCAATTTCTTCACCTGCCGCTTCTTTAGCTTTCAAATCCGATTCAAGCTGCTTAATTTGTTGAACAAACCAAAGCGATGAAAGAACTTTATTTGAATCCATCTCATTAATTGGTTCCTGAAGAATGCTAACTGATCGAAAAACAGACAAATAACTTGTCCAGACATTATTTAAGTCTGATAAATTTACGGGAGTATCTATGCCATTAACAGACACAACCAAATCTTTTCCATTCACCTGAACCGGTTTTTCTAATGCACGGAGATCCGGATCCCAAATTTGTTGAGTCGCATATTTAAGCAATAAATAGTTTGCGTACCCCCCAGAAACGTTCCACGCACCGTCTTCTAGCGAATGTAAAAATGGGACAACGTCATACGCATATGTCATAACGTTGTTTGTGATTTTGAAATGCGGTATAGATTCTTTACCTTCACGCTCCGCGAAAACAAGCGCTGAGAGTTTTTCATTAGAGAGAAAATGTTTTTGAGTTATATAAATAACTGAATCCATTATCGCCTCATCTTGAACATCTTGATAAAGTTGGTTCACAGCACTTTCCGGGGTGAGTTCAAAAAGCGGAGCTCCTTCATATTGCTCCGCTAAAATCCGCTCAATTTTCCCAACTATTTGCTGTTTGCTCCAACCATTATGATGTTGACGAACCCAGTCAGCATTTACCTCCTGCCACTTATCGCCTTGATTGATTTTTCCAAAATAATTTAGCCAATAAATTATTTGAGAAACTCGATCGTTTTTATTTTTGTATGGATTACTCGCAACTTCTCTCCCCTCATAAGCCGCTTCAGCCAAGCCGTAAAGTTTGAGCTTATGTCCATAACGGTATCTAACAGCAAAAACTTCTAGTTGCTGGGACAATTTTTCAGCTTCAGTCAATTTCCGCCCTAAACGCGCATTGTTTCTTTCTTGTTCCTGTCTGACATCCATTTCCGCAGTTATGACATCATTTGCAAATGCTGAAAGATCGCCCAAAGGCAAATCTGCCCCGGAATACAATTTATACGCCGCTTGCAAAAAGTTTCTAACTTCTTCCATTTCTTCAGCATATCGATTGACATCAGCAACAGTTTTACCATTAAAAAGAGACATTTTTAAAAGTTCGGTTGCCCACGCAAGCACATCAGCACTTGATTTATTTCGATCAGAAAGAGTTTTAAATTCTCTAATCAAGCGAGTTCTTTCACTATCGCTTAACCAGAAATCTGGTTTTTGATTTAGCTTATCTCCAAAAGACAGGTTTTTAGCTAAATCAACTCTTCCAAAATGCTCAACTTGAGCAATAACAGTGTCTGTGGATTTTTTAGGCAAGTTAGAAATCGAATAAAGTAAGTTTTTCCAAGTTGTTTCAGTTAAATCGGTAACAGTCGTAGCCTCTTTCAACTCATCAAAACTTTTTCTGTCAAAAACGGTTGCAGAACCAGTTTTCTCATACAACGCGACTCTGCCAAGCAATTTAGATTTAATCAAATCCGCAAGTTCAGACTTTTCTCTGTCCAAATCGCTTAATTCCTTACTCGTAGCATGATCCGCCAATGTTTCTTCGATGGCAGAGAAAATCCGGCCTCTTTTTTCAACGGGTGTTAAGGTGTTGTACCGCGGATATGTTTTATTCAAAAATTCATCAGCTGCCTTTTGAACATCAGCATCTCTTGTCGCAGTCAAAATCGCCCAAGCCAAACCTTCTTTCCCTTGAACAATTTCTCCATCTTTTGTAAAAACGGTTCCAATATTCGATAATTTGTCAGACAAAACCGATTTTGCTAAAGAAAGCAAAACACCCAAATCTTCCCCACGTTCTTCGACTGGCATTTTATTACCAGCTTCATCCCTATCTGAAAGGTTAAAAGAAACGCCTATCCCCTGCAGCTCAGACTTTAGCTTCGCCGCAGAATCAAGTTCTTTTGTGAAAATCTGTCTGCGTTTTTCAACGGTTAGTTCGCGCCATTCATCCCAAGCCTCTTCATCATCACCAAATGCTCCGCCTTCCATAAATTTAGATTGGACATCACCCAAAATCATTTCCGCCTGAGCTCGAAGGATTGCAATGTCCGCGGCTTCGCCAAGATTTAATTTTCGGCCAAGCATTTTTTCCACACGCGGTTGAATTGCATTCATTTCTTTTTGCAACTCTATCAAGCGCGTTTCGCGGTCTGCGGAAGGAAGGTTCCTAAATGTCTCATAATCCGCTCTTGCTTTAGCGCGATTTTTTTCAAAATCACTAATTTTTTCCCGGACTTGCTCAAGCCGAGCCATCAAGGCATCAACATCAGAAGAACTTTCAGTGACCGATGTTGTTGGCAAGGTTGAGGTCTCAACAGAACCATCTTCCGTTGCTGTAGACACAGAAGACGTTGCCGTAGTTGCGCTAGACGAAAGGGTCTTTTCTTTGATCTTCTTTTCAAGCTCTTTGGCTTCTTTTTTTAATTCCTCTATTCTCTTGATACCTTCTCTTCCAATATCTTTTCCAGTCTCGCCCATAATTTCAAACGCCATGCTGGATATAAGACCGTTCACAATCGCTTCGGCCTGTTTTTGTTCGCGAGGGGTCAAAGATTTATCCATTCCGATATGGTTCTTTATGCCTCTTGAAATTAGCCCGTTTGATACTTCCATATTTTTTTCGGTCAACGAAACGCGTTCATCAAGAGATTTCGCGAGCCATTCGTTTCTGTCTATCCCCGCTTCAAATCCCGTTCCATATAAAATATTGTTTACATACGCCGCCGCTTTAGCAAAACGCAACGCCTCAATTTGCATTTTCTCGACCGTGTCACGTCGTCTTTTAATATCATCTTTGCTTACGCCCGCTTTATCAAGCAAGTCATTCGCCTCATCTTCAACAAGCTTCACCAACCGATTATAAGTCGTCTCGCCAAGCTCATCTTTAGTTGGATCAAGATTTGTAAATTTTTCCAAATTATGTCTCATGCGCGCAATCAAATAAGCGGTTGTGTCATCTTTCGCTTTGGCAATCCCCACCTCCGCCAAAACATTTGCCATAGTTTCAGGATTTGCGACATCGAGTATTTTACGAGACACCGTTTTAGTATTGGGATCGTATTTCCCTTGCGCGATTGCCAAAAATGCCGCCAATTCTTCCCAACCTGTTGTGCGAGAGTCATCTCCGCGATTAAAACCCAAAATCGCGTTAGAGACATTGTTAAAATTGATTTCCGGAGAAATCTCAAAAATATCGCGTCTATATTCATCATTTTTAAGAATATCTTCAAAAGACATTTTTTTAGCTTCAGTATCACTCACGTGAAAAATTGCTAAAGACAATATTTCTGAAAATTGGACAGCGTCCCAACGAAAAACTCCCGTTTTATTCTTTTTGTCTTCTTGAAGAGCTTTTCGCGCCGCTGGCAAATCACGAAGGATTGCGTCCCTAAACGCCGCGCGCTCATCTGGCGAAAGACGAGTAGCAGAGGCACCATCTAAGCTTGCCAAAAATGCCGCGAATGCAAGTTTATCCAAATCGATATTCGCGTTACGCAAAAGTTTATTAACTCTCCCTGTTTCAAAAAACGCGGCGCGGAAAAGGTTTCCAAAAACTTCCTCGCCCAAAGTGCGGTGGTTTTGAGACGCAAATTCCGATTTATCCCAAAACTTATTTTCAGAAAGTTTGTTATAAGTTTCAGTGATTTCGGCGACCCAAGCATTCGCATCTTTTTTGCCATAGTTAGCCGCAACGCGACCTAAAATATTTTGAGCAATAATTTGCAAGTCTTCTCTGTCAGCCTTCTCTTCGCTATTTGCGTTTCCATCAAGCGGCGCCAATCCCATAGCCTTCAAAAGCTCCGCGGTAGCTCCAGAAATGTCTGGATAAAGCGTTTCAACCCGAGCATTTTCAGATTCATCTACCCGCGTATCAATTATCAACTCTGTGTTGGCACTTACCTTCGCTGTAGACAAATCAACATTTAAGCCATTACCTGCCTCATATTTCTCCTCGACGCCCGTATCGAAGAAAGATATTTTGTCGCTAATCCAAGCTGGAATCATATCTTTAACTTTAGCGGAAGACGGCGAAGTTTGAGTATCATCAACTTTTATGCCTTGTTCAATTAAGAAACTGTTGGCGCGTTGAACCGCCGACATATATGAATCCACTGCGGCCTTATACGCCAAAAGTTCATTCATATAGACAAAGACAACATCATTAGGCGCGTCGTCGTAGCCGAATTGACGGCCAATTCCGCCTTCGATGCGATACAACTCTTCCGCGTCCTTAACAGTTTTCAAACGTTGTTCAATTTCTTGGCTGAGATACTTAATGTCGCGGGCAATATCTTTCCATGTTTTATTATCTTTTAATTTTGCTTGGACGCTTTTAATTTTTTCAATTTCTATCCATTTAGTATGAAATTTTTCAGCAGCCGCAACATTAGAATCGTGAATAATTGCCGACACGCCAAATTCAACAAGAGGTTCAGCCGCAGAAAAATCTGACACGCGAGTCGGCTGGCGAAATCCGCCGCGGGCGGTGAATTGAAAACGGCTGTTTTTTAGAGTTTTGACAAATTGCCGCGCAATTTCTTCACGCAACAAGGCGCGATACGTTGCTGGAGTAAGTTTGTTCTCTTCCAAAATAGTTTTGCTAAGGTCTAAGCCTTCTATTAAATCAAAATTAACGCCAAGTTCCGCGGCCAACTTTGTTAGTTTTTCGCTTTCCGCTGTAATGTCATCGCCTGCTGCAGCTACAAGCCCATTGAGCCGGCTCAAAAATTCCTTATTTTTCAAAGCGCTGTCAGAATCCGCCAAACCAAGTTCCGCCATTAATCTAGCAATTTGCGAACTCACAGTCTCGAGGGCCTCAATTTCTCTAACATTGCCTAAAGCCGATGCCGCCATTGCTTTCATAGCGTTTTCAGCACGGCTTAAATTTAAAACTCTTTCAAGCGCATGTATACCAATGGCGCTTTTAGAAATTTCACGATAAACATTATTTGCGACACGCGCGTGATAAACCGCTCTAAGTAATTCAAGAGCCTGCGCCTGAATTTGCGCTTGTTTTTCGCGGCTTAAAGTTCCTCGTTCGCTTTCATCGTGCACCATTAAAAGCGCGAATGTTTCACTGCGATTTCCCGCAAATGACAACACATCAATGTTCATTGCAAAATAACGGTTGCCGGAAGCGCCCGGCGTTCCTGAGTCAGCATCAAGTTTTTGATAAAAAACACCCAAATCTCGGTTGAAAGACGAGCCCGCAGAACTAATCGCGTTAGAAAATCTCGCGCCGCCCCCAATGCTTAAATTTGCCGTGTTAGCGGACACAATACTGTCAAGTGTCGCAAGACGCTGTTCAGGGCTTTGAGCGCCCAACTCTTCCAACTGATTTTTAATACTCTGCTCTGTTACGGCAAATTCTGCCGCGCCTTCTTGAAAACCGGCGCTTCCCTCAACTTCAGATGTGTTGTTAAGCGTATCTCTTAGTTCATCTTTAAGTGCGTCAATAGATGCCTGGTCTTTTTCGATACGAATCTGGTATTCTAAAACTTTAAGATTAAGATTTTCCTCACTCACTCTATTATTCAAAAATAATTTACGCACCAGATTCGCAAAACCCATAGTTTTATTTTTTCGCGCAACTTCCGTTTGCATTTTCGTAAATTCATCTCTCAAGCGCTCATACAACTTAACTCGGCTTGATAAAACACCAATCCTCTTTTGGACATTCCGAACCGCGACATCTTCTTTTTGATGAGCTTCCGCAGTTTTCAAAACATTGCGGGCACCCTCGCGCAAAAGTTCGCCGGCAATTTGATTTCGAGTATCACTCGTGAGCCCCAAATAACTTGCGGGAGCATAAAATAAATGACTTAAAACTCCTCCGAACGAACCGGAAACAGATGTCCCGCTATTCCCGCCCCATGTAGCCTGAAATGTCGCGCCAAGCGAAATAGTAAGCGGCGATTTTAGGACATTCCACGCTTCTTCAATTTTTACAAAAGCTTCTTCGTTGGCTGCTATTCTGCCGACAATTCCCCGCACCGCCGTTTTATCGGCAATAATTCCAAGCAAAGTTCTAATCTCTTCATAAAACGCGTCGCGAGAATCATACGCTCCAAGCGTGAAGAATTTGTGCAATAAATAATCAGAAGTAACATAACTATCAGAGGCATTTAAAATATTGATAAGCATGCCGCGGACAGCATCCGTTTGATCGCCGTCGGGTGATAGGCTGAGTTCATTCAAATCACGTTCCGCCGATTGAAATTGAGAAAGAGTTTTTTCTAAATCTCTAATCGCTGAAAGAGGCAGTTTGTTTTTATTATTTTTTGCTAATTTTTCCGCATAACTACTACGTTTTGCTTCCCATGCTTTTTCCGCTTTATTAAAGTCTTTTTTGTTTTCAAAATCTTTTTGCTGAGGCTTTTCTTTTAAGAGCTGCTCCGCTTCAGCATCCAAAGATTTTCGTTCCTCCTCAAGCTCTTTTAATTTTTGTTCATAGTTTGGATTCGCGCGTTTCAAACCATTAAGTTTTTTAGTCATTTCGCTCATCAAACTATGCGTAACACTAAGCATTTTTTTAATTGTAGGGACGGCCTCTTGAGTGATTTTTCCGTCAAGTGATAAAAATCCAAACGCGGGATTTTGAAATTTCCCAAGACTCTCAACATAGTTAGAATCATCAAGTTTTAATTCCGCTTCTTTAGACAACACGGCGACATTATCAGAATCAAGATGCGTATCAGTCAGATGCCGCAGCATCATCACGGCGGCATTTCGGTTTTCATCCAAAGCGGCAAGCTCTCTCTGCGCTTCAAGAAGGCTCAAACGCGCGGCTTGTCTTGCAAGTTTGGATTGCTGGCTCAAGTCTGAGCCGTCCGTAACTTCTTTTGCTCGGATTTCAATTCCTTCTTCAATTTTTTTTGATTTACTTTCTTCATTCGCAATTTTTTCTTCAACTCTTTGCCGTTCTTCTGTCAAATTAGCAATTCTTCTGAGAAGCTCATTAGTTTGAAAATGCAAACGCATATCAACATCTGTTTTTGTCAAAACACTAGCTCTTTGCGCCGCTTCTTTAGAGATAGCCTCCGAACTTCGCGTCCAATCTAAAATCGGAATATCAAAGCCTAAACCAATATTTGTTGTCTTAGTTTTTACGCCTGTATCGCTTAATGAAACACTTACGCCGGCATTCGCGTAGCCAAAAACGCGAAAATATTCACTCCTGACATAATCCGCGCGGCGCGCAATCGATGCGAATTGTCCCGCGGCAATGCGAGTGTTGCCCGCAAGCAAGCCATCGACAAACGCATCGATGTGAACACGGTTGTCTAAATCCTTATATTTCCTATAAAGAGCATCCGCAGTCTGAGCAAGTTCTAAGTTTCGTTCTTTCGCTGTTTGTCTTGCGGCCTCTTGAAGTCGTTCAAGTTTAGCCTTCACATCTAGTTGTTTAGCGACTTTGGGAAACTTAACCGACAATTCGTTTATGGCTTGTGATACATTGCGGATAACAGTATCAAGTTCTTGTGCGGCAACATTTCTTTGATACGCGTCGCCTTCCGCCGCTATTAAAAGTCTTTGTATTTTCAACAATTTTACTAGTGCCGCATTAGAATCTTCATCCCGAATAGACTTTCCGGTAGGATCAGAAAAAAGGCTCTCAACTATTGCTTGCTGAGCATCCTTTTGAGCCTTCAATTCTTCTATTGATTTTCGGACATCATCAATCCGGCTGCGATCAAGCTGCGCCTTTTCCACCTCATCAAGCAAGCGGCTCAAAACATCTGCCGCAGCCGCTTCGGATTTAAAAATTTTTGCTTTGTTTTTTTGAAAATCTCTATATGACCATTGCGCGTCAAATGTAAACAAATTGGCACGCAAGTTCCACCCGTATTCAGAGCCGTAACTTACGCCTATTTCCGGCGTAGTTAATTGCCAACTTAACCCTGCTATTTTGTCTTGTTCAGCAACGCGCATCAAAACATAATTGCGTGCCGATTGCACAACAACTCTCGCCATATCTGTAGGCAAATGGCTGCCGGAAATATCTTCTTCAATTTTCTTAAAAGTCAGACCATTAACAAATTTCATAAAATCTTCGGAATTGCTGATGTCCGCGCGGCCTGATAAATAGGCTATATGAGCGGCATGCCTGTCGCGCTCTTTTGCAATATCATTCTTCGCAACCTCTAAGCCATCAAGCGCCACATCAAGAGATTTACTGCGAGCCTTCACCTCCGCGCTTATGCCGCTTAATTTTTCTTGCTTTCGTTTTAGCTCACGAAGAAGTTTTTCATTTTCTTGTATGGTTTCAAGGGAGCGGTTAGCGGTAACAATTTCAACCATATGAAAAAGTTTATCCATTTGCTGTTCAATATAAGCATGCTTCGCGCTCAACCGCGTTTGTTCGACCTGCAGTTTTTTAAGTTTATCTTCTTTAATCTCAGCGCTGCCTGTTTTTATGCCGGCAGACGCGGAAGCAACAAATGGTTCTTCGACCTTAGAAGTTACGCTGCTTACATTCGTCTTCATATAACTATATGTTTCTAATTCTGTAAGCCCTAGCCCGAAGTCGTATTCGTCATCAATATCAACAAGCCTTTCGCCTTTTTCGATAGTTTGGGTTTTGTAAGTTTTTGTTTCTTCATGTTTTGTCAAAACCGAACGAACGCCAGCGGTTAGAAATGTTCCCCAAGATTTATAATCTTCTGAGTAATCCTTGTAATTTTCCGCCTCTTGAGCCATAGCAATTACATGTGGTGCTTGATGGTCTTCGGCAAACAAGATTGTCGCAACCGAGAGTCCCATAGGCTCATGCAGCTGATCGCCCGCGATAGTTCTTCTAATAATTTCCTTAGAAAACGCAACAGGTCCGCTTACTGACACATCTTTGGCAACTCTTTTAGCGTCAACTTGGACAAGCTTATCGGCTACAACCCTTGCAGCGCCTGCCGCAGCGCCAGCTGTTCCGGCAGCAGAGCCTTCAGCCGCAGGTCGTGGAACAGTAACAGGAAGCATATCAGCAAGAAGCGGCACGACCGGTCCGTATTCAGATGTTGGAGGAGGAGGCGGCGTTCCAGCGCCATCTCCAGCACCGCTTGCAGCTTCGCCAATAACATCTCCACCAGCGTCTTCAAAAATGGTCGCTATTTGGTCAAGTTCCAACTGTGCAAGATGAAGATCTTCTACGGTTACAACATTTTTTTCTAGTTCGTCAGCGCGATCGTTAAATGCATTCAATCGTTCGGCATCCTCAGTGTTAATAAGATTTTCTATTGTATCCGCTTTGAATTTTTCATAATCCTCCCATGCCGCGGCCAGCGCCTCTGTCATCACAACAGGCTCTTCAACAGCAACCGCTGCGTCTTTCTCCGCTTGAGACTCAGAAAGTCTTAACGCGTCTTCCATTAGTTCAGCGCGTGTTTGAGCTTGGTCTTCCGCAATACTTTGGCGAATTCTCGCGTCGTCTCTATCCAATCCTGCCAAATCAAAAAGCCGATGAGAAAGCGCATCTAAATTTGCTACCACATCGTTCAAATCAAGCGGGTTTTCACTAACTTGGGCTAATCCATTTGTGGCTTCTTCTAAAAATTCGGCCTTTGCGTTTGTTATTCTTTTTTGATCTTCCTCAGATTTTCCTTGCGCTCCAGTATCAAAAGCCTGAACAACTCTGTAAATAAATGCATTTAAATCCGCTTGAGCGCTCGCGATAGAGGCATCTTTTTCAGCATTCCGAACGGCTTCAATCAAATTTTCTTCATTATCTGCCGCAGTCGTTCCATCGCGGCTAACCTTCCAAGCAATGCCAGCCGGTCCAAACGAAGTTTTGTCCATAGTTATCGTAAAATCTTCTCGAGGCGGAGGCGGCGCGACAACATCTTTTGAAACATCATGAGCAGGAGCGGCAACAACCGGTGTTTCTGCTTTTTTTTCAGTATCTTCTAATTGCGATGCCGTTACAGGTTTTTGAGCAACTGTCTTTTCAGCAACAGAAACCGTAATCCCCTGAGGTAAAGAGGTTTTCCCAGTCTCGAGATATTGTTCCGTAACTGAAGCCGACTCAGAAGTTGTTGTAACAGATGTGTATTCAGCCGTCGCAGACTGCTGAACATATTGCGCGCCCGCCGCAAGTGATGGCATGGCGGCTGAAATTCCAACCAATCCTAAAACGACTCCAACAATTTTTTTGCTGTCCGTAGAAAAAACTTTTTCAATTTTATTCGTAAAAATTTCGCCTTTTGCTTTTCTTTCAAGCAAACCGTTTCTATATTTGGCTATTCCCATAAAAACCAGCGAAATTACAACTGCCAATATCAATGTTACGCCAGCAGCGGTAACAACAGTCGCCGCCGCGCCCGCTAAGCCTGTGTATGCCAATGTTATTGGCAAAGCAAGATTAGTAGCAGTAAAAACAAGACCTACAATGCCGCCTAATCCAAGAATAATAGAACGCGCGTTAACCACCACAAATTCAAAAAGTTCTCCGAAAGCATCTCTCTTACCGAATCGTTCGCCTTTGGCCGCAGATTTTTGTTCTGCTATTTTTTTAGTAATTCCGGGAGCGGCAATAATTTGAAGAATACTCACAGCGGCAAACAAAATGGAGCCCAGCGACATCAAAACAGTCAAAGCTATCGCGGTAGAACCAACAGCAAACGCTATCGCCCCCGCGAAGATGGCCAAAGATACGCCTACAGCAGCGCCTATCTGATTTAATTTTATATTATGTTGAAGCCCCGCAAATTCCTTTCCGTAAGCAGAGTCAAAACCTTTCATCACCCAATAACCAGAAAATGCTATTACAGCGAGTATCGCGACAGCGCCAAAAATCGTTGTAAAACTTGCGGCCGCGCCGGTTAAAATTATCGGTTTAAAAACTGTCACTAGTCCGGTCATCAAAGCTAATCCGACAAAGGACGCGCGACCAATTCTTCCCATGGCTGTATCTGTAGGTCTTGCGGCATCTTTTATGTGTTTAGAATAATTCACAGCCACAATCAAACCTGCCGCGACAAGTGCCGCAACCGCGGAAATAGCCGCAATAGTCCAAAGCAAGGGCGCTAAGGCGGGCGCGGCAATAGCGGCTACGCCTGTTAAGACAACTCCAATCGGAGTTATCGAAACAATCATTGTAAGAGGTTGAACAAGCACAGACAGCCCGGCTGAAGCGCGTTCTTCAGAAACCGCTTGCCCGCTAAGCAAAAGAGCAATGTTTTTAGTGCCGCGATAACTCTGCTGAAACCGCTTAAGCAGTGTTTGAGCAATAGCAAATGTCCCCATCGCCGCAAAAAGCGCGATGCCAATCCAAGCCCATCCGGGAAGCAAGTTCATTACGGGAGCAAGCGTATCAGTTAAACTTGCCAACGCGGCCGCTCCTCCGCCAATTTTTCCTGTCACGCTCACAAAAGCCATAACTTTGGCAATAACTACAGCGACAGCACCAACCACGGCTCCGCCATACACATAAGCAAGAAGTTTGTTCCCAAACGACTTCCATCTAGCAGCAAAATCAATTCGTCTGATTACTTCTTCCGCTTCGGATCTGCTTTCAGCAGATATCCCAGCGATTTGCTTTTGAAGTTCAAGAACAATTCCCTGATAAACTCCGCGCATTACTTTTTGAAAACTCTCCACAGCGTCTTTTTGCGCCGCAACGCCTTGCCAGCCGCTTTGCAAAATTCTTGTCAAAGCAACGCGAGATTCTTCTGATTTGGTTTCATACTTGCTCCACGCCTTATCCATCAATTTCAATAGTCCGATTCTAAGTTTTTCTTTATTCGCGTCGTTAAGACTAGCCGCGAATTCAGACAAACCAGGGAAAATATTTTGAACGATTGGAGAATTAAATTCGCCTTTTAAAATAGCTTCTCTAATAGCAGTGAATTCTTTTAGCCGGGCGTTTTTTTCTTCTCCAAACAATTTATTCGATTTCCACGAAGAAATTTCTTGATCTGAAACGGCGGTTTGGAGAGTAGAAATCAGTTTAAACGCTTGTTCTGAAGTCAGTGTCTTACCGCTTCGCAACGCATTTTTAATATCAGCTAAAACGGCTTGAACGCCGGCTAATTCCTTATACTTATTAAAAATGGGGTCATCCGCTGACCAAAACGCTCTAAAAAGACCTTCGTCATTAGCGCGTCCAACGCGGCCTCTGAACTGAATATCCAACGCTTCCTTGTCATCGATATAAAGCGCGTATCCAGTAAAAACAAGATTTTGCCTGGTTATTTCGGCTTGAACCTTATCAATCGCTTCATCTAGCATTTCCTCTATAGTTTTGCCATTTTCAACCTTAACGTCAACGCCGCGCGCGCCAATCTGTGTTACAACGGAAATAGCGCCTTTTTTTCCTGCTGTTGCCTCAAACTCTTTCAAATCAGTTCTTGATGTCGCGTCAAATATTCCAACTGCTTCCTCATCAACTTTTTCACCATTTTTAGCGAAATAATCTCTGATTTGTTTTGCGGTTTCTGCCGTCTTACCTTCAGCAACCTTGATGATAATTGGATGCCCGGCTCTATGCCGCGCAAGCGCGTCTGCCAAAAACGCATCCGTTTTTTCTTGTTCCGTAGCAAATATTGCCCCTTCTTCGCCGCGTTTACTTTTTAATGCTGATTCTTTAACAACTTTCCCATATTTCGCTTCCATTTGCGGCTTGTCATAAGTTCCGCTCACGCCTCCCCAACCCTTTACATGCGGAAGTGAAAGATACTCCGGCACAGTTATGGACCCTTCTATATCATGCTCCAATTGAACATCAGACTCACTCTGCATGTGTTTTGCTTCAATAGCAGAATGCAATCCGCCTTGCAATCGTGTTCCGGGTCGTTCTTGTCCTTCAGACAAAAGAACAATTTCCACTTTTTTAGATGCTTTACCATCTTCGGTCGCGGCCGTTGTCGTTTTTACAACATAATCCACTCCTTCTTCATAGGCAAAATATACGGTCAAAGAAGTGTTGACGGATTCCTTTAAAAGATCAAACTCACTTTCAGATAGATTTGGGAAGGACGCCCGCAGCTTAGCCACGCCTTTTTCGGTTAGCTTGACAGAACGCGACTGGTTTTTAGCTTCAGACACATCAACAAAACCGTCATTTACGCCAGAAAAGAATATTCCTTTGACAAAAGCATTTGCTTTAATTGTTCTTGCCCTTATTTCCTCAGCATCTTCTTTTATCCCGCCAGAAATAATGGCAGGATTGTTATTATCCAATTGAGCGTCCGCTTCATCGAGAAGATGGGCAAACTCGCGCGAAGTAAAAATTCTATCTTTTTCATTAAGCGCTTTTCTTTCTTCTATAGCTCTGAATTGAAATGTCTCCATTGAACCAAAAATAAAGTCAGTATTCTTATAGACATCTTCGGCTGTTGTTGTCTTAAAAGTTTTCGTTTTTAAGTCGTAAATATGGCCAATTGGTTTACCGCTTTCATCTTTTGAAACAGAACCGACAATTATCCCTTGTCCGCCAAACATTGCTGCCGATTTTTCGGCATCGCGTTCAGACAACTTGTCATTAGCAGTTACAAGCACTACCCCTTTGCCCTCAGATTGTTTAAATCCCTTGTCGTAGAGATATTGCAAACCCAGCTGCAAAATAGTTGTTTTACCAGCACCCATAGTAACTTGATTAAGACTTTCCTCAGTTATATCTCTCGCGACTTTAATTTGTTCTTCAAAACGCGTAAAAACACTATTAGCAGCCGCATTATTTTCACTGTTTTTGGGGTCAGCAAAAATTCCACGAAGTGCTAGGCGCATAATATTTAAAACTTTTTCGCTGTTTTCAATTTCCTTACCATTTACATTTCTTGTTTTGTATTTACCAAGAAACGCATTTATGCGCTGTTCAATCATTTCAGCAGAAACGCCACCCGCTACTGTTGGCACTTCAACTTTAGTCTTGGCGAGTTCGGCAACCGCTGTTTCTTGGGCTGCTTGTTTTTGGGCTTGCGCTTCAGCCGCAAGTTCCTGCAATTTTTCAACAGAATAACCAACATTGGAAGTAGTTATTGAGCGATTTAATAAACGCAAAAGGCTGACCTTTTGAGCAATTTCATCGGCTGTATTCTCACTAAGAAGTCTCAACACCGCCTGAGAACTTACAGCAATAGGGTCTACGCCTGCTTCTGAAAAAGCAGAACTCACCGCTTTCAATTTGTCATTTATTTTAGAATCGGAAAATGCCGCGGAAATATCTCTTAAAGCCTTGTCGCTTGCCCGCGTCAAATCCGGGACAACAAATCCATAGCCCGCATAACCGGATTTAGCAATAAGCTCCTTTTGAAATACTCCCCGTTCAATTTTTCCCGCTTCAACTTTAATGCCCTCAGCTTCAAACGCATCCAATTTCAGAGCTGAAGTCCCATCAGTCAACTGGCGCGTTTCGGAACGGCTAATCCCAGAAATTTGTTCGGGAGCAACAACACGCATAGAGAGAAAACTATCGTCCGACAATTTTAGATTTTGAATTGAAGAACGATATTTAGGAGACACCTCGGAAGGCTTAGTTGTTTCAGAGAAAAATGCCAAATATGTTCCGTTTATGTTTGGATACACAGGAACTTGTTTTCCGTTAATCGTCCCCACTTCGAAAGAATTTAAAATTTTCATCAATTTGGGCGAGTTCGCGTCGGCTGCGGTTCTACGCAATTCCTCAAGGCGAGCCGCCGGCGACTTACCCTCCGCCACAGCATTCAAAATAGATTTAGCCGCCATCAAAGTCGCGGCTTGATCAACCATTTCTGGAACATCAAGAAAATGCTTCGCTGAAAGTTGAAACCGTGGATCGTTTACCGTCCCCGATTGCAAAGTAAGAGTTTCAGACAAAACTTTTTCTATAGGAAGCGGAGTTTGACGGAGCGCTTCGTCATAAAGTTTGCTTTCTTTTTTCTGATCAATCGACTTGGAAATTCTTGGCGTAACAACTAAATATGAAAACCCTTTTTCTTTAAGCGCGGCTTCAATCCCTGGTGTGTGAAATCCACCGGTTACAATCGCGGAGACTTTTTGCCCGCTCCTCATTGTCTTTTCAATCGCGCGTTCAATAATTACGATATCACGCTCAAGCGCGAGTTGATAAAACTTTTCAACCTTTGATAAATCGGTATCCAAAATCGAAGCGTTTGCCGGTATAGAATCAGAAAAACGATGTTCCTTCATCAACGGGGTAAGAAATTCCACAAAATTGTTAGAGGAAAACGCGGTTTGGTTGGAGTAAAAATATTCGGCATCTTGTTTTGTAAGCGAAAAGTCGAACATTTTTTGCATAATGTCCCAAACTCGATAAAGCTGGTCTAATTTTTGGGCTTCGGGAGTCGTGAGAATTTTTGCTTTTATGGTTCTCTCCAAAAATTCAATTTCATCAAAAATTGCAATGCCGATTAAATCATAAAGTTTCATATATTCAATGTAGGCGATGGCATTTAAATATTGCGTTTTGACAGTCTCGGCATCGATAAGTCCGTCAATTTCGCTTTGAAGATATGAATAGTAATCAGCACGATTCATTCTCTTCATTCGGAAATGAACGGTATTGGTGAGAAATCGAGAAAGTTTGTCGCTTTGCAAAGTTTTCTTGAGATGTTCAACTAATCTATCGACTTCGCTTTCGGCTTTGTCAAAATTAACCTTCTTTTCGAGATCTACAAGCTGCAGAAGAGATTTCATTCCGCTGTATGCGGACAAGTCCATTTGATTTTTTTCTGCAATGCTAACAAGGTAACGAACATAAGCAACTAGCTGCGCTCCGCCGTCTTGAAAGTCGACACGACGGCGATAAAGTTCACGCGCTTCGTCAGAAAAAATGAATCTCCCAACCTTCTCCATAATAGAACGCAAAGAAGACAAAACTTTTTCGTCTTTATCTTTAAATTCAAGCGCGTTGACATATGCCTTACGGTTTTCTTCATAAAGCTCATTGTCTTCCGCTCCGTAAAGGGTCAGCTCCGGCTTATCAACGATTGCAAAATAATCCGCTCCAGCCATTCTGCCTTCACGCAAAAAATATCCCGAGACATCTTTTCTTGCCGCTTTGTCAGAAATAGCAGTAAGCGTCTTAGCGTTAAGTTCGCCTTCCGCGCCTTCGATGTTAACAAGCCTCATTTGGTGTTTTTCAGAAAACCATTTGAGAATATTAGCGATATTAAGCTGTGCCTCTTCGTTGATATGTGCGTCTTGAACGTGAATGAAAACTTGGTCGCCTGCTCCGCGATATGAATTTTTTATGGTTCCGTATGTTTCGGGAAGATCAGAGCGGTCGATTATGGAAGTAAGAACTGTGGTAGAAACTCGAGAATCAAGTCTCGGCTGGGCCGCGGCTGCGTAGGCTTTATTTATTCCGCCGTCCCAAACAACGCTTGTAAATGTAAAAATAAATACGGTAAAAAATGCGATTGTTCTAATCCAAGATTTCAATTTTCCTGTCTGAGCGTTAATCATTTATGTCACCTTCCTCTAAAAATGTTTTGCTCATAATATATTTTCCTACTTCGTTCTTTGCTAATTGCTAATTAAATAAAGTTAATTTAAATTCTTATTAAGCTCATTAAAAATGATACCTTCTATATGGGCCGTTGTCAATAAATGATGAATTTTTTTTAATGTTGCAAGCCATTAAAATACAATATGTTACAACTTTATAAACAAAAAGATAAAATATTTTATCTTTTTCTAGCAATTACAACGCTGATTTTTTGTATTTTTTTGAAAAAAAATTCTCTATGAAAACTTTAAAATTAATTAATTTATATAGTCAATAAAAAACTTTTAAAAACTATTTTGAAATCGAATTTTACATCAAGCGGAATAACATATTTTTTTCGCTGTCGCGAGAACGCATTTTCCCTCCGACTTTTAGCTGAATTTCTTTTTTCCGTTTTATCGAATGCTTAAACTTCATAACTACAAAACTTATTTCAAAACTCATTTCGTTCTCGGACGGAGCTAAACTTTCACCTAATATGTCTGCCATAACCGAGCACTCTTTTTTTAAGATGGTAAAAATTTTTTACCACCTCTTCTTTTTCTTTGCTTGCAAGAACAAAAACATATCCGTAAGGAAACTTATCGCTATTATTCTTTACAGCTTGATTTATCGCCTTTGTCTCAACGCCATACAACCTTGACACATCAGTGCCCAAAAACACGCTTTGACCGCGTATCCTGATAATTTTGCTCTCCACTTCCTCATTAGAAATTGTTTTCATTTCAAAACTTCTTCTTAGTTTTTTTATTGGAGCATTTGAATAATATAGTTATTTTATAATAATTGCAATATAATTATGATTATAATGCATATATTTATTTAAAAAAAATCCTTCCCCACAACTAATACATCTTAATTTTCCTCTTAAATTCACTCCATGGAAAATACTTTCCGGGACACTCAGTTGCTGCTCCTTGAACATCACGGTGTCCTAAAATATTTTTATCAGATATATGGTAAAACCCTTTCAAAGTGGTAACTAGAAAAACTAAACTTTCTAACATTTTGTCTGGCAATCCCGTCGCGCTGTAATTTCCCACAACAGCTATCCCAATTGATTTTTGATTCCATTCTCCGACCTTAACATGAGCTCCCTGCATTTGCTTTATCCATCTTGGGCCCACCTCGATTTGTCCCAAAGCTTTCCCGCGCGTTCCATTATCAATTAAAAAGTGATAACCCATGCCATTTTCCCAGCCTCGCTGATGATGGAGACCATCTATTGTGTACGCCGTTCCTTCATCTGTCACCGTGTGGTGAATTACAATATGCGTCCACCTGGTAGTTGGATAGAGAGGAATATTCGGTCTCGGACCTCGAGTATTAGGAATTAAAAGCTTCATTCCGCTTTTAATTTGTGTTGCATCTCGCAAATTATTAGCTTTCATAATCGTTTGTTGATCAACGCTATAAATTGTTGATATTCTCCACAAAGTTTCAGATGGTCCGACTTCATGGTAAATATCGCGCAGCGGTCCGGACGGAGCTGGAAGCATAGTAGTTATAGCCGAAGGAGCCTTCGCCGGAATTATTGGCGCGGAATTATAAGACGGCTGATACGCGGGATAATAATTAGAGTCAGCGAACTTGGGCGTTGAGGAACAACCTGAGAGAAAAAACATCGCCAAAACAAATATTAGCGACAAGATTTTTTGAGTTTTTAAATTCATAAACGCCTCGTAATTAACCTATATTTACGCCCAAAAAGACTTTTGTTTTAGCGAATAATTGCAATTTTCATAACCCGCGTCAAGCGCTAAAAACTGGAACCGTACGTTGTCATTCAAAAATATTTTTATCGGGAATTCACAAATACTTTCAAACACAATTACGCGCAAACAACGGCAATTTTACTACCATTTTTTCGTCGAAAAATACGTCGCTAGCTTCTTATAAAACGCGGTCAAACCTTTTGTTAGATTATTTCCCAAATCAACCGCAAGCACCGGCAGCCCTTTACTAGTAATCGCCTTGTAATCTCCAAGCGCCTGAGCTTGCTTCAATTGACTAAATCCGTAGACCTCACCCGCAATTTTGAGATCCTTTACGTCTTTTACAAAAAATTCAATATAAATGCCCTGTTTCGGGCCTCCTTTATAAAGCTGTCCGATAGAATGAAGATATCTTGGACCGAATCCTGAAAGCGTGGGAACTTTTAAGGACGAAGCAATTAATTTTTGAAAATTCTTAAGCGATTTTCTAGTCGCAAGATTTCGTTCGATATATGCCAAAACCGAAACAAATCCGTTTTTGGGAAGAGAAGCAAAAAAATCGTCAACTTTCTTAAGTTCTGATGAACTAAATTTCAAACCTTTTATAGAAACCAAGTTAGATGGCGCGCTAAGTTTCTTTTTCTTCTTAATGTCTTCCAAAAGCTGCTTTGTAATATTTTTAGATTCCGTAACATTCGGTTCGTCAAACGGATTTACTCTTGAGACAACGCTTGCGAATGATGTCGCTACTTCCCAGCGCAAAAACTCGCCGCCTACATTCGTTCCATCCTCCCAAACAAAATCAAAAACGGGGAAACCTTTTTCGCGCAGCGCCTTAATCCGTGCGTTCCATATTTTTTCATTTTCACCTTTCAACCGAAGTATCACAAACACTCTATCGCTTCCATATTTATCAAGAGAAAGAATAGGCTCGGTCGCGACTGGAGTAATTCCCTTGCCGTCTTTTCCAGTGCTTTCCGCTATCAACTGCTCCGCCCAATCGGCAAAAGACGCTAGTTCCGGCGATGTCCAAAACGTTAGTTTATCTTTGCCTTCCAATGCCAATGTTCCAAGTTGAATGCCAAGTCTTATTCCTTCATTTCGCGTTAAATCTTTTTCCTCACGCATGTTTTTAAGAAACCGATTCGCGTCCGCCAATACCTTGCGCACGTCAATGCCAAGTATCGCCGCCGGAACAAGGCCGAACATAGACAAAGCCGAATAACGTCCACCAATGTCTTTTGGATTTAAAAAAAGCGCCGCGAACGGTTTTGATTTCGCGAGCGTTTCAAGAGGTGAATCAAAATCAGTTACGATAATAAATCGGCCAGCGGCCTTATCCTCATCGCCTTTATAGAACTTCTTCACCTTGTCAAAAAAATATTGATATTGTGAACGAGTCTCAATTGTTGAACCCGATTTTGAACCGACAAGATAGAAAGCGGTTTGAACTTTTGTGGCACGCTCCACTTTCGTAATCGCGGCAGGGTCTGTCGTATCAAGCAAATGAAAACGAACTTTTTTAGCGTCTTTCGTCTTATACTTTGGAGCTTTCAATATTTCAGAAAACACTTCAGCGGCAAGACTTGAACCGCCCATTCCAAGAAGCACAAGATCCGTTACTTTCGATTCAACAATGATGGATTTCAACGCGTCAATTTCCGAAAGTCGCGTTTTAATTTCTTCAGCTATATTCACCCAACCCAAGCGATTCAAAATTACTTTTTTATGATTTTCATCATTAGTCCAAAGAGTCGTGTCTTTTCTGAGCCAACGCTCGTGAGCGCCTTTGCCAGACAATTTTGATATTTCCGCTTGAGACTTTGCTTCAAAAATTTCCGGAATAAATGTTGCTGTTTTTACTTGAGCTGCCATTTCTATTTCCTTTCAATTGTTAACGATAATGATAAAAAGAGGCGGGATTATATCACCGTCCACAAATTAATTTTAAAACAAAATCTCTAACACTCGTAATAGTCGCGCCATCCGGCATCCATATCCACTTAACATTCCGCTCCTTCTTAAACCAAGTCCATTGCCGCTTCGCGTAGCGGCGGGTATTTTGCTTTATCTGCTCTTTTATTGTCTGAAGACATTGCCCGGCATCATTGCGATTGACTACAGCAATCCGCAATGTATTGGCGCGTAAGTGCGTATTGGCTTCGCCTCCCCCATCCTTTACCTCATTCCGCGCGTTACTTTTTAACGTCGCAAAATCCACCAAGTCCTTAGATCCCGCAACTCCGCCTCGTTTCGCGCGGGATGGTTTTTTAATCAAAATCTCTTTATACCCAACAGCTTGCATTGCCGTTTCTGACAATTTATGTTTAGAAAGTTTTTTCACCTCGCGTAAAAGACCACGCCTAAACATCAAATCAACTCTCTTATTAATTCTTTTATACAATGTTTCGCGGCTAGGATTTAAAGCAAAAACTTGCGTTTGATAACCCATTTCCTCAAGGCTTGGCAAATGCCTCAGACTTCTCAAATCTCCCTTTTTTTTTGCGGCTGTTATTTCAAGGGCGCGCAAAACTCGTCGAGGATTTTTATCATCAATAGCCTGCGCTGCGGACTTGTCAATTGCCTTTAATTTTTTATATAAATAAGCGACTCCATACCGTTCTAGATCTTTCTCAGCTTTCAAACGAAGTTCCTTATCAACAGCCGGTTGCTCCGTCAAACCCTGTAAAAGAGCGCGGACATAAAGTCCCGTTCCACCAACGACTATTGGCGTTTTGCCATTTTTAACAATTTGCTTTATCGCGCGCAGCGCGTGCCGTCTATACTCATAGACTGAAAATTTTTTTGAAGCCGTGACAATATCTATACAATGATGAGGGACAAGACGGAGCTCGGATTTGCCGGGTTTAGCCGTCCCAATATCCATACCTTTGTAAATTTGCATTGAGTCGGCGGAAACAATTGCACCGTTGAGTTTTTTAGCAAGAGAAATCGCAAGAGCGGATTTGCCGGACGCGGTAGGGCCTACAACAAAAATAACTTTTGTGGGGGTTAGCGCGTTCACAAAACTACATTGATTCAGGTTGAGATATACCAAGTAATTCTAATCCATTTCGCAAAACAATACGTGTCGCATCGGCAAGCAAAAGCCGCGACTTCGTGAGTTCTTTATCTTCACTCACCACGCGATTACGCGCATAAAACTTATGAAAATCCGCGGCGACTTGCCTGAGATAATCCGCCAAACGATAAGGCTCTATTTCTCGGCTTGCTTGAATTAAATAATTAGAAAATTGCCCAAGACTTCCTAAAAGAGTCGCTTCTTCCGGCGTTGACAAAAGTTTTAAATCGACATCCGCTGTTACTTTTTGTTCGGAATATTTCAAAAGACTGGCTATTCTCGCGTGGGCATACTGAAGATAAAAAACGGGATTTTCCTGAGATTTTTCTTTTGCTAAATCTAAGTCGAAATCAAGATGGCTCTCCTGGCGCCGCATAATAAAAAAGAAACGGGTGGCGTCCACGCCGACTTCTTCATAAAGTTCACGAAGAGTTACAAATTCACCAGCGCGGGTAGACATCCTGACAGGCTGACCTTTTCTAAAAAGAGTCGTAAGTTGAACGATTCCGATATGAATCGCCTCATCAGGATAACCCAGAACTCTGCACGCGGCTTTTAAACGAGGAATATAACCGTGATGGTCTGGCCCCCAAAAATTAACGAGCGTGTTGTATCCTCGCTCATATTTGGTTAAATGATAGGCAATGTCAGGCGCAAGATAAGTGTATTCTCCAGTAGATTTTTTCACCACACGGTCTTTATCGTCGCCAAAATCTGTAGAACGAAACCACAGCGCGCTTTCGCTTTCAAACAAATAACCTTTTTCTTTTAATACGCCGAGCGTGGTTTCGACAGCATTTTTCGCGTAAAGAGTTTTCTCGCTAAAATAGTTGTCAAAATGAACTTCCATTTTCGCCAAGTCTTCTCGTATGGAATTCATAAGATAATCTATCGCGTAAGTCTCGCAATACGCTATAGATTCCGCCTCGTCGTTTTCGAGCAATTCTTTTTTTTCTTTTTCAATAATTTCACGGGCAATCGTTTGAATATACGCTCCGTGATAGCCGTCTTCGGGAAAAGGTTTTTGATTTCCCAAAAGCTCGTTATATCTAACCCAAACGCTTTGCGCCAACATTTTCATTTGCCGGCCGGCATCGTTCAAATAATATTCGGCGTAAACTTCATGCCCCGTAAATTTTAGAATTCGAGCTAAACAGTCCCCAACAGCCGCTTGCCGTCCGTGCGCGATAGTAAGCGGTCCCGTGGGATTGGCACTCACAAATTCCAAAATTACTTTTTGTCCTTTTCCAAAATCTACTCGCCCATAGTCGCGATCTTTTTTATGAATTTCAAGCAGCACTGAAGCCAAATTTTCTTTTTTTAAATAAAAATTTATGAAACCGCCACCGGCAATTTCTGTTTTTTCTATCGGGTTATCGTCAGAAATTTTATTAATTTCAGTAATAATGGCGGTAGCAATATCCGTGGTTTTTTGTCGGACAATTTTCGTAAGTTTAAAAGCGACATTGGAAGCAAAATCGCCGTGTTGATTATCTTTTGGCGGATGTAAATCGTAGGAAAAATTATCAGGAAGTTCGGCTCCGTTATTTTTGCAAAAAAAGGCGGCAGCTTGATTAATTATGTTTTGCAGTTTATTTTTCATATCGGCATTAGACCTGTTTGGCGTCGCCCCAAAGCCGTTCAAGTGCGTAGAAATTTCTTGTCTCGTGATAAAAAACATGCGCGATAACCGAGCCAAAATCAAGCAAAACCCATTTTCCATCCGCTAAACCTTCCACGTGATAGGCAGGCATCTTTTTCTTTTTCATTTCGTCCATCAAATGCATCGCAATAGATTTTACATGGCGGTCGCTTGTTCCGTGGCAAATCAAAAAGAAACTTGCCAGAGCAGAATATTTTTTCATATCGAGCAGAATTGGATTTTCCGCTTTTTTGTCTTCAGCTAAAGATTTTAATAGTTCGGCAATTTTTTTAGGCTGCAAAGCAATTCTCCATTATTTAGGATTTTAAAGCGGCGGGATTATAACACATAGGTTATCTGTATCTATTCGTAATCGGCATACGGCGGCCAAACCACGCTTTTTCGGTTACGCGTAAAATCGGCGGCGTCTGGCGACGTTTGTATTCATTTCCATCAACTTTTTTAATCGTTTCGTTTATTAATTTTAAAGACATCTTTCCTTTGATCTTTTTTGCAATTGCCGCCGCGCTTTTGTTTTCCTCAATATACAAACGCAGAACAGCATCAAGAATTTCGTATGGCGGAAGTGTGTCTTGGTCTCTTTGATTCGGGCGAAGCTCGGCAGACGGCGGCTTTGTAAGAGTCTCATCAGGAATAACTTTGGATACAGAATTTCTAAATCGCGCCAGCTCATAAACGTCTGTTTTATAAACATCGCCGATAACCGCTAATCCGCCCGCCATATCACCATAAAGCGTGCAGTACCCCATAGCAAGTTCGGACTTGTTTCCCGTAGTCAAAACAAGCCGCCCTTCATCATTGGAGAGATACATCAGCTGCAGTCCGCGCAGCCGCGCTTGTAAATTTTCCATAGCAAGCGTTGGCGACAAACCGCTTTTGGATTTCAAAAAATTCTTATACATTTTTTTAATCGGACGGACTTCAAATTCAATTTCAAGGTTTTTCGCGAGAGTTTCGGCATCACGCCAACTTCCTTTCGAGGAGAATGGTCCGGGCATCGTTACTCCTTTTACTGAATCTTTGCCAAGAGCGTCCGTTGCTATCGCGGCAACAAGCGCCGAATCAATTCCGCCGCTAAGACCTATTAATGCTCTCTCGAATCCATTTTTCTTAAAATAATCCCTAACGCCGGTAACAAGGGCGGCATAAACATTTTCGATTGAATCACTTTTGCGGAAAGAATATGAACGAGGATTTTCTGCTTCTAAAAAAGAAACATCGTTCTCAGAAAACGCAGGCGCGATAAAATGAACTTTTCCATTACTATTAACCGCGAAACTTCGACCGTCAAAAATCAGATCGTCTTGTCCGCCCACTTGATTGACGTATACAATCGGCAATTTGTATTTCCTCGCATGAGACGAGACAAGATTGAGGCGTTTTTTAAACACTCCATGATAAAATGGCGAAGCGGATATGTTGATAACTATGTCCACGCCTTTTTTCTTCAAATCTTTTATGGGTTTTTCAGAATAATTTTTGCTCCATAAATCCTCGCAAATGCTAATTCCAATCTTTTTTCCTCTAAACGAAACCACGCAAGGCTTATTTCCTTTTTCAAAAAATATTTTTTCCAAAAAAACGTCGTTGGTCGGGAGAAGTCTTTTGTGATAAACAGCACGAATTTTGCCGGATTCAATCCAAGCCGCCGCGTTATAAAATTTAGTTCCTTCTTTTTTTTTCTCTCTATCAATAAATCCAACTATCGCCGCGCCTTTTTTGTTCCGTGTCCAGTGAGTAATTTTTTTTAAGTATTTGATTCCAGCTTTCACGAAATCCAATTTATTTGCTAAATCCCAAACGGGATAGCCGCAAAGCGCGCATTCAGGAAACACTGTAAGCACGAAATTGTTTTTTTCGGCAGCAGTTATAAAGGAAATAATCTTATGATAATTAGCCTCATAATCGCCAACGGTGGAGTTTATTTGTGCGACTGCTATAGGAAAAGATTTTTGTGATTCAGTCATATAGAAGAATTGCTGCGCGCCATTTTAAAAGCATAAAAATTTGGACCTGAGGAGAGTTGAACTCCTGACCTCTGCAATGCGAATGCAGCGCTCTACCAACTGAGCTACAGGCCCGTAAATTCAGGTGAGAAATTCTGGGGCGGTATTATACACATTCCCCAATAATTGTCTTTAAAACATTAAAAGTTTTTTGCTCATTGTAATCGTTAAAAATCTCATGAAACGAACCTTCAAATACCGTTTTCCTCTTTAAGGACATTGCAAGCCTATCAAAAAATCTCGCGGTTTTTTTTATATCCAAAGTTCTGTCTTCAGCCGGCATCAACAAATGGATCGGAAACGCAGTCGATAAAATCGACATTTTGTCTATCAGTTTTTGTTTATTCAAAATTTCATACAATAGTCTTGAGGTCATTTTCCGAACAATAAGCGGATCTGTTCGATAACTAGCCTTAACTTCGTGGCTTCGGCTCAAATCTCCAGCGCGAACAAAATTTTTGTATAAAAAATCAGGCTTTATTCGGCAAACAATATTATTCATCCACCGAATGATTCCGCCATATTTCATTCCAATAAAAGGTGAAGACAAAATGAGCAGTTTTACTAAATCAGGATTTAGCCTTGCCCAATCAAATGCGATCAAGCCGCCAAGACTATGCCCCAAAATAATTATTTTAGATGGGAAAAAGTGTGCCTTTTGTAAGTGTTTAACAAATGCGGAAATGTCCTCAAGATAATCATTAAAGCATTTTACGTCGCCGCGTTTTCCAGCCGATTCGCCCATACCGCGTAAATCCATAATCGCCAGTTGCGCTAAAAGTTCTTTTGTTTCCGGCTCTTTCATATGAGACAGAAACTTATAATAACGTCCGCCGTGTTCGCCAAAACCATGGACTAAAATAACGCTATGCTTAGCCTTGTGATTTAAACAAACACGATAAGCAATCTCCGTTTTGTCCCAACTTTCAAACGCGTCTTTTTGCCATACAAAATCGGTCATTCTAAACTATCTCGTTATTGGCACGATGGCTCTAGGAGGTTTAAAAACATTCGTACAATATTAAAATTTTTCTCGTGGAAACTTTTGAGGGATTCCGTCATTTAAGAACGGATTTATATTTAAAGCTTGGCTAAGAACATGCCCAGACATCATAAATCGTTGGCGTTTTGCGCTATCACATTGCCAATAGACGCCGCAATCTCATAATCCTTGTCATTTGCTGCCTGCTCTTCACGCAAGGACTCTTGAGCGAATAAAACATTCTTAGAGATTTTTTTTATATTATTTTTTTCAGGATTAGGCATTTTTTCATATTTTTCAATAGCACCAATATGAGTGCCCCGTTGTTCGTTAATTTTTTGTAATTGATTTACCTGAGACAGTTGAAGAGATTGAATACGCTTATTCGTATCCATAATTCGTTGAACTTGCAAGCTGATTTCAGAAATATTTTGATTAACAGGCGTTGGCGGAGGTGGCGGGACAAACACGTCCTTTTTGGGTGAGAGTTGAATTGAATCTGCGTTTTTTTTATTTGTTACGTCAGACTTATTTTTTTCAAACATCAGTTCTTTTTCAGTCTTGCGTTTTGAAATATTCCGAGAAATTTGACTGCCGATTGCCTGCGGAGACAACATGACAGAAAAGTCAGCCTCGGCGGATTTCGCAAACGCCGTGGAAAGAAAATTAAATTGCGTCAGAAGAAAAGCCATTATTAGAAACACAAAAAAATTATGAAACGAAGAACGCACGAACCGCTCCTGTCTTATTGAGAATATTAGGCTTTAAACACTTTGCGCATTATACTCAAATAAAAAATTAATTCAAAAATCATTCATCTATTAACTGTTTTATCTCGGGTAGTCGCTCCCGAGTTTTTTTTATTCCCTCGTCAATAAACTTATCCGCAGAAAAAAATTCCGCCCAATTCGCGTCCAGTGTCGCAGCGTTTATAAAAACATCCGCCTCTTCGCCTTCCATTCTCGCGACTTCAAATTCCGTGTACATAATTGAATTCATTAACACATTAAAAATATTATCCTCATAATTTCTAAAAAATCCGTCTTTCCATTTCATCAGCATTTTTTGCAAATGTTTTCGTTTCTGAAATTCAGCGTGAAAACGCTGACGAATAAGATTATTGCGTTCCAGCAAATCCTGAGGAGACGGCAATACATTAACCGCTAAAATTTTTCTTGCGCCCATATTCGAAAGCACGCGCACGGGCAAAGGGTCTACAATGCCGCCATCTATAAGATAGCTTCCCTCATGTTTAACCGGGCGGAAAAATCCCGGGATTGAAATTGAAGCGCGGACGGCGGACAGCAAGTCGCCGTCATCAAATATTTTTTCTTCAGCAGTCAGCAGATTCGTTGCCGAAATTTTCAGTGGAGTTTGCAGATCTTTGAAAGTCTTATGACCTAAATAGCTTTCTAAAAACCGCATAATCTGTTTCCCTTTTAAAAAACCTTTGTAAGGATTGGAAAAATCCATAAAACCTACAAGCTTGAAAAATGCAGTTTTTTTATTTATGGATTTGGCTATTTTTTCTATTTCATATGAATCGTAGCCAGCGGACCAAAATACGCCGATAAGCGCGCCAATGCTTGTGCCCGATATTATGTCTATCGGAATTTTTTCTTCTTCGATTACACGCAAAACGCCTATGTGCGCCAACCCATACGCCGCACCGCTCCCTAACGCCAATCCAACAAGCCGCTCCGCCCAATCTTTGGCAAGAAACACCAATGATTTTTCATATTTATACCGCTGGAATTTCAAGTCAGGCAGGCTACAAAATATCTGAAACTCGTCAGCCGCCGATTCCACTAATGCTTTTATTTCTTTTTTATTAAACCCAAAGTCGTCCATTAACATTTTTGTTTTGGACAAAATAAACTTCACCGCGTTTATTTGGTGGTTTGTCAAAAGATACGCGCGGTCGGAATAACTCAACGCTTTAGAGACAACTTTTGTTTTTTTATCCGGCAAGAGCAAAATAAGATAGTCATATTTATAGGTCAGATAAGTTAGAAATGCCGCGAATTTTTCGTCTTCATTTTCAAGCGCGTCATTATTTTGAAAATTAATAAACTCCACGTCGTCTTCGTTTTTTTCTATCTGTGAATGAATTAATGCTTTGTGAGATGGGTCCATAGTTTCAAAGTCAAACCCAGATTTCGAATTTATTTGTTTTGAAAAATCTTGCGTGTTAGAAAACAGGTTAAGTAAAAGCACTTTGTGTTTAGTTTCGTTTCCGATGGTCTTTGCGAAGTCTTTTAAAAAAGCAAAAACTTCAGCAGACGCACCGGAAGTAAAAACGGAAGCGATGCGAACTTCTCTGCGGTGGCTGCTGTAACCCAGTTCTTCGCGTGTCAGATGACGGCCTAATGCGCGACTTAAATAAATAGAAAGAGATGGAATTTCTTTTAAAAGTTTTTGAAACTTGGCGGCTTCTATTTTCAAAACAGTAGCGTCAGTGGCAGCTTCGACCGAAGCGCTATGCGGGTTTCCCGTAAGAAGCGATGTTTCCCCAAAGTGCTCGCCTCTATAAAAATATAAAATATTGGTTTCTTTTTTGTTTGTATAATCGTGAGTAAAAAGACGAAATCGTCCTGAAACTATAATATAAAAAGCATCCGCTTTATCGCCTTCATTATAGACCCTATCGCCGCGATGAAAACCAATGAGGCGCGCGGCGCGTTCGATTTGCGATTGCTCATTAGAAGTGAGAGCTTGAAATAGAGGCATAGTGTCTAAAAAATAATTATCGCGTCGAAAATTACTAGGATTTTTACCAAATGAAAAAAAGTTCATCATAATAATTAATATCGGCTCGCACAGCCCTCTTCCTTAAAAAAAACGCCTCGGTATCTTATTCAGTACCGAGGCGTTATAGCTTTTTCTAATTATTTAAGATAACTTACGACGTTATTAAATCATTCACCATTCTTGAATTGTCTCAGGATTCGCGTAATCGCTTACTTTTGTTTCAAGCCAATGATTGTACGCATAATCAAGAACGCGAAATTTATCAACAGGATCCATATTCATCAAACGCAAACCTTGGTCAAATCCCTGTTCTATTCCATCAGAAGGTTTCGACCACATTACAATTCCGTTACTGTAAATCGGCTTCGGATCATCAGGAATTGCTATTTCCAAATCCAGCTGCGTCCCTTCGGGAATCAATTGATCAGAGTTAACTTTGATTCCTTCACGGCAAAGGTCGCGACTAAGCCCGACGCCTTTCACTGAAGTCGCTTCAATTCCCGTGAATTTAACACTCATATAAGCGTCAAAACGTTTGAATTTTCGTTTGTCCTGACTCATATCTCCTCCCTTAATTTTTTCTTAAAACTTTTAAAATTTTGAAACTTAATTAAGCAAACTTATAACGACCATCATTTATATCGACCGCCGTTTAATCTTTATTAAGTTAAAAAAACAGCCATAGAACCACTACGCAGAAACCATAGCATATAAGTTTGAAATAGCAAGTCCTCAAGATTATTTTTTTTATGATTTTATTCATTAAAAACCATGTAAAAATGCAGGTTTGATTTTAGCGGAAATTGGTAAATTGTATTGGAACGGACAAATCAGCAGACCGAAGATTATGCATAACGGTTTGCAAATCGTCTTTGCTTTTGGAAGTAACTCGAATTTCGTCACCCTGAATAGAGGCCTGAACTTTGGCAGGAATGGACTTAATAATCCTCACAATTTCTTTGGCTTTATCCTGAGGCAGCCCCATCGTCATAGTTACCTCTTGTCTGAGACAGCCGTCAAACGCCGCTTCCGGCGTTTTGAACTCAAGCGATTTTTGAGAAATTTTGCGGCTAGCCATACGAGTTTTTAAAATGTCTTGTAGATTACGAAGTTTCATTTCATCGTCAGCAAGCAATCGAATGCGTTTTTCTTTTTCATTTTTTAAAAACTCTATGGAACTTTTGCTCCCTTTGAAATCAAATCGAGTGAAAAGTTCTTTTTTGGCTTGATTTACGGCGTTATCGACTTCTTGGAGATTTATTTCGGAGACAATATCGAAGGAGAACTGTTGAGCCATTTTGAAAAGTTATAACGCTTTAGGAGTCAAAAATATTTGAAGTCGTAATTTTGACGCTTCATCAAGTCCAATAAATTCCAACCCTGTGTCATAATGCTTACGCGCCGATTTCGGGTCATGGCTTGGTATAATCCAAACGCTGCGTCCAATGCATTCCACGGGAGATTTGCCGTCTCTTAATTCAATTGAAATTTTGCAGCGGTCAAATCGCTCGAGTTGTTCGGGCAACAGCACAGAAAGCCCTCCCATCCCGACATCTTCAGTCGTGACTGTAAAAGACTGTTTTTTACCTATAGGTTCAACCACCACATCGCAAGTTACAGGTATGCGAGGATATTTTCTTTTATTAAATCCATCCCAAAGTGAACTCATTGTCATTTACTCGATTTTACAAATGCATCTTGAAAAGGACGCGCGATTTCCATTTTGCGAAATTTCAGAAGCTGCGCTTGCGCTTCTGGTTCCGATTTGAATCCGCCCAAAAGAACAAGATAAAAGACTCTGCCGCTTGGACGAACATTTTCTTTCACATATGCTTTAAGACCTTCTTTCCTGAAATTAGACACTATTCTATCCGCGTCTGCCTTAGTAGGATAGGTTACGACTTGAATTACATATGTATTTTTAACGGCCGCAGGCGATTCAGCGCCCACGACAGCTGACGTTTTAGAAGTTGTTCCAGCATTTTCTTGTATTGCAGACGGCAACGATATCGGACTTTCTCCTATATCGCCATAATCCGTTGTTACAGATGAAGAAACGGACAAACTCACGCCCGCGCTTTTACGCGGCGCAGAAGACGGCGTTTCATATCTGATGGACATAGCCGCTTCACGCTTTGCATTCAACGAATTAATGGCAAAAAAAAGTCCAGTCACGCATAAAACAGCCAGTATCGCGTAAATTGTTTTTCTAAGCTTTGCGTTCTGCGATTCCCCAAACGCTTGAAAAAAACCTAACACACCAACAAAAATAATTTTAATAGTTTCAAGAAAACCGTTTCTTTTGTATCTCTCTTCAGCTTTTTGCTTAAACCTGGCATAAGGATCTAAATATTCTGAAGAAGACGCACCAACAACAATTTTCTTATTTTCTATTTTGAGTTGCGTCTTCAACGAGACAGGCTCTTTCTCTTCATTTTCATCAACAGAAACTTCTTTAGTTCTGGAAAACAAATCATCCGATACAGCAGTTTTTGGATCGGCTGAACTGATTTGTGGTTTTAATACGGTGGGCTCTTTTTTTCTTACGTCGCGCGTTACGTCGAAAATAGCAGGTGTCGTTTGAGGAACAAACTCGCCATATAGTTTCCGCTGAATTTCGGCTTCCGACATTGTCGACTGCACGAATACAGATTTATTTTTATTTCTAAACAATCCCATTAGGAATTCCTCTTAGTGCCGATAGCATCGCCGTTAAGCGCTAACGCCAATTTAATCAATTCAATAGGACCTAACACAATATGAGCGCGTTGAACAAATCCATTTTTGCGACAGAGCTCAATCGCACCGGACATTTTAGAAGTTGTCTTAAAAATCATTTCATGATAGCCAACTTCGCGGGCAAATTCCAAAGCCCGCCCGACCAAACTCCTGCCAACCTTTTGATTTCGATAATTAGAAGATACGAAAAGCCGCCTTAAAAGAGCTGTGCGTTCATCTTCTTTTTTGACCGCGACAGTCCCAATTACTTGTTGAGACTTTTTATCAACGGCAACAAAAAAAGCTTCGCCTATTGCGCTATAGGCCTTATCAATTGCCTCAACGTCTTCCATCGGATAGGCATGCTTCGCGTCTTGAAACTCTTTGTCCATAATATCAACAATAAGTTTTAAAACCGCTTCAGAATCTCCTTTTGTCCAACGTCTGATCTCTATCATTTGTCTTATTTTTTTGCTGCAGGAGCAGCGGCTTTTGCGGCGGCACCGGCTGCTGGTTTTGCTTCACCTTCTTTTTCTTCTTTCCCCGCACTCTTTTTCACTTTAATTTTCATTGATTTAACTTTAGGAAGATAAAAAACAGACTCGCGATTCCACTTGCCAATATCTTGAAGTTTTTTGACACGCTCGCCACGCTTAAAAACATTTCTATGTTTTACGCCGACGCTATCGGACCTAAGACTATTATGCTGAGACATAAAAACTTTAACTCCTTGATTTAATTTTTAAATTATCCGCGACTTTTTTTACCGGGAATTTTCGCATTATAACGAAGCTCTACTGAATTGACTAGAGCAAATTAGTAAATTTTAAAATATTTTTTCACTAAGGAAGGCATACGAATACGCTAGCTACTTCTTATCATGGGACGGACATACGCATCGCCGGAAACTATTTTTTTTGTCCGCAAATTCTTCAGCATTTCCTTCGCCGACTCTTTTGTTTGAAACGCGTCAATGCAGACTTGATAATGCTTTCCACTTGGTATCGTGAAGGCTTGATAGCCCAGTTTAGACAATCTTGCGATTTCCGCTTCAGCTGCTTTTTGCGTTACATAAGTTACGTGTTGAATTGTAAATTGTCCTTCGGGACGAACGACTTGCGCGATAGGTTTAGGTAATTCGCTCACAGTCATGGGGACCTCTCGCGGTATTTCAACTTGAACACTTTCAGACGACATAATTTTTGCGGCAGGTTGAAAAACCTGCGTCGCTCTTTCACTAGCAGCAACTGTCTGCGGCAAAACTCCGCCAACGTCTGTGTTTGTTTCTACAACTTGTTCGGAAGGCACGCGAAAAATCCGACTTTTCGCCAGTTGTCTTTTTCCGTTTTCCACTCCCCAAGAAAAGACGAGTACATAAAAAACAGATAGCAGCATAAAAATGGCGAGCAGATGATCAACTCTTAGTATAAAAATTTTTTTCTCAAGAAATGAGGCTTTTGGAGCAGTTCGCTCTTCAAGGATTGCTTTAGGTGTGGGAAATTCAAATAATTCTGTTTGCATTTTTTAGTTCCTCCGC
Organism: uncultured bacterium; assembly: GCA_964410905.1. Lineage (GTDB taxonomy): Bacteria > Omnitrophota > Omnitrophia > Omnitrophales > Aquincolibacteriaceae > Aquincolibacterium. The sequence continues at coordinate 31,309 of CAYPIR010000007.1, read as the reverse complement.
AAAACCATTAACGGCAAAGCGAAGGGTAAAATAAAGAAAATTTTGATTAATTCTTTATTCGGTATGCAAATTTTATTCCACACTTGTGACCAATTCGTAAGGAGAGGAAGCATCGCAAGCTTACGGTTGTTGTCATTCCGCCCAACGAATTCGTTTTGGCGGCCACCAAATCATAAACGCCCGCCCCACCAAATCTTTTTGGGGGACAAATCCCCACTGGCGGCTATCCGCCGAATGCGCGGAGTTATCCCCAAGCACAAAATAGTTATTTTCGGGGACATTTATAACCTGCCCTGTTTTCCCATAGTTCCAATCGTCAACATTGTAGTAAATATATTTTGAAAACGGAGGCTCGGTTAAAGATTTTCCATTGACAATAACAACGCCTTTGCGGATTTCAACCGCATCGCCGGGAAGCCCGATCAAACGCTTAACGAAATCCTTTTTAGGATCAACGGGATATTTAAAAACTATGATGTCGCCGCGTTTCGGCTCATGGAATCGATAGCTAATCTTGTCAACAAAAATTTTATCTTGTTCCATAAAAGTCGGCTTCATCGAGCCTGTAGGAATTTTGTATGGTCCAAAAACAAATGTGCGGATTAAAATCGCCAAAATTGCGGCGACTAAAAGCGGCTCGCCCCAATTCTTCCATTTTTCATATACCCACTTCGTCGGTTCAGACCTGGCAAGTTTCCATTCCGAAGTAATTTTGTTTCTATACAGCATAGCAACCAGAAAAATAACCGGCAAAAGCCAAATGTTTTTTTGCAGCCATTCAACAATTTCCGTCTTCATTCATCCACCTTCAATACGCTGATAAACGCTTCCTGCGGCAAATCCACGCGCCCAATTTTTTTCATTCGCTTCTTCCCTTCCTTTTGCCTTTCCCAAAGTTTCCGTTTGCGCGTAATGTCACCGCCGTAACACTTCGCGGTAACATTTTTTTTCATCGCGCTGATTGAATCGCGTGAGATAATTTTGGCTCCAATCGCCGCTTGAATTACGACTTCAAACATTTGCCGCGGAATTACTTCCTTAAGTTTTGCGACAAGCGCTTTTCCACGCGGATATGCCTTTTCTTTCCAAGTAATAATCGCGAGAGCGTCCACAGGTTCGCTGTTTATTAGAATATCCATTTTGACAAGGTCGGACGGTTTGTGTCCGATAAACTCATAATTTAGCGAGCCGTATCCCGCCGTCATGGATTTAATTTTGTCATAAAAATCCATAACTATTTCAGAAAACGGAATTTCGTAAGTGAGAATAGCGCGAGTCGGGTCAATATAATCTGTTCCGATATAATCACCGCGTCTATCTTGACATAGTTGCATTATTGGACCAAGCGCGGACGCGGGAATCATTACGCGCACGCGAATATACGGCTCTTCAATAATCTCGATTTGCTGAACAGGCGGAAGTTTTGTCGGATTCTCAATTTCAAGAATATCGCCTTTTGTAGTGAGAACTTTGTAAACGACGTTCGGAGCGGTGATTATAAGCTCCAAATTAAACTCCCGTTCGAGCCGCTCTTTAATAATATCCATGTGAAGCAGCCCGAGAAATCCGCAGCGATAGCCGTTGCCCAGAGACGCCGAGGATTCGGGTTCGTATACAAAAGAAGAGTCGTTCAAACGAAGTTTAGCGAGGGCATCACGAAGTATCGTAAAGTCTTTTGCTTGTATTGGGTAAAGTCCGCAAAAAACCATCGGCTTGACATCTTGATAGCCGGGCAGCGGATCTGTCGCAGGGGATGAGGCAAGCGTCATCGTATCGCCGATTTTCACATCCGCAATGTCTTTTATATTGGCGTTTACAAATCCGACCGCGCCGGCGCCAAGTTCTTTAACCTGCTCGGGATTGGGATTGAATATACCTATTTGCTCAACATCGTGTTCGTTTTTTGTTTGCATCATCAAAACTTTATCGCCAAGTTTAAGCCTTCCGTCAAACACGCGGAAATACGCCACAACGCCTTGATAACTGTCGAACTTTGAATCGAATATAAGTGCCCGCAATGGTTTGTCTAAATCTCCTTGCGGCGGCGGGATTTTGTGAATAATCGCTTGAAGTATTTCCTCCGCTCCTTCGCCTGTTTTAGCGCTCGCCAAAATTATTTCGCTCTCATCTACTCCAAGAAAATCCATGATTTCTTTTTTAACGCGTTCGGGCTCCGCCGCGGACAAATCGATTTTTGTTACGATAGGAATGATCTTGAGATTGCGTTCAAGCGCGAGATAAAGATTAGTAACCGTTTGCGCCTGAATTCCTTGTCCGGCATCGACTAAAAGCAAAACGCCTTCGCAAGCCGCGAGACTTTTTGAAACCTCATAAGTAAAATCAATATGTCCGGGTGTATCAATTAAATTGAGCCAATAATCTTTGTAGCGGATTCTGACGGCGCGCGCCTTGATCGTGATTCCGCGTTCTCTTTCCAAGTCCATATCGTCAAGAATTTGATCGCGAAACTCCCTCTTGCTTATCGCGCCGCTGTGCAAAAGAAGTCTGTCGGCAAGCGTGGATTTGCCGTGGTCAATATGCGCGATAATGGAAAAGTTACGGATTTTTGAAGGGATCATCACAATGTCTTTTGAATAGTCTCTCTAATATCTTGTATTGCTTTTGCGCGGTCGGGTTTTCCGAAAATCGCGCTGCCCGCGACCAAAACGTCCGCCCCCGCGGAAACCGCCGAAGCAGCGGTTACTGAATCAATTCCGCCATCGACAGAAATAAGTCCGCTAAATTCCGAGCGAAGTTCCGCGAGCTTTTGCATCTGCTCTTTCATAAAAGATTGACCGCCAAATCCGGGTTCAACGGACATAACCAAAATCAAATCCAGAAATTCAAAATACGGTTTTATTTCCAAAACTGAAGTTTTTGGTTTTAATGAAATACCTGCCTTCGCGCCAAGTTCGCGGATTTGCCGCAGCGTAGACGTTATATTTTTCTCAGACTCAACGTGAATAGTAATCCAATCCGCTCCCGCCTTGCGAAATTCCGCGATATAGCGGGACGGCTCCGTAATCATAAGGTGAACATCAAGAGGAATTGTCGCGATTTTTTTTACCGCCGAGACAACCAATGGCCCGATGGTCAAATTAGGAACAAAAACTCCGTCCATCACATCAACGTGCAAAACGTCCGCTCCGGCGCCTTCGATGTCGTGGACTTCTTCTCGCAACCGTCCAAAATCCGCTGATAACAGGCTTGGCGCTATAAGTATTTTTTTCATTTTTATATTTTTAGTTTGCTTGTAATCTTTTTTTGATAATCCGAATCAACCGGGCCTATCAAAGCAAGATTAATATTGTTGGTTCTAAAAATTTTTTTCGCAACCGCGAGAATTTCTTCCGCCGTTACTTTCTCAATTTTCTCACAAGTGTCTTTAATGTCTAGCATTCCATCATCGCGAAATGTTTTTTCCACGGCGCGAAACAAATGGTCCAGCGTGTCCTCTACACTTAAAGACACCTGGCTTTTATAATATTCTTTCGCTCTCCGCAATTCTTCCGGTGCGACAACCTTCGAACTGATTTTTTTAAGTTCCTGCATAATAACTTCTACAGTCTTTGACACCTTGCTTGTCTCGACTCCGACGGATATTGTAAATGCTCCCGTGTCGTAAAAACCCGATATGCCTGATTTTATTTCATAAGCAAGTCCACGCTTTTCGCGAACTTCATCAAAAAGACGGCTCGACATATTCGCTCCCAAAATCACGTGCAAAAGCGTTTGCTTATATCTGTCCGGATGAGAATGCGGAAGCGAATGAAATCCCAAAACAAAATGCGTTTGCTCCGTTTTCTTTTCAAGATAACTTGTTTTTGGTTTTGATTGCGAACTGTCAGCCACCACGAATTTTGATTTTTTTTGGACTTTTTTTGTTCTAAAGATTTGCCTGACCCGTCTCAAAACATCCTCGTGCTCAATATCGCCCGACACGGCCACTAACATATTCACGCCATTATAAAAGGCATTCTTGTAATCAAGAATATCTTTGCGCGACATCGCGCTCACCGTTTCAGGCGTCCCCGCCAAATTACGCCCAAGCGGCTGGCCTTGCCACAAAAGTTCGCTAATAAGTTCTTGGACATGATACGAGGGAACATCTTGATACATTTTTATTTCTTCTAAAATAACCGTACGTTCTTTTTTTAATTCATTTTCCGGAACAGTCGCGTTCAGCACCATATCAGACAAAACCTCAAGTGCTCGCGGATAATGCTCTTTGCGAAGCTTGGCATAGTAGCACGTAACTTCTTCTGCCGTAAACGCGTTTAAAACTCCGCCCACTCCTTCTATTTCCTCTTTTATCTGACGCGTATTGCGTTTTTTTGTTCCTTTGAAAAGCATATGCTCCAAAAAATGTGACACTCCGGAGATTTTTTTTGGTTCGTATCTCCCGCCCGCTTTAACGGCAATAGCCACGCCGGCAGACGCCCTATTAAGCATTTTTACGGTCAGCACTTTGAGTCCATTTTCAAGCGTAGTTAGTTTATAAGTCATAATTCCCTTTCGGATTTGACATGAAAAAATCAATATAATTTTGCAAAATTCTCTGCGCCGCGAGCTTGTCTATAACTTCTTTCCGACGTTCCCTGCTCACATCAAAATCCAACAAAATCCGTTCCGCTTCTTTTGATGAAAGTCTCTCGTCCCACATATCTATTGGAATATCAATCTGCCCGCGATACCACTCTGTTTCTTTGACGCGTTTTTCTGCCGCAATTCCTATTTCGCCCTTCAATGTTTTTGGAAGCCCAACAACTATTTTTTTTACCTTATAAGACTGAACAAGTCGTTTAATTTCCTCTAGGGATTTGCCGCGTCCTTTGACTTCTATCGTAGTAAGCGGCAGCGCTATATTGGTTCCCGCATGCGCGATTGCGACACCGATTCGCTTTTCTCCCAAATCCAATCCTAAAACAGTTTCGTTCATTACGCGTGAACCGCTCGCGACATTTGTTTTATGTAGCGTTCGGTTTCCGCGACGCTTTTACCAAGCCGCGAGATAACCGCGCTTCCCACTATAACACCATCAGCCGTTTTACAAATAGACCTCGCTTGCTCCGGAGTCGACACGCCAAAGCCCGCCAACACGGGCACTTTTGATAATTTTTTTACCTTTTTAATATTTGCCGACAAATCCTTAGGCAGACTCGCTCTCGCGCCGGTTACGCCGCGAAGCGATACATAATAGAGAAAGCCTTGCGTCTTGGCAGCAAGATATTTCGCGCGCGCCAAAGTTGTAGTCGGCGCGACAAGTTGAATAAATTTCAAATCGACTTTTTCACACGACGTAAAAAAATCGCGTTCCTCTTCGGGAGGAAGATCGGGCAAAATAAGTCCGTCTATTCCGGCGCGGCGGGCATCGCAAGCGAAGTCTTTTATGCCATATGACAAAATTGGATTGAAATAGCCAAAATAAACTATTGGAACTCGCGCGCCTTTTTCCCTGACGCGGCTGACAAGTTTGAACGCGTCTTTTATTTTGACGTGTTTTTTAAGGACTTGTTCGGACGCGTGCTGAATTGTCGGACCGTCCGCGAGCGGATCAGAAAAAGGAAAACCAAGTTCGATAATATCAACGCCGTCTTTTTCGGCTTGTAAAATCAGCCGTTCTGTCGCTTTTACGTTTGGATACGCGTAGGTTAAAAACACACAAAAAAGTTTGAGGCCATTTTTTTTATTTTCCAAAATTTTATCGTCAAAGTTATTTTTCATATTATCCAATTTATTTTTTACAAAATTATTATCCCTAAATATTCTAATCTGAGATTATTTAACATAAATCCGCAAAAACACAATAGCATTTCATATTTTCAGAATAATAACCGTGCTAATTTCAGCTTTGTTTTTACAAATCAATTTTTATTTCACTTCCGTTTCAAATATTCACTTATTGTATGTATGTCTTTATCTCCTCGTCCTGAAAGGCAAACCACTACGACATCGGACTTTTTTGTTTTGGGCATTAGTTTGGGCAGATAGCCGATGGCGTGAGCTGATTCCAAGGCGGGCATTATTCCTTCTAATTTTGTTAAAAGTTCAAAACCTTTTAGCGCCTCACCGTCCGTTATCGCTCGATACAAAACTCGTCCGACATCTCGTAAATAAGAATGCTCCGGACCAACTCCAGGATAGTCAAGTCCGGCAGAAATCGAGTGCGCAAGCAGGACTTGCCCTTCACAATCTTGCAACAAATAACTTTTCATTCCATGCAAAACTCCCGGTCTGCCTTTTGTCATAGTCGCCGCGTGATATGGCGTTTCAATTCCCTTTCCCGCAGCCTCAAGCGCAATCATCTTGACAGACTTGTCGGCAAGGAACCGATAAAACATTCCTATAGAATTGCTTCCACCACCAACACATGCCAAAACATAATTAGGAAGTTTTCCTATTTTCTCGAGCATTTGTTTCCGCGTCTCCTTTCCAATAACCGACTGAAAATCACGAACCATCATAGGATACGGATGAGGTCCCATAACAGAGCCAAGCAAATAATGAGTGTCCTCAACGTTGGCGACCCAATCACGAATGGCCTCGTTGGTCGCGTCTTTCAAAGTCTTTGAACCAGAATGGACTGGACGGACTTCCGAGCCAAGCAATTTCATTTTATAAACATTAAGAGCCTGCCGTTCAATGTCAACCGCTCCCATATATACAACGCATTTCAATCCCAAAACACTTGCCGCGGTAGCAGAGGCAAGGCCGTGCTGTCCCGCGCCTGTTTCCGCCACAACGCGTGTTTTTCCCATACGTCTCGCCAAAAGCGCTTGCGCGATTGCGTTGTTCAATTTATGTGAGCCAGTATGCGTTAAATCTTCACGCTTTAAAAATATCCGTCCACGTCCAAAATATTTAGCCAAACGCTTAGCCTCATAAACCGGAGAAGGCCGTCCGACATAATCGCGAAAATAGTCAGCAAGTTCCGCCTGAAACTTTTTATCCTTTTTGATTTTCGCGTAAGCGTCAGTCAACTCGTTACAAGCGCGAATAAGTGTTTCAGGAACGTAACGCCCGCCGTAGTCACCAAAATGTCCATTTATATCAGGCATTTTTTTCACAACACAACCTCCGCTATATCATTATCGTTAACCCAACCACTTTCGCCATTAGTCAAAAGAACCCTGCTCCAATCTTCTCTTCTATCAACCACAAAAACCTTTATTCCCTCGCCCATTTTAAACGCCGCGGAATCGCGGACTGAAGGACCGAATCTCGCGTCGCATTCCTTCTGAACCACAACGGCTTCGCGAAGTCTGTCGCTCTGCAAATATTTTGCCAAAACAACTATGGAAACAAGCAAAAGAACAACCAGCCAAACTTTTTGCCATGAACTCCAAAAAGCATTTCGTCTTGTCAAAAAAAACAGCATTCCATTAATAAAAAAAACAAATAATGCCAAAAGCTCCGCTGTCAAAATTTCTTTTTTTGTAGCAAATTTCAAAACCGCTTCACCTGTCCTAACATACCAATTACGCGTGTCTTCAACACTGTATTCCAAAAGTCCGCGCGCGTATTTCAAATTATCCCGCGCGTCTTTATTTCGCGGAGCAAGCAAAAGCGTTTTCTCATAATTCAAAATCGCAGAACTCAATTTTCCAAGCCGGACTTGCGTATTCGCTAAATCATAATAGAAAGACGCGACATTGGGATTTAATTCAATCAAATTACTATAAATTTTTTCAGCCTTCGCGTAATCTCCCGCGCGATAAAATTCATTCGCTTTATGAAACGACTCTTGAACATCCTGAGCCAAAGCGGGCAAAGCGAGCAGAATAGAAAAGACGCAAAATAAAACTATTTTTCTCATCATCGCATCCTTTCTATTTTGTTTACCGTTTCTTGAAAAATTCTGAGTGCGATTTTTTTTGAAGATTGAGGAAGAGAACACTTCCCGAATCTTGATTCATCGCAAAGCCGAAACAGCTCAAGAACTTCTTTCAAGTGCGCATCATCCGCGTCAAAGTGCCGCGTCAAAATATCTTCCAACTCCTGTCGCGTTACTCCATAAACCGACAAATTCCACTTATCCGTAAGATATTGAGTTAGAGAGCGTTCCACCTCAACAAAAAATTTCGTCAACGATTCCGCATTCGATTTGCTCGCCAAGTTTTTGAGATTTTTGATATTGGCGTCCGCCGTCAAACGCGCTGTTTTGCGTCTTTTAAGCGCTACATCTTTTGAAAAAACTTTTTCTCGGCGCGAGCGATTCCAGAGCACCAGAAAAACTAAAACGAGAAAAATGTCTACCCATAACAAAATTAAAAAACTTAAATCCACGACTCGAAGCCATTTGAGACTTGTTATTTTTTCATCGATAAATCGTATATCTTTTGTCTCAGAACGAACTTTCTTTTGAAAAAGCGACACGTTTTCAACAGAATCGGGCAATTGGAAAGTTACATCATTTTTTTCTACTGTTATGGGGAAATTGGGAGTTTGCAAAACCTTATACTTCGCAAGACGCGGGTCGAAATAACTAAACTCAAGCGGCGGAATAAATGACTGCCCTTCATTTTTAGGGATAAACACCACTTCAAAAGTTTTGCTTCCGCCGACAACATTCGCGTTTTGAAAAAGTTTTGAATTGGTATCGGCGTCATATGTTTTAAACCCCGTAAGTTCTGGGACTTTCGGTCTCGAAAGCGTCTCAATATTGCCTTCGCCTTCTATGGTGATTTTCAATGTTACAGGTTCATTTTGTTTAACTCTGGCGTGGTCTATAGCGGCAGTTAACTTAAATTGTCCGACCGCGCCTTGAAAACTCGCCGGGCGGGCAACTTCCGGCAAAGGCAGGACTTCCAACTGTATTGCGGGCATATTAAGCGAACGGTTTTGCCTGCGCGAAAACATTGGATTGCCATTAAAAAAATTGTCGCTAAAGAACTCGTCAAATAAACTTTTGCTGTCGCGTTTTTCTTCCAAAACCGATACTTTCAAACTGCCAGGTTGTATCGTGTAATTTCCCGGTGCAGTTGGAAAAAGCGCCATTTTGCGAACATCGGCTTTTACATACCGCTTGCCGTTTACCGTAGTAGTTTCTCTAGGGACATCCGGCCCAATTGGGAACTCTTCTATCCAAAACCCGCTAGTCTCAGCTTCTTTGTCAAAGCCTTCATATCGCGTATCGTAACGCGTATAAAGCGAATAAATTAAAAGCAGCTGCTCATTTTGATAAAGCGTTTTTTTATCCGTCCAAACGCGAGCAAAAACATTATTGTCTTCGCCAGCGCCAAGCGATACCGATTGAAGAGATGGCGCGGTGTTTGCTGCCGGTGTGTTTGCGTAAGGATTAGGATTGGCTGCCTGCGGCATCGCTTTTACGCCGCGGACTTTTAAATTAAATTCCGGTGTTTTTATGATTTTGTTGTCAACTGAGACATCGAATGGCGGGACTGAAATATCACCTTCTCGTTTTGGAACCAAAACATAAATAAAATTTAAACTCGCAGCAGTTACTCCGTTTACCATTGAAATACGAGAAGATCGACCGCTATAAAAAATATCAATGTCGCTCAAGGACGGAGGACGAGGCGTCTGAACATTTTGGGTCTGCCCGGATACTTGAATGCTCATGGTTGCTTGCTGCCCTACTTGAACAGAGGTCGGTTCCAAAGTCGCGGTAACCGTTGCGTCTTCGGCGTAGAGGGTATAAGAAAAAAACAACCCTATAGCAAGCGCAATGATGAGAGTTTTTTTTGTCGTGGTCATAAGAGGCTATTGTATAGGAATTATATAGTCATTTCAAACAGCGTCTTCAACGACGGGATTTTTTTTCGCAGCAGAACGGCAAGCGTTTTGATTTCTTCTGAATTATTCACTTGAATTGTCAATCGAAGGCCGGGTTCGTCAAATCCAGAAACAGGCTCAATACGAACTTTTTTCATACCGCCGAAATGCTTACGCTTAAATTGCTCAAATTTTTCCATTCGGCTAGCGCTTTCGGGAAACCTAGCAAGACGTACGCGGCTGAAAACGGTTTCGGCTTTAAATCTCAAATCTTCCACATCATCAAGATTTTTAAAAAATTCCAACTTTTCGGTTAACTTACAAAAACTCGCGTCTTCCCTCTTGGCTAAATCCCAAAGCCATTCCAAAATTTGTCTAATTTGAGATTGAGTAAAAGGAATTTTCTTGAGAAATTCATTTTCAAAATATCGGCGGTCGGAGGCAGACAACTTTTTCAAAACTGGTAAAGTTGATAAGGATTGAAGCTCTGTTCGCTTTTTTATTTTAGGGCTGCCAGCCATTCTTTCTCCAATTGCGAAACGCTAATTAAAAACGATTCTTCTATCGCTTGATCAATGGTTTTTTCGTCTTTGATTTTGCCGAGTAATTCTTTTATGTAATACATTTTATAACGTTCGATCAAATATCTGACAAATCTATACGATTCTTGATAAAAAAGCGAAATTTCAAGAGGGGTAACTTTTTCGCCATCAAACTTATCAAAAAAAAGTCTATTAAACGATAAAAGTCCGTTTATTCTGACCGCGGAATCAAAAACTATAGTATCAATCGGCACAACTTTATTTTGCTCATACTGCGCGAGCCCTTCTTGCAGCCAAACAGGAGCACGTCCAGCGCTTAAAGCAGTTACGAACGCGTGTGTTAGTTCATGGACTATAACAGCCTGTAAATCTTTGCGGTTAAATGTTTGTTTATAAGCAGGCAAGCGAATTTTACCGTCATAAAGTCCTGTTACCCATTTCTCTTTTCCAGTTACCTCATGAAACTGCTCACCCGTATAAAAAAGCACTGTGGTTTTATGATTAAAATAAAACGAAAAATCCTGCGACACCTGTCTGTAGGCATCACGCAAAAAACCTTTCAGTTCGGAACTGTCATAGCTTTGCTCGCCGCGGCGATATTTAATTAAAAAGAGTTCGTCTTCATCCGTATCAAAGTTATCCTCCACCGAACGCTCTTTTTGCAGTTTTCCTATTTTGTCTTTAATGCGCGATGAAGCACTAACCAGATAACTTTTCTTGTAATAATGCTCTGCCAAATCAAATTTTTGATGAAGATTTTCAATATCCCCCAAAAGTTCGAAAGCAAGAGAATTTCGCGGCTCTAGCTCTATTGCTTGTTGCAGCGCTTCACGCGAAAGATCAAACTCATTTTTCTCGAAAAACTTTACCGCGTCATTGAAAAACTGTATGGACAAAGTCATCGTTGGTATATCTTTTGTATAGCCATAAAGAAATCCGTCTATTTCTGTCTGCTGACGCCGTTCCATTGTCTCTTTCGCATAATCAGAGTCTTCAGCAAAAACGCTTTGGCAAAGAGCCGCGGTAAAGAACACAAAAAAAACAAAAAACTTTTTTCTAAAATTCATTTTTTTGCCCTCGCGATACGTTTAGGAATTGACGGATGATCGTAAAAAAACCATTCATACCAAACTGGCGGCTCCGGATCGGCAAGATTTTGAGATTCTAGTTTTTTCATACACGAAATAAAAACTCCAAGGTTCTTTGTGGCCAAAAGAGCAAACGCATCCGCCGCGTATTCTCTCCTTCTCGAGTATCCATTCAAAATTGGAGTCCCCATTAAATTCATAATACAAAAAATCAAAAAAAGAAGCGGCAAACCCGCAATGTCAGAAATGGTTTGTATTGAAAATTTTACGGCTACGGCGTTCATTGTCAAAAATCCTACATAAAAAACAACAAACGAGGCAATGAGCCCAAGCGTCAAAAAACGCCAGACATCATGATTTTTAAAATGTCCAATTTCGTGCGCCAAAACCATTTCAATTTCCTCATGCGTAAAATTTTCAATCAAAGTATCGCTCAAAACGATTCTCTTTGTTTTGCCTAAACCCATAAACGCGGCGTTCGCCTTTTTGGTAGTCAAACTTAAATTAATTGAGTAAATATTTTTTATTGGCATTTTGAAACGCTCGGCAAGCGCAAAAATTTTCCGCTTCAACAAATCGTCTTTCAAATCACTGTATTTATAAAAAAGGGGCACAATAAAAACAGGAAAAACTTTTCCCATAACATAACTAACGAAAGCGTAACCGCACCATGCCAAAATCCACCAAACATTCGGGAATTGGCGGATAAAAAAATAAAGTGTTTCAATAAGCACGAGAGAAAGAAAAAATGAAAGCGTTATTTTTTTCAGCGTTTCTTTTGCCCACGCCAAAAAAGTTTGGTTGGAAAGTTTAAATTTATGTTCTAGTGAAAACGAAGAATAGTATGAAAGCGGCAATTCAAAAATAAGTTGAAAAATCGTAAAGAGAAAAAAATAATTCGCCACAACAAGCCATTCATTATCGCCGGATAAAGCAATAGAGTTTTGTCGCATCAAAAAAGTCCAGCCGCTTACGAGTAAAATTAAAAGAATTGCGGGAGATAAAAAAAGACTGAAAATTGAAATTTTGCGGCGAATCGCTTGATAAGCCTTTGCTTGTTCCGCTCGCTCAGACATTTATTTTTCCCCTTTTCTGATTAACTGAAGGCGTTCTATCATCTCAAGACGAATCGACTCTTTAGCATCTGCGAGTTTTTCCCCGCTAATCCCTTCAAGCGGAATAGGTTTGCCAATTGAGACAACAAACGCGCTTTTTTTTCGTATGAGCCAGGAGTTTTTAGGAAGCGCTTGTCCTGTCCCGTCTATCACTATAGGCAAAATTTCCGCGCGATGATCGCGCGCAATTTTAAACGCTCCCATCTTAAAATCATAAATTTCTCCGTCCGGGCTTCGCGTTCCTTCAGGAAAAAGGAGAACACTGACGTTTTTGCCAAGACAATTTGAAATTTGCCTGATCGCTTCGAGTCCGCTTCGGCTACTGGCTCGATTTACTGGGATATATCCGATTGCCGCCATTCCCCAGCCCATAAAAGGAATATCAAAAAGTTCTTTTTTAGCGAGAAATTTAAAATTAAGAGGCAGCGCCGCGTTTACCGCCAAAATATCTAGCATACTTTGATGATTCGCCACAACAATGTAATGCTTTCCTTTTTGAATATTCTTTTTTCCCGTTACTACTATTCGCCAAATCTGACTCCATCTAAGAATTGAGCGAGACCAATCTGAAGAAAGCCATTGCGGAATTTCGCGTCTTTCACGGTCAAAGAAAAACGAGTAAAAACAAAACACAATCAAGATTGTGAAAGAATAAAAGAAGGTGAGAAAAACAGTTTCCGCCCAGAGAACGCTTGAGCGGATGAGACTTTCGAGAGAATTGAAATATTTTTCTTTTAAGACTTTCATAACGCGACATTTTACCGACTCAAGACACACTTTCAATCAATAACTATGAAGAAAATTCATTTTATTGCTCATGCCGCTATCCCCGAATGTTTTTATCGCAAATACAGAGGATTAGACAAAAAAATGCTATTAACGCCCAACCTCCGCGTATCCTCAACAACATTGTTCGTCGCTGAAGGCATTTTTTATACTCCGCGCCATTCAATAACTACGCCGACCTGGATAGACTCAGTAAACCGTTAATCGCGGTTACAATAGAATCCATCATTTGACTTAGAATTTTGATATTAAATTCATAGCGAGAACCCTTTTTAGTTATCGCCAAATCATCTTCTTTAAAATCGCGAGATAAGACCACAGCCTTCACGCGCGATACGGTAGCAAGCGGCGAAAGACCCGAAAAACGCCTTTCGATTATTTTAGTTTTAGGCCGCATCAAATCATCTCCAAGCATTGAAAGAGCTTTGCCGTCACCAATAATCACCGTGGAGCTTCCATATCTAAGCGAAAGCGCGCGCGCAAGAGCCATCAAATTTTTTGGTGTTTGTCTGCTCGCTATAACTGAAAATCGCAATCGCAAATTTTCTATACCGTTTTCCGTGGCAAACTTCTCAAGGTTTTCATTAAAATTTCTCAAATTAGTTTCAAATGGAAAGACCAATTTGTATGATAAATTTCTATTTAAAAGAAGCAAAGCCTTGACATCGTTTAATATTCGTTTCTTATCTTCTTCAGTAGGAACCGCGTCAAAAAACTCCATAACAGACGAAGGTTCCGAGCTTAAAATCATAGAGTTTGGGAAATGACGCGCAAAAATAGTTTCTATGGATTCTTCAGTTTTTTCTTGAACAAAGCTAGCCAAAACTTCCGCAAAATCTTTTATTTCATCATTGCTCATTTCGCCTAAATTAAGAAATCCGCCAAGCAATAGGGTTATGGCGATTTTCGCGTCCGGCGCGTCATCAGCCAAAGGACGAAGTTGCGAGCGAATAATATTGTTGAGCGCACGGACATTAGGATTTTCTTTTCCTTTCGCGCGATCCGCGCGATTTCGTGGAATGCTATAAAATTTACGTTCTTGTTTCTCGCGCATCAAATTATCCGCGTAACTGCCGTCAGACGCGGAAGAATCTTTAGCACGTTGCTCACTTTTAGCCGTTTCCGCATCAGACGAATCCATGTCAAATACTTTCAGCTCACCGTCAGGCATAATTTCTTCCCAAGCGAATTTATCAAATTGCGCCACCGACACAATTAATTTACTGTCATAAGGTTGAAAAATCGGAATTTTCGGGTCTTCAGGAGAATGCCCCGTTATAAATATAGATTTGGACGGATCCATTCCAAAAAGCTCAAAAAATCTGATAACTTCCTCTTCACCAAAACCTACGTCAACACGATTGTGAATACCTATGAGGTCATCGACTATTCCGTTATTTACGGAAGCAAACAAATCATTTCTGGAAGTTAGAAACTCCTCCAAATTATTCGGCAAATCACCATATCTAATCCGCTTAATCGGACCAGCGTGCGCGGCTAAAAAATTGGAGCCAATCGCCAAAATAGGTGCAGTGCTCATGGCCCTCCGATATTGCTTTAAAAAATTATCTCCGAAAAACTTCTCCAGATAATCAAAATAATTCTGACTCTGATTGACTATCCTCTTATCGATTGGAATACCAACAGCCCGCGCGTCTTGTTCATGATCAGCTCCAAGCAAGTAAACATTTTGCGGCGACATTATTTTAAGATCCATTACTCGTTTAATCGCCTCATACGAATTCTCTCCAAACTCCGTTTCATTTCCCGTGCGATTAAGATATTCATCTTTGCTGTGAACGATGTCTCCGGTAAGAATTAAAACCGCATTGCCGTCCGCTATATCTTCAAAATTATTATTCCTTTCTAAAACGCTGTTCAAGTTGTCGACTCTCCCGTGAATATCTCCAACAAATATGACTCTCTTATCAATTCCTCTCAAATCAACCATCGAACCTTTTTGCAATCCGCCGTTTTCGTATTTTCCTGATTCAATCGCTCGCTTATAATCTTTAAGTCTCTTAAATTCACGCTTTTTTATCAACGACATGTCCTGTTCGCTATTAGTCCGTCTCATTCCAGCACGAGAGTTATTAATCCACACGGTCGAAACTTCTTTTATCGGCTTATCAGATACATCACGAGCACGCATAAGCAAATGCGTATCAAACGTATAGTCATATGTAAATTTCTCATCGAGATACCAAGCATTATCAACGGGTAAAATTCGTTCCAGGATATCACGCGTAAATCCTTTAAAACCTTCCTGCGTGTCTTTGATTTTTCCCGCTCGCAAAAATAATCTTGCGAATTTGTTATAAAGAAAACTCGCGCGATTTTCCCCATTTGATTGCCCATAAACAATACTGTCGCTAAGCCGTCGACTGCCAATCACAACATCTGTTTTTCCCGCTACAAGATCCGACAAAAGAAGTCCAGACTGCCCCGTATGAATGGTTCTATCCGTACCTGTAAAAATCACATAATCAGCGCCGTCGTTTATAGCCTTACGCATCCCCAAAATCACACCGCTCCCTTTCCGTCCGCTGATTTGTTTTTTTTGTTTTTTATCAACAAAAAAAACTTTTACCTGTCCCGATTTTAATTTGTCCGCGAAACGCTCTTGCAAAATTTGAAGTGCAGTCTCACCAGACGATATTCCGCCATACTTTGACTTCACGCGAAATTGTGTGTTTTTATTTTCGTCAAAAAATTCGTGCAAAAATTTATGCGCATTCAGAGCGAAGTTTTTATTAATCCAACTCGAAACGTTCTGTAAAAAGTTTTCCCTATAATTTGAAGGCACGATTTCAAAACTCAAAGTTTCGTCTGATTTATCGCGTTGGCCGTTAAATTCTCCATCATCAACTAAGAGCAACCGGTAATGAACATTTAAATTTACCGAATACAACTCATCTAATTCAGCGATTTTTTCAGCCAGAGCGTCTTCGCCCAGCAAATTATCAAGAGATTCCGCGTTTAACCTATCCGCCTCGCCATACATCGAGATCACATAACCAACATTTATTGGTTCACCGTTCCTGCGTAGCTCATAGACATTAAGAAATGAGCGAATCATTTTCTCCGCTTCGGGAAGAAGTTTTTTACTTTTAAAGTTTGCATCAAGCAGTCTTTTGAGATGCAATGCATTTTGCATAGCATCAGGCGCTGAGAGAAGTTTCGATAGAGTCTTTGACAGGACAGACATTCGATTCATTAGTTTCTTTGTATCCGTTTGAGCGATTGGGTTTTTGTCCCAATAATCCTGAAACAAAATTTGATAAGACTCTGCGTTCTTCTCGACATACGAAGATTTTTCAACCGCTTTCGACACGGGTTCGTCAGGCTTAGCCGCAGGTAACATCTCGTCCGCTTTGTTCGCTAAATCAATATCGATATTTTTTTCACGATCCTCAATCTGTGAAAAAACTTTGTCATCGCGAGCAGAGCTAGGCGAATCAGCTTTGCCGGCTTTCTCCTTTTCAGCGGCCGACGTAAAATCAAGAATGCTTTTTATCCATTCATTCGTTATCGTTTGCGCGTTAATTGCCGCTCTCGGAATTGCATCTGATACAGTCTCTTTAAGCGCATTGACTTGGGTAGGCGTAAACCAAACAAAAGAAACATTTCCCAAATCGGAATTTTTATATATTGCTATTTTTGAAAATTCTGTCGCTTCGCCATTCCTCCCGAGTTTCCAGAGATAAACCGTCCCTCCGTCATCAAATCCATAAGTCCATTCGACAACAACTCCGCCCGGCTTCATTTGTTTTAAGACAGAGCCGATCAATTCTTTCATCCCGTCTCTTGTGTAATGAACAGTAACATGCGACATCAAAATAACATCCGCATCTTTTAATTCTTCAGAGCTTTCGCTTCCAACCTCCGCACGAATAAAATCGCCTTCAACACCTTGCCGTTTCTTTGAATATTCAAGAAAATGCGCAATCGGGTTTAAAATAACTTGCATATCACCAAGTTTAGTTTCGCCATTTTTCGCTCGGTTAAAAGATTCAATGTATGCCGCGTCAAACTCTCGTCGCTCTTCATCAAAATTCGACAAAAGAAAACGTTTCATAAAGTGATGCATTTCAAATTGCCCGTCAGCGCCGTTTGGCTGACTCACCTCCATAACTTCCGCGATATTTCCCACCGTTTCCATAAATGCCCATAAATTAGGTTTTGTTTTATCAATAACAATCGCATCCGCCCTAAATTGATCAATGCCAATGATTTCAGCAAAAGGATTACGATCTTTTAAAAAAGCATTCAAGAATGGAAGATGAAACGGCATAATTCCAAATCCAAAGTCCACGATTTTGGGGGCGTCTTTAGAAAAGTCAATATTTGTAATTTGACGAAATGTATTGGATGTTAAAAATTGAAATAAAATTTTATTGCGGTCGCCGCTATCTGTCCGCCCTGTTATTTTCGCTCTAGTCTCGGAACGAGCCTCTTTTTTTTCTCTTTCAAAAAATTCCGAAATGTTTTGTCTAGAAAACGCATCCAAAAGATTTCGCCTTAGTTGAGAAGTTGTCGCAAGAGAATCTTCCGCTTGAGGTGTAAATGTAAGCGTTTCTTTTGATTCGTCTCCTAACAAAACAGATTTAGAAGGCACACCAGCATCCCCTGGCGGATTGTATTCTGAAGCTAATTTAAATCCGTTATCAACACGAGTAAATAAATGTTCACTATTCACTTTCCAAATATTTAAATTGTTCTTTACTCCGGCAAATTCGTCATAACTCAAAATAACGCCGCCGCTTTTTATATTCCTAGCAAGTTCTCGCAAAGTTTTTCCCCACAAACCTCGCGATTTCAAATGTCCTTCCACATGCGCCATAATCACGATATCAGAGTTCTTCAATTGTTCCGAAGACGCGTCTCCTTGATAAAGAGATGCGTTTTGCCTATTAAAATTTCCATTACCGCTTGCCCAATTGAGAAATTTTTCCGCGGGGTCAAAATAAACTTCAAAATCTTGCCAACCCAACTTATAAGTTCGCTCCAAAGACTTTTTACCTGCTATTTTTTTTAATTCTCTTTCAAATCCAAATATATTTTCTTTTGATTTTGTCCGTTCATTTAAATAAACCGACACCAAAAAATCGCTATTTATCCGCATAATCTCGCCAATCGCTCCTTTTGAATCAACAAAATAAAGAGTATCGGAATGCTCCACAGGAATTGCTACAAAATCCGTCTTGTATATGTCAACGCCAACCGTTTTGATTTTAGGATTTATGGAACAAAGGAGATTTGTCATTTCCGCAAAACTAATCGGCAGGATTCCAGTCCCAAGTTCCGACACCTTTAAATCGCCGCGAGAAATATCGATTCCGGTCCATTTTTCAAATTCGTTAGAAACCATAAATTGATGCAAAAGCAAATTTCGTCCAACGCCGGTCATTCCAGTGATTTTGCGTTCTTCTTGTTGGCGGGTTTCGCTGCGCGATGCTAATCCTATAAAATAATTACTAATGGCAGTAGCGACTTCGTTCGGTTCTTCACTGCTACGAGGAAGATGATAGACCTTACCATTTACATTCAAGATTTCTTGCGCGTTTAAATCCGCCGCAAAAAAATCTTTTTCGACAAATACCGGTTCCGCGTGTTTATTTTTTACCTGCCAGATTTCAAGAGGAAAAAGATTGGCATACCCGTCGTAAGCCACAATAATTCCTCCCTCTTTCATTTGTTGCGCAAGATCTTTCAATGCTTTTGAAAAATCGGACAAATAACCTTTCATATGAGACATGGTTGCGATGTCAGCGTCTTTAAATATTGCTGAGTCCGATGTTCCTGTCTCATATCGCGTTATGTCTTGAGGAATGTTAAATTTCCGCGACATATCAAGCAAAAATGTTTCGGTAGGATTTTCAACGACGCGATATTCCTCTCCCGCCTCATGGGCAATTTTTTTTGTCCCATTAATAAAACCAGCATCTATTTTCGCCAAAGCCGGATAAACATTTGTAGTCCCTTTTGAATAAATCGTGCGAAGCTCAACACCGTTTGTATCAGTCGGAGCAAATTCAACAATTTCTATTGGATTTCCCGCATCATCAATAAAAAACGCCAAGCTATTTTTGGTGTCAATCACCATTTTTCTTGCGGTAAAAATATCAACTCCTGCCGTTTTAATTTTGGGATTAATTTTTTGAAAAGCCTCTGTCATTTCAAAAAGACTCAAAGGCATAATCCCCGTGCCAAGTTCCGCGATTTTATGTTCTTTTCCATCACGCAAATCAACGCCCAAATCCTTAAACACATCAGAAAGCATTAGTTCATTTAAAAGCCTGTTTCGCTGCGTATATGTATAGCCCATATATTTAAAATTTAGTAATTTGTCTTTTCTTTCAACCTCTCTTGCCATTCCCGTATTCAACATAACTTTGAAAACAGGCCGGGATTTGCGATGTTCTATCGGAGTAGAGGCAATTTCAAGCCCGCTATTTTTAGCAAATATCGAGTCGTTAAAAGCTTCAATCGCTTTCGGAATATCACCCGCCGGGGCGACTTCACTTATTGATTGAACAACAGGCGCTAATGAATTAACAGCCGCATCAAGCCCGATTTGCTCCGCCGTCACGGAAAATTTCTGCGCGCGTGCCGGAGAATCCAAATATGACAATTCAAAGGTTTGTTGTTTACTCCGCAGCATTATTTCACGATAGGCATTATCGCCTGACTCCGCGATAAATTTTGGCGTTAAAACCACATATCCTATTCCCCGCTCGCGAAAAATATCCGCTATTCCTCGCGTATGAAATCCGCCCGTCACAAAAACAACCGTGCCTTCCCTATCGGACAAATCGCCTTTTGTATTTTCCCAAAATACTTTTTCGCGTTCATTTGCCAACTCATAAAATCGAAACGCCTCATTTTGAATCTGGTTTATTTCGGCTAATTCCGTATCGGCAAATTTCGAGTAAACAAGTTCTGCCGCGCCAGAAACCATCGCCGGCAATTTAATTACGGCTTTATTCTGAAGCGCCATTTTCCATTCATCACGCGAAAGACTAAGAGAAAGTAACTTTCGTAAAAGTTCTTCATTTTTATAAAGTTCCCAAACCTGTTTTTCCTGCTCGCCGACTGTCAATTTATCCAGAATAAGCGCGAACAGATTTCTTATTTCCACAAAAAGCATTTTGTGGTCAATTTCGTCGCCTAAAATTTCAGTTGCCGCAAGAAGAGAAAAATTCGGATAGTTCTTAAACTGAAAACCATTCGGCTTAGATTCCGCAAAAAACTGCTCTAAATTTCCACGCGTAAAAATTCTATTTTCAAAATCGCTAATTATTTTTTTAGATATTTTTTTAGCTTTCAAGAACTCAAGGATCTGTTCCGTTTCACTCTGCGCGAGTTTAATATCAATTAGTTTTTCAATAGATTGCAGCTCAAGCACTCTTGATATTTGCTGCCAATCAAACTGTGAATCAACCGCGTTGAGATTTATCCCTAAAATATCTTGCGCGTCACGGGCGAGACCTTCTAAGTATGGGACAAACTGCCGATTGCCCTTTTGAAACAACTTCCATTCCTTGATAATTTTTAACGCCTTTTGTGAAAGTTTTTTTGCCGCGATGTTGTATAAAGCGTGTTCAAATTTCTCGAGAAATCTCTCAACCGCTTCGCTTTGGCTTAAAACGGTTTGAAGCGCTGAATAATTATCCGCGTAAGTTTTGATGTTTTCGATTGGCTTTCCTGAAACATTTTTATTCTCAATCAAAAACCATTCCGCCCCCGACAACTCGCCTTTTTGTGCCAAATTATCCGCAAAAGCAAAATTCCGGGCATCGTCATCAAACATTCTGAGATTATCCGGGTCGAGCTCCGATGCCGCTCCTTCCACAAAAACTGTTCTAATGCCATATTGTGTTTGAAGATATTTGAGCAAATTTTTTATTTGTTTTTGGGCAGAGTAGTTCGCGTGGGCATTTTGAATATAAAAAACGAATTTCCCCTCATGTTTTTGAGGCAGGTAAAAATCATCTATACTTGCTAAATCTTGAGGAATTTTAACATCGGGAAAAGTTGCCAATTCGATAGTTTGAATTATGTTTATTTTAGGCAGAGCTGTGGCGTCTACTATTTGCGTCCAGACAAAAGTACTAATTAAAAACAGTGAGATTGTTTTTTTTATTTTATTTTTCATTTTGTTATAAATTGATATACGATTTAGACTTACTAAAACTTTAACATACGTTTGTCAGTAACGCTAGATTTCGACCATTAATTTTTGGGGAGTATTTTGAAATATTTTTTAGGAAATTGTAAAAGTCAATAATTTCGTAGACAGGATTGTTGAGGAATTTTTGTTTTTTATTATCGCTGGCGAAAGCGCGACGAACTAGTCATTCTGCACAAAGCGTAGCGCAGTTGCAGAATCCAAAGGAAATTAGCCTTTGGTTGCATTTGTAATGCAACCATCCGATACGCACGATTAAAGAAATCGTGTCTTATCTTGTAGAACCTGCGACGTTAAAAAGCAACGCGCAGGATGACTGCGTATCAAAATCTGCTCACGTATTAGCTGACATGCACACCACCAACTAATCAAACTCGATTATCGGCTCATCTCGAATAAAATCATTATTTGAATAGGCATTTTCGTTTGAAGAGTAAAACTTCAAGGACTTATGCGTTTGCGAAACCACAAAACTTTCAGACGGAATTTCAGTTAAAAATCTTGACGGAATGTTATTATTTGTTTTTCCATACATTTGTCGTGACTGGGCGTATGAAAGATGAAGTTTTTCTCGCGCGCGAGTTACGCCGACATAAGCCAATCTGCGTTCTTCCTCAACCTCATCGTTGTTGGCGAATAAAGAATTAACATGCGGAAAAATTCCCTCTTCCATTCCAACAATATAAACGAACGGGAACTCCAATCCTTTCGCCGAATGCATTGTCATAAGAGTCAAAACATTCGAGCCCTCGTCCCATGAATCCAAATCAGTTACAAGCTCTATTGAATCCAAAAACGCTGAAAGCTCAGTCGCGCCTTCCGCTTTCCCGGCGCCTTCCAACGATGCTTCTTCGCTTAAAAGTTTAGACTCATTTTGATAAAAATTTTCTATGACACTGAAAAATTCTTTTATGTTTTCAATCCTGGCTTCCGCTTCAGGCGTGCGTTCCAGCTCCAACTCTGTTATATATCCAGTCGCGTCTAAAACCTTTTCGAGAATTTCCCTAATATTAAGTTCCGTTTGGCGCTGTCGGAGTCTAGTGATAAACCCATAAAAATCTGTAATCGCTTTTTTCGCCTTAGGAGTCAAGCCGTCAACCGCGACGACATTTTGCAAAACCGTATCCCAATTAGATGCCGCTGCCGTTTTATCTAAAATTTCTATCGCCTTTTTCCCTATCCCGCGGGCAGGCACATTTACGATGCGTTTCAAGCTCACCTCGTCATTCGGATACGCTATTACTCGAAGATACGCGATGATGTCTTTTATTTCTTTTCTGTCATAGAAGCGTGTTCCGCCGACAATCTTATACGGAATATTGGCACGCATCAGCGCTTCTTCAATAACGCGGGACTGAGCGTGAACGCGATAAAAAACAACTTGGTCAGAAAATTTCCGGCCCTGACCGCGATACTGCAAAATCTTTTTCACAACATATTGAGCCTCATCTCGTTCTGTATCAGCATTAAAAAGCTCGATTTTTTCGCCGCCTTTTTTTTCCGTCCAAAGACTTTTCGGCCGCCGAGTCGTGTTATTTTTAATAAGTTGGTTGGCCGCGTTCAAAATTACGGATGTCGAGCGATAATTCTGCTCCATGCGGATTTCGCCCGCGTCCTTGTAATCGCGCTCAAAGTTCATAATGTTTTTTATGTCGGCTCCGCGCCACGCGTAAATTGATTGATCGGGATCTCCCACGACAGTTATCCTCTGCCTCGTGCCCGACAAAAGTTTTGCGAATTTATATTGCGCGCGATTCGTGTCTTGATACTCATCAATCAAAATGTGCTGAAATCTGTCTTGCCAAGATTTGAGAACATCGGGGCAGCGTTCAAACAGCACTACGGTTTTCATAATTAAATCTCCAAAATCGCAAGCCCCTAATTTTTTCATTTTTTGTTCATATAGTTCATACACCTTCGCGACACGAACCTGAAATAAATCTTCCGCTCTTGCCGCGTATTGAGATGGAAATTCCAGATAGTCTTTGGCTCGGCTTATTTGCTCGCGAACAGCTTTGGGATTTACGTCTTTTTCAGGAAGTCTTAGGTCTGCTATAGAATCTTTGATTACTTGAAGTTGGTCGTATTCGTCATAAATAATAAAATTTTTAGGAATATCGATTTCCGAACCGCTAAGTCTTAAAATCCTAAGGCAAGTTGAGTGAAAGGTCTGAATCCAAACGCTGCCGTTTGTGAGCTGTTTAACTCGTTCTCGCATTTCGGCAGCCGCTTTATTGGTGAAAGTTACACCTAAAATGTTGTAAGGCGGAACACCATGCTTAATAAACCACGCTATTCTACGCGTCAATATACGCGTCTTTCCGCTTCCCGCTCCCGCCAAAATCAAAAGAGGCTTTGTCGGATCCCAAGTAACCGCTTCTTTCTGTTTATTGTTTAAATTTCCGAGTATTTGATCAGACATTTTGTTCCTGAAGTTTTTCAATAAACTTTTTTACAACAAAACAAATTCTTTCATTTTTTCTTTCGCTTCACTTTTTATATCGTCAAATATTTCAGACGTTTCAAAGTCCGCCCCAAAGACATCATGAAACTCCTTGCGCACAAGCGATATGAAATCATCCGCTTTTATTTTAGGCGGTAAAACTATGGATTCTTGATGAAGCAAAAATCCATTAGACCGTTTTTGCGCACCGCCCGCTATTTTATAATTATTAAATGAAACATCGTCCGCGACTGGATATTGAAAGCAATCGTTCCCTTTCGGCAGCCCTTCTCCATACAAACTCGTATTCATCCCTAAACTAAAAAACGCGTTTGAAACAACCTTGTGGATTTGCCTATAACTTTCTTTAACACTTCCCAATTTCGTATTTAGTTCTTTTTCGCGATATGAGGCAATCATAGAAAACATCAAATCGTTTTTGTGCAGCACGCAGCCGCCGCCCGTTATACGTCTACATCGCGAAACAATGGGATTTTTTTTTATCAATTCGGAAAGATTTTTTTCGTTTTTTCCAGTCAAAGAATAGCCTACGCTTATACACGGCTCTGTTGAAGTGAAAAATCTTAAAATGGGCGATGGGCTTGAGGTTTTTTTAAATTGCTCAAACAACACAGCGTCCAATGCCATTTGATACGGCATTGAGTCGGCAACAAACGAGAAAAGACTCCATTTCATGCGGCCTTTACTTCGCGGCCGTTTTTGCCGCTTGATCTTTATAAGAAAGAATGGGTTCGCGCGCCGCTAGGACATCGTCAGGACGGCGAACGGGCAAATTGTGCGGAGCGGATTTTATTATTTCCACATTCTCCTCTATTTCCTTCGCGATTTTCAACATAGCGTTACAAAACGCGTCTAAAGTCTCAAGCGACTCCGTTTCAGTCGGCTCAATCATTAACGCCTCAGAAACAACCAACGGAAAATGAACGGTCGGCGCGTGGAAACCATAATCCAATAATCGCTTGCCAATATCACCGGCATGAACGCTTTTGCTTGATAAGTTCTTAAGCGACAATACAAATTCATGCATACAAGCGCCTTCTGTAGCGACCGCGTAAGTAGATTTCAATTTTTCTTTCATATAGTTGGCATTCAAAATTGCCGCTTCGCCGGCTCGCCTTAAACCTTCTTTGCCAAGCGATTTAATATAAACATAAGCGCGTATAATCACTCCCGTATTACCATAAAAAAGTTTCACTCTTCCAATCGATTTTTCCCCTTGCAGCGCGAACTGCCATTCATCACCATTTTTTACAACAAGCGGTCCGGGCAAAAACTCTTTTAAAAATCCTTTTACACCTACCGGGCCAGCGCCCGGCCCGCCGCCACCGTGAGGAGTGGAAAACGTCTTATGCAAATTTACATGAATAATATCGAATCCCATATCACCCGGCCTCGCGATGCCAAGCAGTGGATTAAGATTCGCTCCATCATAATAAAGAAGTCCGCCCGATTCATGAACGAGCCGGGTAATTTCCAGAATGTTTTTATCAAAAATACCCAGCGTATTAGGATTAGTCAGCATAAGCCCGGCGACATCATTCCCCAAATGGCGCTTTAAATCTTCAATATCAACTTGCCCGGTAGGCAGAGACTTAATCTCAATCACTTTAAAACCAAGCAGCGCCGCGCTCGCCGGATTTGTTCCGTGACTTGAATCTGGGGTGAGAATTTTTATGCGTTTTGTGTCGCCTCGCGAATCATGATACGCTCGGACAATCATCATGCCCGTAAGTTCGCCGTGCGCGCCCGCCGCGGGTTGAAGCGTAAAATTATCCATTCCCATAATGGACTTCAGAGAATCTTCAAGCTCGCCAAAAATTTGCAATATTCCTTGTATCGATTTTTTATTTTGAAGCGGATGAACGCAGGCAAATGCGTCAAGACGCGCCGCCCATTCATTTATTTTAGGGTTATATTTCATGGTGCAGCTGCCGAGCGGATAAAAATGGGTATCAACAGAAAAATTTTTACGTGAAAGATTAATAAAATGCCTGACAATTTCAGGCTCGCTAAGTTCTGGGAAATCAATCTCAGTTTGGCGCAACAATTGCGGCGGAATAGATTCCTCGCAATCCTTCAAGAAGAATTTTTCGCTAGAAAAGTTTACAGCGACTCTTCCGCTTTTGCTCTTTTCAAAACTAAGTCTATCGTCTGTGGAAATCAGCATCGCGAGAGAACCTCCACAAACCTATCAAGATCGTCTTTGGTTTTAGTTTCGGTAGCACAAACTAAAAATTGGTTTTTAAGCTCGGGAAAAGTCAAAGACAAATCCACGCCCGGGAATATTTTTTCTTTAGCTAACTTTTCCTCGATTTCACGAAAAGGCTTTTGCGATTTAACGCGAAACTCATTAAAAATCGTTTGCGACAAATCTACTTTAAAGTCTTTTATTTTAGAAATTTTTTCACGCAAATAATTCGCTCTGTCCCAATTGAGCCGCGCGACTTTTTTAATTCCATTTCTCCCAAGCAAAGTCATATAAACGCACGCGGCGAGCGCGCACAAAGCCTCGTTGCTGCAAATATTTGAGCCGGCGCGTTCGCGGCGAATATGCTGTTCGCGTGCTTGCAATGTTAAGCAAAATGCTCGCTTCCCGTCCGCGTCTTTAGTAAGCCCAGCAAGACGGCCAGGTATTTTTCTCATCAATGCCCGCGTTGTCGCGAAATATCCCAAATACGGCCCGCCAAATTCCATAGGTATCCCAAGAGGTTGACCTTCTCCGACAGCGATATCCGCTCCCCATTCTCCCGGCGATTTTAGGATACCAAACGATAACGGATTTCCTGTCAAAATTAAAAGCGAGCCATTTGAATGAAGTTTATCAGCTATACCAGTCAAATCTTCAACATTGCCTAAGAAGTTCGGTGTTTGGAAAATCACGGCGGCGACGGCAGCGTCCAATTTTGACGCTAAAAATTCTTTATCAAAATTTCCGTTTTCATTAAATGGAATTTCTTCAATAACATAAGGAGAACCTATTAAATAAGTTTTAATCGTTTCGAGATAATGAGGATGTATTGATTTTGCCACAAGAAGTTTTGAGCGATTCGTATGTCGAAGCGCTAAAATTGCCGCTTCCGCGACCGCCGTCGCCCCGTCATAGTGAGACGCGTTTGCCACATCAAGTCCAGTTAAAGAAACCATCAAACTTTGATATTCATAAATCGCTTGCAATGTCCCTTGTGAGGCTTCGGCTTGATACGGCGTATAAGCGGTCAAAAATTCTTGGCGAGAAATAATCTCTCCGACAACTGAAGGAATAAAATGCTCATAACTTCCGGCGCCGAGAAATGATAAAGCATCTTTTGTTGTGGTGTTTTTAGCGCCTACTTGTGAGATTAAAGACTGAACTTCCATTTCTCCTAAACCTTCAGGAAGATTTATTTTCGGATTTTTTAGTTTCTCTGGAATATCGGTCAAAAGCGCGTCAAAAGATTGAACCCCCAGCGTTCTTAAAATTTCTTGTCTCTCGGTGTCGGTTAAAGGTAGGTATGGCATAATTTTTAGTGCGCGGGATTTTTCAAAATCCATTCAGCGTATTGCGCCGAGGTCATAAGATTATTTAATTCCTCCGGTTTTGTAATTTCCACTTCAAAAAGCCATCCATCGCCATAAGGGCTTTGATTTACGAGCGAGGGATTGCTTTCGAGTTCAGTATTTGCCGCGGAAATTTTCCCCGTAGCAGGAGAATAAATATCAAACGCCGCTTTTACAGACTCGAGCACCGCTACGGCCTTTCCCTGTTGAACCTCCTTTGCGATAGGCGGAAGTTCCACAAAAACAACATCGGAAATTTCTTTTTGCGCGTATTCGCTTACTCCTACTCTGGCTTTATTCTTCCCCGTCTCAATCCATTCATGACTTTGCGTATATTTAAGATTTTCTGGAAAATTCATTTTTTCTCCCTATTTTTTTATGAAGTTTTTCTTTTGTAAAACGGCAGCGCCACAACCTTTGCTTTTGTCGGTTTATCACGTATAACAATATCAAGTTCTGTATCAATCGTAGAAAATTCCGTTTCTACATAAGCCATCGCGATATTCTTTTTTGTCGTAGGAATAAAACTTCCGCTTGTAACATATCCTATTTCTTTTCCGTTTTTTTGAATTTTAAAGCCGTCGCGTGGAATACCCCGCTCAATCATTTCAATACCGATACGCTTTTTAGTGACTCCCGCAAGTTTTTGCTTCTTTAAAATCTCGGAGCCAGGGAAATCCTCTTTTCTCAAATCAATTGCCCACTCCAAGCCAGCTTCAAGCGGCGTAATAGAATCGCTTAACTCGTGTCCATAAAGCGGCATAGCGGCTTCTAGTCTTAATGTATCACGCGCGCCAAAACCTATAGGGAGCATTCCGTGTCGAGCGCCTACTTGAAACAAAACATCCCAAACTTTTTTCAGACGCTTTTTGGGAACAAGAATTTCATAACCATCTTCGCCGGTGTAGCCGGTGCGTGCGATCATGCCTCCCTCGAAATCCTTATAATAAAACCGTTTAATGTCGCCATAAAAAGCCCCAAAGGAATCTAGCAAAATCGCATGAGCGTTAGGACCCTGTAACGCCAAAAGCCCAAAATCATCGCTTACATTCATAAGAGTTACATCCTCGCGCGCGCGCGTGGAAAACCAAGAAAAATCTTTTTCTATATTGCTCGCGTTTACTATTATTAAAAATTTTTTCTCTTGCATGCGATAGACAATAATATCGTCTATCATTCCGCCGTTGTCATTCACCAGCGGCATATACGAGGCTTGCCCTAATTTCAGGCTTGTGATTTTCCGCGGAAGGTTTTTTTCCAAATATGGAATCGCGCCCTCGCCTTCCACGATAAATTCGCCCATATGCGAAATATCAAAAATTCCCGCGGTCGCGCGAACCGCTGAATGTTCTTCCGTAATGCTGGAATAAAAAAGCGGCACAACCCAGCCCCCGAACTCACCCATTCGAGCGCCTGCGGCAAGATGTTCTTCGTGAAGAGGCAAAAAAGCTGCGTGTTCTGCTGTTGAGGTAGTCATAGATAAAAAAATCTTTCAATTATGTAAGGAAATAAAACTTGAGAAATCGAGTGCGGATTATAAGATTTTCTGTATAAAAAGAAAAGACAATTTGAAGTTCCGCTTCTATCCACAAGTCGTATTACCGTTTTTCTTCCTCACGAAAATTCTTCATCTCAACACGTTCGTCTTTTTCAAAAAAAATCAAAGCCCCGCTCTTTGCCAACTCAACATATCGTATGCCCGCCGAATCAAAAAACTGTTTGAAATAATCATTAAACTTATAAGCAACAACTATCTTTGGTGGGCTAATAGACAGATAATTCCTAAAACTTTTAAATACGTAATCATCAGAATACGGTAAAAACAAAACATCGATGCGCGGTGACCCCGCGTTCCGCGATAAGTTTTCAAAAAGCTTCGCGTCAAAAGCAGGCACAATTAAAAAATTCCACGTCTTGAAATTGACTAGCACCGCTCTTCCTTTTTGGGTTGATGTTAAAATCTGAAAATTCTCCATGCTTTTCATTTCCGTATCGTTCCGCAAAATTAAGGCGGGCGAAAAATCACGTGAAACGGCTTTTATTCCTCCTGAGTTTCGTTTTGAAGAATCCGTAAAAATTATTCCGTTAAGTTTACTAACACCGCGATAGCGCAAATAAGGAGAAATAAGCCATTCGCCTTGATCTGACGGAAAACTATTTCCAGAATTTATTAGCCAATTTTTTTTATTGTCAAAATGAATGTGTGCGACTTGGCTTTTTCCGCTTGCTAAAACCGTAAGATAAAAACTATTATTCTTTTTCCCGAAAAGCATAACGATAGAAACCGCCAGGCATAGAGAAATCAAGACTGCTAGCGTTTGTTTTCTAAAATGCGTTTCTTTTCGCTTAAAAAACCACAGAATCAAAATCAGCAACAAGTAATACGCGCAAACTTCCCAAACATCCGGTTTTTGCAAAAAGAAATATCCCCACTTTAAGCGCGCCAGAACCTTAACCCAAAAAAGCGACGCGAACACAATGTTTGTCGTCAGCCAAATAAAAAAACTTCCAAGTATTGGAACGCTCCCAAATAAAATGGCAAAAATCGCGAAACAAAGGGTTGTATCAAAAAGTGGAATAGCCAAAAGATTCGCCACTATGCTGATTGGAGAAAAAATATTGAAATAAAAAATCACTACCGGAAACGTTCCGACCAACACCGCAAAACTTGAAGCCAGAGCGATTTTTTTTAAATCAATTTTGCTCATAAACGGCAGTATTTGTATAAGAGACAAAACGCATAAAAAAGACAATTGAAAACCTACATTCCAAAGACTTTGGGGCATAATCAGCAAAATTAAAAGAAATGAGAAGCACAACGAGTTGAGGAGATTGGGAGTTCTTCCTAAAATCGCGCCAGCCAAAACAATAATGGAACAAATTCCCGCGCGCTGAATCGGAATCCCATAACCGGCAAGGCCTATGTAGAAAAGCACAAGCACAAGCGCCAGCCAGGATGCGAAACGAATATTTAATCCCAGAAAAAGAAACAACATAAAAAAAGTTCCGGCGATCATCGTAATATTCATTCCGCTTATCGCGAGCAAATGAATTGTTCCCGTTTTCATAAATTCACTGCGCATATTGGCGTCAACGTCGGTTCTGACTCCAAGCACCAACGCCTTTACTATAGTATTTGTCGCGGTATCAAAATAGTCGTCGGAAAGCGCAGCCAACTTCCGTCGCGATTCCGCGATTATTCTATTTATGGAATAAGGGTTGCCAGTTTTGAGAATTCTAAGAGATTTTTTCCCTATCGCTTGGAACGTAGCGCGTATCTTTTTAAGTTCTAAAAACTTTTCATAATCAAATTCTCCCGGATTCAAAACTTCGCGAGGCTGACTTAAAATCCCATAAAGGCGAATCTCATCACCCACTTGAGGCAAAACATCACTTTGCAATACAAAAACTTGAACTTTGCCAGCTACTTGAATATCAAAATTTTTTTCCCATTTATTTCCGGCGATGATTTTTCTAATTTTTTTCGCCTCCAAAACAAACGACATTGACCGTTTTTTGCCTTTTGTTTTGATTTCAGGCAAGCTCTCTATCTCTCCAAATAAAACCGCTTTTTCAGGAGAAATATAATGATGAATCGCGTTTTGGGGTATCTCGCTGTCATTTTGAAAACGCAAAAAACCAGCACAAGCAAATATGAGAGCGAGAAAAAGATAAAATATTTTTTGTTTTCTAAACAAATAAAGCGGCAAACTTCCTATAATAAAAAACCATTTTGGGAAATTCTGTGGAATAAATGGAAAGTAAAATTGTAGTAAAATACCCACGGTAAAAGCAATTGCGGGAATTAGAAATGGCGTTTTCATAATAATTATTATACATAAATAATATAA
>CAYPIR010000006.1:0-116557 GCA_964410905.1 uncultured bacterium | reverse complement strand
ACTCAATTATGAGTGAGGCTTTCCCAATGACCGAGCAAATGGCCAAATTTATGGGCTATATCGGGCAAGTAATAAATATAGTTTTACAAGTTATTTCGATCGTTGCCAATTTTATACCCGGTCTTGGTCAGGCAATTAGCGTTTTGGCCGCGGTTTTAGCGAAAGTGCTCTCAACAATTCTTGTTAAAATTGTTATGGCGATAATTATGTCGGTTATTACTTCCGTTCTGTCGGCTATTGTCAACTCTGCCGTTGTTTTGGGTCAAGATTTAACGGCCAGCATAAGTTCTGCTTGGAAAGCTATTGGCGCAGCGGCGCTGCAGGGTGTGATTTCTGGTTTGGTTTCGGGTGTTTTTCAGGTTGTAGCAAGTGCTATAGGTGGCGCTTTGGGTTTTACTACCACCAGCGCGGCGGATATTTCGAAGATGGGATTTTTCAGTGCTGCTCAAATATCTGCCGTATTAACAAATATAGCGATTAATACCGTTGTCAGTTTTGCGACAATGACAGCCGTTCAGGCGTTAATGGGAATGAAAATAGATTGGGGTAAAAATTTATTGTTTTCGGTTATTTTTAGCGCGATTCAACAGGCTGTGGAGTCTGTCGCTCAACGGATTTCACCCGCTCCTGCTATTTCTCCTAACCAATTGGCTACCGAAGCGGATATAAATAGTGTTGATAATTCAAAAGGTATTGACTCTTGGTTTTCAAAAGAGACCGTTTTTCGCGTGAGTCAAAGCTTAAATTCCCAGTATGGCTATCAAGAGGGTGCGTTGGCGAAGAGTTGGGGCGGGATTGTCTTAGGGATACTTGTGAAAATTGCCAGCGCAGTTATGGAGCATAATGCAAGCGATAAAAATAAAGATAATTTATGGTATATGTTGGGCTCAGAACTATTGGATAGCGCATCATCAACACTGATTAGGCCAAACCAAAGAGGGCTGGGAGACACTTTAGAAAATCAGCTGGTTCATTCATTCGATAATATTGCGGTAAATACCGCCATGTCTTATGCGACCCGTATGATGACATATCGCCCACCAGAAATTGACCCGAATACTGGAGAGGTTGTAAAAGAAGCGTATCACGGACTCTTTGGAGATAAATGGTGGGGCAATACTTTGGTTAGTGCGTATACGGGGCTAATAGCAGGACTTTCTCAACTTTTAAAACCGCAACAGCCTTTAACGTTGTCTGAAGAACAAATAAAGGCAAAACAAAATCAAAATCAAATCGCTGAACTTGATAAAGAAATGGCGGCGAAGGGATATACAAAAGTTATGGACCCTGCCAGAGGGTTTAAAGATACCGATGGCTTGTCAGCAATTGATATGAAATCCGTTTCTGTTTTGACGTGGCATTACGAAGATGTTGATGGAGTTGTTGTCGGCGGGCAAACTTACCAACAAATAGTAGCAATTGCAAACGACAATGTTAATTCTTTCACTTATGGCGAAAGTGGAATGCATGGTGAGGTAACTACAAATGTTGCGAACTTTTTGGTTGACCAAGGTGTGCAGCTAGAAGAAGGGGCGGGAATAACAGTTGCGCAACTTAATGCTGCAAATGCACAAATTGAGATGCCTCAATTGTCTGTTCTTGCCTCAGGAATTTTAAATCACTCAAGTGAAGATAATCGATTTTTCTCATTTGATGATTTTACGTTTATTGAAACCAAAGAAGATTTGGCGGTTGCGCTTGGTGCGTTAAATATGTTTTTAACCCAAGCCGTAGATGTTTTGCAAGCGATGCATCCCGATATTATTGGCAACAGCGCAAACGGTGTTGTGAAAATTCAAGTCAATTACAACAACGTCAACACTCAACTCGGGGAGTTGTTGTTAACCGATGTTGTCTTTACATTTGAAAAAGGCGCGGACGGCAAAATCAAGAACACGTTCCGCTTGACGTTTGACAATGGGTTTTTGCTGAATGTTAAAGATGCGGCGACTTTTGTGGCGGCAACAGGGCTTTTGTTTCAAGCGATGAATGAGTTCCGAGACTCAATTATCAAAAATATGCCGGGTATTTTGCAAAATGATCTAGAAATCGTGTCGTCTTTTGATGTGTCAAATTTGAATATTATGATTGGGGATTTAAAGCTTTTGAATTTTGAGATGAAGATGGCTTGGGACGCGGCGGCAAAAACTTGGACGACCACGATAGAAGTTACTTTTGACTTGTCCAAACATCTTGAGGGAATTAACAATGAAAATATGCAAGCTAAGCTGGAATTGGTGGTAACCGATGTAATGGCGTCTCTTGATGAAATGGCGAAGCAGTTTATGGAACAGATGCAATCCAACAAACTCTTGCAGCAAATGTTGTCGGAAAACTTTTCGATTTTCACAAATGTTGATTTGTCGAAATACGGGCTGTCGTGGGATGTTGACGGTGCCAAAATCAGTGTTACGGGTTTGCGTTTATCAATGTCATTCCGCGATGGGAAATGGGTGCCTTCTGTTCAGGTTCAAGTTGCGCTTTCTAACGAAGTCAAAGCAAGAATGGCGAGTGATGTTGAGTTTAAAAACGCGGTGTTTAACCGAGCCTACGAAGCCTTGAAAGGGTTTGCGGAAGCGTCTCCTGTTTTGGCGGTTGAGGGCGGAGAGGTATCGGTTGCGTTTGAATCGGTCAACGTTGCTCTTGGAATTATTCCGGGAAAAGACAATGCTCCGAATGTTCAATTTATGACAAACGGATTTGAACTTAAATATGTTTACAACACGCAAAAAGAAACATTTATTCCTGCGATGGTTGTTCATGCTGACGGCGCTCAAATTGGGATTGCTGGAGTTCGTCTTGCTGCGGTAGCGCTGCAAAATTTCTTGGAAACGCAAATGCTGACTTTGAATGATGAAAAACCCGCGCTTTTTGAGAACGGATTTTTTGCGGCGGCAAATATTGATGGATTATCGTTTGATGCAACCCGCGAACTTGGAAATATTCTTGGTGCGGGAAATATCACGATAAATGGGCTTGCGATTGGCCGCGCGTATGACCCAGCGACTAAGTCTTGGCATGAAGGCGTCAATATGTCGTTTAACGCTAGCGCGGAAACTTCTCCAGAAACTTTGAAAAAGGTAAGCAATGCCGTTGCTACGCTCATTTTGGGTAAAGAAAACGTCAAGTTCGATGATGCTGGAAACTTGATAGGCGGAAAACTTGGCGGAGTTGACATTGCGGTTACGTCCATTCCGCTTTCACCGCTTGATATTGCGCGCGGCGCGAATTTGCTTGCGTTTAATTTTGGCGATTGGATGGAGTTTATGCTTGCGCCGCCCGCAAAAGTGGCGGTGGGACCTGGCGCGGATATGACAGAGCAGCCGCGTCTTGTTGTTGATAATACGACAGCGTATAGAAGCGCTGAAGAAGGCGAACGTGCTGCTATCGCGACTAAAGCGACACAAGATGCAGAACGCAAGCACTTCAGAAATCAAGAAACTGTTCTGACTAAACTCAATGTTGATGGCAAAGCCGTTGAAGTTAATGTTAAGTATCAACTTGGAAGCGGCAGAGATTTGTCGCAATCTATAGAGATATTAAACGCGAATGACGTTTCGGTAGACAGAATCATGGCGGCGTATAAAGAACAGTTCGTTTCGCTTCCGGGCTGGAATATAGCCGTGTCATTCGCCGGCGACCAGTCAGTTATTAACGTTAACTCAAATGGTAAGTGGTCGGCATACGGTTATCACGATGTCTATGGCGCTAAAGTGAAAGTCGAGTATGGCAAAGACACAAATCCATACAAAGAAAGTGAAGGAATTGCGGCTAAAGCAAAAGAAACTAAATTGCAGCGCAGCGAATCGTCAAACCTTATCACGACTTTGCTCGGCGATAGATTGTTAACTGAGACGGATTTTGCCAGCATTGCTAACGCTGTTGGAACTCAGAATACTGTGCTTGGCGTAACGGCTAATGGCTATACATACGACTTTAAAAATTATGCAAGCGGAGTTGTGGTTGCTACAGATGAACGCGGCAGAGTGGTTGGGGTGTATAGCGAGTCTGCCGATAAGAACACCGGGAGGGTTACGGGAAAATATAATGACTTGTCGAGTTGGAATCCTGAAAGTAGAGCTATTGATGGAAAGCGATTTGAATATTCGAAATGGCTGAATGTTGAGACTAGAAATGGCGACTATATGGGAATATATCTTGACGCTAACGGTATTGAAGTTGGGCGGGATTATGTGTTTCAAGGCACAGATGTCCGTTATTTTCAATCCGCCCAAATTGGCATCAATATGTATCAAGCGATTGGCAACGATTTGCGCGCTTGCGTTTTTTCTCACTCTGTCGCAAATAAAGAAACTGGCCAGTGGGAGACAAAAGGGTTTGTTGATGCAAAGGGTTATTGGGACGCTAAGTCCGCTCCGCAAACTATTTCTCAAGGAACTTTGGCTGGAAGCTCTGCAACAAGGATGTTGAATCTTGTTGGCGCGCCGGCAATGTCTGATGTGGGGCCAATGCCGCCCACCAATATAACAATTTTGCTAAACGAGCAAAATGATATTTTGTGGTTGGCGCAAGGGATGGCTTCTCCTGCAACAATGGAAACTTTGGGTAATATCCAAGTTTGGATAGGGCAAGGAGTCAATGCGGGGAAATTTGGGTTTAATCAAGAAAATGGATTTGTTGAATCGTGGGCGGATCCAATTAAGGAATCAAGCAGAGAACAAAAACAAATAAAATCACCTGACGGAAAAGAGACTTACAATGCGACAATTGTTAAATATCAAGATAGGACGTTTGCTAATCAGGATAAATTAAATGCAAATTCGCTTGGGATTATGCGAAGTATTTTCCCAAATATTCCTCCGCAACTTAGCGTTGAAGGAATGACTGGCGTTATTGGGCGTTTTGACACGGCGGGCAATTTAATTGGTTGGTTAACAACAGATGCAAGTGCTGTTCAAGGATATAACAATGCTTACTTGATGTTGAACGGAACGGCAACAAAAATCCCATATTCTTTTGATGAACGTGAGATTAATTCTTCTGCGAATAGTATTTCTATATCAAATTTAACGGATAAGCAGAAAAAAGATATTGCCTCTATCGCTAAAGATGCAACAAGTTTTTCTGCCGCAACTATCGCTTTGAAAACCGTTGACGGCGTGGCTCTTAATGCCAATCTTTATTTGACAGCCGCCGATGTTTTTGCCTCACCAATAATACTTCGTGATAAAGATAATAACTTTTTACTTGCCGGCTCGGCTCAGTTTATTTTGGGGACGGCAAATTTTTCATTCCAGTTTAATGAGGCGGGAAAGATAAATGGCGGATTGTTCCGCTCTGATAAAGGCGGTCAAGTCCGCGCGATTACGTTCGGCGAAAATCTGACAACAACTTATGCCGCTGGAAGCAATGCCGCTAACGAACTAATAAATAAAGCGAAAGAAGGACGTGAAAATCTTGGTGAATTAATGGGTTTGACGGGAGCGGCTGAAGTAAAAAGGACGACAATGAGTTTTTATGAAAACGGCAACTTAATAAATTTGAACAGTCAAGGATATAACGATATTTATAATCTGGTGTCGGGGCGTGTAGGGGAGTTTCAAAATGCGGGGATTAGCGTTTTGAATGGAATAGTTATTACAGGCGCTAATCAAAATGTTTGGAGCGCTTCGGTGAACAACCCAACCGCTGATACCATTTGGGTTGGCGCAGGGGCAAATGACGGTAAATATATTTCCAATTACGAAGAAAACGGCATTGCGAAGACTGGTAAATGGTCGCCTGTTTCTGTTGAAACCAAAATGTCGCAGACAGCTGCGTCTGAATTTGCAAGCAGCCGCGGAATAACACTTCTCGCAGGTGAAACGTTTGCGGGCGGAATAATTAATGATTTAACAGGTGCTAGATTTGCTGATGGAAGCATGGCACAGGCTGAGGTTGCGGTGCAGTTAATGGCGCAAGCAACAGCTCTTGGCAAAGGCGATACGATTACGCTTCGGACTTCGGCGGGCAACGCATTCAAAGGCTCGTGGGAAAAGTCATTTGACGATGTAACAGCGCTGCGCGGCTCTGGTCTTTATACCAATGTCGGTTGGGCAAAAAATGCCGATGGCAGTGCGTGGTCTGAATATCATCTTAATGTTAAAGGTGATATTTCCACATTTACTGATGCTGCGGGAACTGTAGTAGCAAAAATCACTGGCTTTGATTTAAAAGATGGAATTTATAGCTCTGTAATTCCTGAAGTTTTGAATCCGCAGCTGAGTATTTTTGCAACGCAAATGATGATACAAGATTTTTCGCGTCTCACGGGTTATTCTCAGTCGGCGCTTACTTATGCGCTTGATGCGGGAAACGCTGAACAATGGAAAACACGGACGGAAAATGTAACCAGCGTTAAAGCTACGGTTGTTTTTGATGCCGCGAAAAATTTATATGCCTACTCAAAAGGCGACACCTATAAATCCAATGTTGATTACTCCAAACAAAATGTTGCCTTTGAAGGAGCGAAGTTAGGCGCGGTTCTTGATGCAGTAACAAAATCTGGCGATTCGTGGACGTATAGCGATGTTAATGGGGATATACTCGGAGTCGCGTCTTACAATCCAAACGCGCCGCCTGCGGCTAACAATTTCACGATTTTTGATGGTGCGACTAACCGAATCCTTTTTAGCGGTGCTGTTGTTGCTCCTAAGGCTGAAACCAAAGATTCTCCCGCGCAACCCGCCAAATGGGAATATACAAACTTTAAAGAACAAAAAGACGGCGTAACTAGAATTAACAAACTCTTAAACACTACGATTGACACTGATTCCTTCGCTGCTTTTATCAATGCTTCAAACGCGGATATTAATTATGCAAACGGCATCACTTCAGGAATGGCTGGTTTTCCTGAAAGCCAATATGAAACAAGCATTTTGTTTGCGAAAGACAATGTGATTTTATACGGTGCAACTTTCACCCCAGCATCTGCCCGCTTTGATAACGAATCAAGTCTGATGAATTTGGCACAAGTGAATATCAATGGACAGGTGATGACCGTTCAGCAAAAAAGCGGTTTGGTAGTAAACGGAAAAGTAATTGCTTATGACGATGCGGCAAATGCTGTTACGTCTACGGCATCTTATTTTGAAGAATTTTTGACCGATACCGATAGAACAACAGGCAATGTAACCGACCTTGATTTTAATCTTCTTTTGTCAGGCATTAATCCAAATTTTGTCGGGACGGCTCAATTGGAAGGGACTAATTCAACCATTCCTGACTTAGTTATGTCATTTGCCGATGGAAAACCATTTGTCCGTGCGCATTCGCAAACGACAATTAACGAAAATAGAGTCGACCACCGCTACTCTGGTTTTTATACAGACGCTAAAGGAGTTAGACATAATCAAGACGGCTTGCAAATTTTGACAACTTCTTATGTTCAACAAACCGATTTTAATAATGAAATTTCTTCCAAATGGAATATGCAGCAAACAAGCACGATTATTACAAAAGGAAATTTGTCAGAGTTCCTTTCTTTCAGCGGAACATTTGCAGGAACGCGTTTCTGGGATTTCGACAATCCATCTGTCGTTTATGAACAGGAAGTCGTCAATCCTGCTTTAGTAACCGCTTGGGGTATGGATGCTATTAGCGCGGGAGCTAAATTTAACGAGCAAATAGTAACAGGCGATTTGAAAGACGGAACAAGTTTTAAAGACTATGCGACTGGGAAATCTTTAATGTTTATCGGAGGGACAAATGGCGTCTTAAAAGAGGTTTCACTTACAATGAGACAAGTCGCTGATGCTAATGTGCTTCAAGCCCTTAGAAACTTTATGGGCAGCGAGACGCTTACCCAAAGGTTAGGCGAAAATGCCAGCATTTTAAGAACGGCATTTTCCGGCATATCGTTTGATGGTCAAACCTTTGATTCTCTTGAAGATTTTGCCAAATCGGTTAATGTCGGAGAATTTGATCAAATAATTGACAGATCATCAATAGCTGCCGTTGCGGAATCTTTTAAAAATGAATCTTCAAAATTTAGAGCTATAGGCACAGTAGATGGCGTGAAAGTTTCTTATGCGGTCAAGGGCAATTTGACTACTAAAATTGACTCACTCGGAAAGCGGCAAATTGACTCTACTGTTGGATTTTTAAACGAGCAAACTCAAAGCGATGGCTTTATTGCTGCAGTGGGAAAAGATTTTACCACGTTCGGCTTGCCTGAAAATTCTTCTTCAAGAATTGTTGATTTTGATATTAATTCTCTTAATAGTCCTTTAACCCCGGAACAAACACAAAACTTTAAAAACCATTTAACTTCAAACTTCGAACTTTTCAAAGAGAAAAATATAAGCGGTTCTGTTGATACTAAAACCGTTTCAATAAAGGGTCAGACAGAGCCTGCTTCTAGCACAGCGTCAAAGAACATACTGTCGTTTTTTTCTATGCCAGAATCGGTTGTTACGATAAATTTTGCGGGCGTTCCATCTCTTATGTTTATTGGGTCGGCTAACGAAACGTTTATAGGCGACAATCAACAATATCCGTTTTTGGGGCTTAGCGAACTTGACGGGCAAGTGTTTACTGTGCAAAACGGTGTTATGCAGTCTGATGGTTCGCAGAGTCGATCGGCGTTAAGCGCTAACTGGAAACCAGAAGAATCAAAAATTGTTGCTGATGTTACTGCTGCAAATGAGATAACAAACGACCAGCTTGCCTATGCTCGATTTAATGAAATATCTGTTTCAAACATTGTGCAAAATGGCAAGTCGACAACGCTTGATTCTGCGCGTGGTTTGATAATTTCGGCGCTGAAGACTTTTAGCATACAAACTGAGACGATTTTCTTTGACGCAGAATGTGCTGGAAGATGGAAATTTGCCGGGGATTTTTCAAAACCATCTTCTGAAAGCAGAGTGTTGTTGGGTGTTGGCGCAAACGCGGGAAAGTTCGCATTGCAAGGCAACGCCGAGTTTAACGGTAAAAACACAGTAGGAGCTTATGAGCAAGTAAGTGCTTGGCTAAATGAACAGCAAATCGCGGCCGCTAAAGATGATGGCTCTACAAACGGTTATAGTGTTTCTATTAATTTGCTTGACTCGCAGGCGACTCGAATTACTGGCGCATTAGAAACGGCAATTCTTAAAGGATTGGGTAATTATGGAATTTCTAACTATGTTGTTTGGACTGACCAAAATGGCAATGCTACGTGGCGTTTTGCGGGATTAATTAACGAAAATGGAAAACCACAACTTTCAGAGAATCAGCCGTTTGTTTTAGTTGGAGCGGGTGTTAACGAAGGAAAGACAAAAATAAAAATTGATGATGTGTTTTGGACTAAGGAAAACAAGAGACTTCCTACAGGAACGGTTGAGACGAAAATTTATGGTTATAGCGATCTGCTAGGCCAAAATGTTTACCTCTCTGCTAAACCCCAATCTGTTACGCTTACTGATACGCAATCGGAAAGTGTAAAGCAAATTGCGAATGCCTACTTTAAAAAAACAGATGCAAACTCCGTTAAAATTTCGAGTGTCGACTACGGCGGAGAGCTGGAAAATAAAGTTGCCGCAGCGTTTGGACTTAAACAAAGTGAAGTTAGTGTCGAATTTGCATCAGGAGAAACCAAAACAAGCACTTGGGCGTTATTTGATAAAGGAAGTCTCATTTATTTCAAATTTGGCGAAGGCGAAAATGCATCTCATATTGTTTTGGAAAACGACGACTATAAAAATTATGACCAATCCGGGTTGGATCAAAGGCTAAAGAAAACCGAACGTGCTGATTTGCCAACAGAGTTGCAGACGGTTAAACTTGGACGCGACTCTAAAACGCTTGCGGAAATTCCTTCAAAATCCGAAAACTGCGTTGTCTCTTCGATGGTTGAATGGCAAGTTTTCTATAACAACCAAGAAATAACCAACTCTTCAACGCTTGGCATATTGCGTAGCGTTGGTGCTATAAAGAATCCTTTTGGGTTTACTCTAAACGCCGTTCGCAACGGACAAAATGTTGAAGTGTCGGCTATGAGAATGAATGACGGCTCAATCCGTTACAGCGAAAACGGTTCAAAAGAAGTTTTTGAAATTAAATATTCTAACGGTAAGGCGGAGGGAGTTATTGGCAGAAATAAGCTATCAGATGATTTGACGGCAAAACAAGGCGCCATTTTTGGCGTGTGGACGATTGTCGAATCGTATGGCACCGATTCTCCTCGTAAATTGGCTGGGCTTATAAGTGTCAGTGCCATTTATGAATATGGAACTCCTAAAATCAGTTTTAAAGAGTCTGATTTTTTTACAAACATAACGCTTGATCTGAACAATTCAACTTCCAATTTGAAAAACAGCGTTTTATCTAATGATTTTGGCACATTAACTGGCTGCGAAAAAGTTGTTTTTCATAATTCTACGGTTGAGCATCAAATGACTCCCAAGGACGCTCAAACAAAGAAAACATCAACTGTTATTTATTTTAAAGACGGCGTTGAAGTTGCCCATTCTACTGTTGTTGAGACAACGACCACGACCGAAAAGAGGACGATGAGCGCTGCTCCTTCAGGCTCTTCATCAAAAGTTATATGGAAATCAGACTCGAAACAAGAAACGAAAACCGAAGAAATGTTTTCGTCGCTATACAATCCTACGGCTGAAATCTCATATCAATTTAATGGACAGCAAAACCATTGGTTTGCTTACGATAAAAATGGTCTCCCGATTAATGCCTATGACGCTACAGGCAATAATAAAATTGGAAGACAAACCGGCGCTGACCTTCCTATAAAATTCTTTACCGAATCTTTCAACGATGCGACTGCGACTTTAGCAACGAGTTATGACGTTGTGAACACTGATGGTGCTTGGGGCTTTATATTCCAAGATGGCGTTGGAGTAATGTATGATAAAAATAATAATCTGTTTTATTCTCGCGATATAAATCACAACGATGGAAAGACTCTTCTTACAACGAACTTGATTTTACAGCAAAACAACGAGAAATTTAGCGTGTCCACGGTTAAAGCAAAATCTGACACCGGCACTATCACAAGAGCGTGGGAAGTGGACAAAACGGGGAAAATCACGCGTTTTGCATACCTTAACGATAAAAATGTTATGCGAAATAGTTGGGAAGAAAATAGTCCAATGTATGTTCATTATCTTTCCGAGGCTAAAGGCTATGTGATTTTTGACGGAACTGAAAGCCCTGTCTTGCTTTCAGGTGAAGATCTCAAAGTCAAAATTGATGTTTCTGAAAGCAGAGTTCTAGTAGCCCTTGACTTGCAGCTAGAAAATATTTATGCGGTCTACACACCAGACAGTTTAAGAAATGCTCAACAGGGTGCTGTGCCGTCTTATTATGTAAGGGCGATTACTCGAGTTGTGAGGCTGCTGAGATCAGCAGGCATTGTCGGTGCGAG
The DNA here is from genome assembly GCA_964410905.1 of uncultured bacterium. Classification (GTDB taxonomy): domain Bacteria; phylum Omnitrophota; class Omnitrophia; order Omnitrophales; family Aquincolibacteriaceae; genus Aquincolibacterium. The sequence goes on along the minus strand of CAYPIR010000006.1, from coordinate 105,189 downwards.
CAACTATGAATACAAAACAATAGTTGATGGAGTTGAAAAAATCATACCGATAGCAAATTTAAATTGGGTGTCCGCAGATGGTAAAGTGAAGATGTGGTTTAATCACGCCGGAAGAATACTGGGAATTACCCAAGACCTTGGCATAAGAGGCTCTTCAGCGCTTCCTGACTGGCTGGGCGGCTCTCGCGATGTTTTCTCTACCACCAGGTTTTCGTATGACATCAGCGGAACGCAATTAAACGGCATCATGTATTCAAAGATGGACGGTACTACGCAAACGATGCGAACGGATCTTTATGTTAAAGGGCAATTTATTAAATCTGCCGGCGAATATTTGGGTTCTGGTGCGATATATGCTAAACATTTTATAGATGAAAATCGCGGTTGGTATGCGGCTGCGGCTGTCGGGTTAACTGTTCTTACTGCCGGGCTTGCCGGGGCAATTTCTTTGGGTGGAATTTCAACGACAGCTTTTTCGCTAGCCGCTGGAAGTTACGCATTAGCATATGCGTCGGGCGACAGCATTTTGAGCGGAGTTGCGGAGTCGTTTGCGAAAGATTTTATGACAATAGGTCTTGTTGCTGGCGCGCTTGCGACCGGAGGTTCTTTGGCTAGGACGGTTTTAGGTGTCGCCAAACAAATTACATGGCGTTCAGCTCTCCTTTCTCCGCAATTTGTTGTGCCGGCAATAGGTTATGGACTTGTGTCTGCCGGAGAAATTTTGGCTGTCAACGGCCATGAAACAACGGGCAGGATTGTAAGCGCTGTTGGATTAGTGATTTTGTCTATAGGTCTTAAATCTGTGGGGACCACGAGTGCTTTTGGCAGAACTTTTAATTTAGGAATAAGTAGAAATATTCGTTTGCCGCTCCTTGCAACTGTTGCCACATCGGGCGCGGCCAGTTTCGTGGTAGCGCAGCAATTTTCCCCTGATTCAAAAGCATTCCAGGGTTTAATGACTTTTGCCAAGATTCAAGGCGCTGCAGTTATGTCTCTCGCTGTATGGTCAGGAATGGCTTCTACCATCTTTACTCCCGGAATTGAGTTAATGAGGGCTGTTGCTAGAGGTCTTGTGTTTTTTGGGGCTATTCCAATTGCCGCAAAATCTGCTGTTAATGCTTTGTATAACAGCGTAAGTGATGATGCCAAAAAAGGTTGGAAAATGGGGATTTTAATGTCGATTGCTGGTTTTACAGATTTTAATTCTGCTAATCCAGTAAATTCAGAACTATTTTGGGGTATCAGCAGAGGTGATCTAATCTCGTTTGCGGCAACTGTTGCCTACTTTATTTTTGCTGGAAAAGTGATGAAAGTGGAAGGGACAGTATTAAAATCAATTGGCGAAAAAATAGCTAGCGGCTGGAGCAGCTTAACCCGCTTTGTTTCCCACCCTCGAATAGTTACACGCATTGCTTGGTCAAGAGGTATTGGTCGCCTAAATTATTCATTTGCCGTATCGAGAGTTATTAATTCGGGCAAACTGGCTCATGCGAATGTCATTTCAAAAGCGTTTTGGTCGGCAAGAAACGCCGTTTCGACTTTCATGCATAAACTAACATCCACTCTAAATGGGAAAAATATTACGGCTTTAGAAGGATTGTTAAATGGTAATAAATTAAAAGGAAATACTGACGTTCTTGTTGGACTTAGAAAAGAAGCGCAGGGCGCTTTGGCGTTTGCCAAAAATTTGATCCAAATAGAAAATAATATAACAACAAAAATTGGGACAAAAGAACTAGCCAAAAAATTCTGGAGCGATAAAGATGAGGTGGTTAAGGATACGTTGAAAACTAGTTTTAGAATGAAAAACGCTGATGTCGATAGAGCGCTAAACAAAACGTCATTTTTTAAAAAATCGTTGGAATACATTTTCTCGAAGGACAGGATTATTAATATTCCCGCGTCTGAAAAGGCGACTTTTGGCGAAAAAGTCGGCATTGTGTTGGACGGTGAAGCCCAAGGCATGGTTGGAACATTTTTCAGAATGGGGAAACTTAATATGCAGCTCGTTCCGGTCGGAATGGCTGCAAACCTTATTTCCTTGAGCGAGAATAAACTTTATGGCAGAGACACCTTTATTGCCAAAGTATTGCGCAATACGGTCGGCGAATTTGGAACTTTATACGAAATGGACGAAGCTGGACAGGTCCGATGGTTTGGCTCAAATGAGGTTTATGAGCAGTTTTTCTCTTATTTTGGTGTTGCGGTGAACAGTGACGGAAATTTAACTTTTGATAGCGAACGTTTGAACCAAAGCATCATCGCGACTTTGATTTTTGAATTGGCTGCGCCGCTTTTGCAGCTTGGAGCAAATATTACGGGTGTAATGCCTCTCATTGCGAAAATGGGTGAAAAAATTTCTGCTGGCGGTGAAAAATGGATAGCCAGCTGGATTGCCGGCGGAAATCGTCTTGCTTCGTCTATTGAGATAGCGGTTTTCAAGAGCGCTATGGAAGAAGGTGTGATTGAAAAGATCAACCAAGTTGTGTATTTGTCTATTGCCGCAACAGTCGCCTCAAAATTGAACGAATCATTTGGCAATACAGCTGCCGGCAGGACGGCTATATTTGGAATGGTTATGAAGTTTTTGCAAAGCGAGGGTTTTGCGCAGTTCATCGCTGAAGGTTTCGATGACGCGACAACCAGTGTTTCATTCAGAAGGGATAGCTCTTTGGATGAAGTTGCGAGAGGACAAGGTAGAAGCGGCGGCTTGTCTCATGTGGCGGCAAAATTGGGCGTAACTCTTTATGAATCTTATAAAGCTAGAGGGATGTCAGATGGGGAAATTATTTTAGCTGCCCGAAGTGCATATAAAGCTATTGGTCAAGAATTTCCTACACAACAAGGTGTTTCTGACATCGAAATGTTAAAGAAAACTTCTCTCCTCGAATTTCATGAAAATGTCGGAAATAACGTATTGAATTTAACCGAAGAGCAACAAAAAGAGTTCGCGGGAAAATCTGACGAGCAAATTACTGTCGAAATCCTTGAGCTTGACAAAACAACAATGTCAGGGCTTGCCATCGCGAGAGCGTCGAGTTTGCCTGCTAATGAAGCCGCGGAATTCAGCATTGTTCAATTTGCCGAAGTATTGGGAGTAGTCTATATCCCATCGACAGTTTCGCTTTTGATGTCAATCGCGGATCTTCGTCTCGCGCTGCCGGGTAAAACTGACCAGCAAATTTTTGCAGTTCTGGGGCTTGCCGATGGAAATTATAACTACAAAACACTTGAAACACTGATGCTTAGTCAACACAAAGGCGAGCCGATTACACCAGGCTCTCCTGAAGCGATAAAATTTGTTATAAATAAATTGACTGAATCCGCTAAAAAACGCGTCGGGCTAAAGGACAGTCAATTAGATGCTTTTTTAAGTAATTTTAAAAAAGAATTAGAAGCCGCTATCACAAAATCAAATACAACAGAATACCTCGCGCTGATGGCTCAAGAAATAAATATCGGCGCGGTTTTGGCAATGACGGGCAAAACTCTCGCGGCGGTTTTTAGCGAAAAAGCGTCCGCGAAGTCGCATTGGCTGACAGGCGAAAACGCAAATCATATTGAAGGCGGAAATGACGACATAGTTTTTGATCAAGAAAGAGGCATATCAATTTCTATTGAAGCGACAGTTGGAGAGGTTGAGGCTATTACAGGCATTCGTATTCTCCAACCAGAGACTCTAACACTTGCGGATCTCGAAAAATATGGAATTGACACAACAAAAATCATTGCCGAGTTAAAATCAAAAAAAGGGGGTGAAAAGCTTGATGCGGTGATCCGAGCGACTACAGTGTCTGAGGTTAATAAATCTCTTAGCCAAAAAAACCAAATTACGCAGGAAGTTATTTCTACAATCAAATTAAACGCCCTTGAACTTGGAAAATTTAAATTGAAATTAGGGAACGGCACAACAGAGCAAAGTGTTCCGTTAGTTGACTTTTTAACCCAACAGTTTGGCGTGAAGTTTTCAACTTATCAATATGATAAAGTTACGCAATCATTAGTTAACAGCTGGTTGGGAGATGTCCTAGGCTTTTTAGGTGTTAACGCTGAAGAGTTTGTCAGAGGGATTATTAACAAGTCGGAAGGCGATATTACTGTCGACGATGTTAAACAATTCTTGACAAATGATGACGCGAAAAAACGATTTCAGGAAACGCTTAAAAAAGTTCTTCAAGAAAAGAACACCGCGGGCGACAGTCAACCTCTTGTCGTTGACGACAACACCGTAATTTCAGCTCGCGGAGGAATGTCTTTGGCTCAAATCCTAAACATTGCGCTCTCTTCTATGAGCACCTCAGATATTAATTTCAAAATGTTTGCAGCAGGTCAAAATATTTTCTCCGCGCAAACACGGCAACTTTTAGAAGCTTGGCAAAAGGCTCCCCCGCAAGATTTGACGAAAGAGCGGGAAGAACTGCAAGGGCAAATTACAGATATTAAGGCGATTTGGGAGGCTCTGCCTGATTCGGATAAGACTGAAACGAAAGCTCTTTTGGAAAAACTAGGAATCAACACGAAAAATTTAGACACGACTATTGACGGATGGGCAAAAGCGATCGCGAATGAAAAATTGTCTGCTAGCGAGTTCTTTGAAGCTCAAGCGGGAATCCGCGCCGCGTTTACTGTGCTTGGCCAAGCCGCCATACATAGAAATGTAATCGTTACAGCATCTCATATGGAACACATGGTTGACATATTAACGAAACGAGAGCATATCGAAATTAGAAAAGACAAAAAAGACAAGGTGACAGCTGTCACAGTTAAATATGATAAGGATGGAAAGCCAGTGGAGAAAGAAATGCCAACTGACGGATATAACGCATTGTCCAGCCAGTTAGGCAAAGGACAAACAGTTGTTCTGGTAAATGCGGCGGTTCGGCAAGCCGTTTTTGCTAGCGCTTCAACTTTGGTTGTTAATACACGCGTAGTTAACCTGCCAACTCAAGCTAATGGGACTGAGGAGTCTAAGGCTGATAATAATCCTTGGGCGCAAGTGATTGCTAGAGGTAACGCGATTAGTGAAGCTATGAAAGAAGGTGGAAGTATATCTAAGGCTATGGCCGATAAAAATCCAGTGGGCGATGATTTTTCTTCAAGATCTTTAACGTATTTAGAACAGCGAAGAGATACGCTGCAGCTGATACACAGCAAAGGTTTTGGGACGATTAACAGTTTTGCTGAATTGGCAAGTATTGAAAAAGAAATCAACGAGATGCTCGAAACCGAAGAAGCATCTAAAGCTTCAGCCTCAAAAACGAAGGGAAAAAAAGAAGATCTACTTGAGGAAAGAACGGCGGAGGTGGAAAAGGCGCTGGCAGCTAGGGAGATGTCTTCAGCGTATCGATTGGGAGACGATATGAAAGTTACTCAGGCGATGCTGAAGGGGCTTGGTTTAAAATTAAACGAGGTTACATATACTGTTCATGACTATGCAGAAAATAAGGATAAAAATCAAAAACTCTTGAGATTTGATGTGTTGGAGGGAAAAGAAAACACTGCGGCCCGACAATTAGCGAATATGATAAATGGAGAACTTGATTTGTTCTATGTTGCTAGGGGTTATGACGCTAGTAACCGTCTTGGCGTAGAACAAGTTTTGGCGATTTTTAATATTGCTTTCGGCGGAGCTGCTGTTCACAGCATTCCCGCGGGCGGAGGTAAAAATGATGTTATTTTTGCGATAGCCGCTGTTATTAACCGTATGGCGTATAAAACAGAATCTATTAAGAATTATGTAAATAACGCCAGTTTCACACTGGGCAAAAGTGAGACGAAACACAAATATCAGTTGGGCGAGAAATTCAATTTTATCTTGCACAACGCTGTCATGTATGCCGGCACAGCTGAAGCAGAAGAACTGATGAATTATTTGAGATTGAAAACAAAAGATAAAAGCGGAGAAGAAAGCGATCTTCTCACCAAAGACCAGTTTACAAGATTATATGGAGCTGAAGCTGCTGAAATGTTTGAGGCTCGTCAGTTGTCCGTTCAAGAGCTTAAAGAAGAAACATTAAATGATATTCGAGCCGAAGAAAAGGGTGAGGAAACAGCGAAGGCTTTAGGGGACGCGGATATTATTTTGTCTCAAATGCAAACCATTGGATTTTTGACTAATGACTATAGAAGCCGCGCATACAATAAAAGCGAATTAGAAAAAAGAAAAGCGGAAGAGACACAAGTGAATGAAGAAAACTTAAAGAACGCTAGAGAAAAATTAAAGCTCGCGAAGAAAGAACTATCAAATGACTCAACCAATGTTGCTCTTCAGCAAAAAGTTGCTCAAACGGAAGAATTAGTTAGAAATCTTGAGGAGACGGCTTCGAGCGCGTCTTTAGACCAAAGAGAGATTGATAATGAAGTATTTGCTCAGGAACGAATGGAAACAGTGTTCAACGCGGTTTTTGAGAATACAAGAATGCTTTATGATGAATTTGACACTTCGTATGAAGAAAACGGTTACCAAAAAGGCGGCGCTCCCAAAAAACTAAACGGCTTTGAAAGCAAAATCCCTTCAATCATTGACACTGTATTTAATAAAGTTTTCGAAAACACCAAATCCGCCGAGCAGAGAATCGAAGCTGAAAGGAGTTTGTTGTCGCTAACTATCCGTATTGGAGAAGACGCTCCGCGGCAAATGACATATGAAGAATGGACTATTTATGTCAAAACACTTGCGGATAAAATCGCAAAGTTAGAGGCGGATTTGAGCAAACTTGATCCCGCCCAAGGGGGAGATAAAATCCAATCTCTTAAAACAGAGATTGATAAAACGAAAAAAGAGCTTTCTTTGCTTCAATCAAAATCAGGTAAAATTGTCGACGCTAAAATTATTTTCGCGACAGAGATAGAAATTGAAACCCTTAGAACAAAAGCAAATCGCACACCGCAAGAAGATGCGCAATTAAAATTTTTGGAAGCCAAAAACAATATTTTAGGAAAAATCTTAGATGAAATGGTGAATGAAAAAATCTTTACTGATAAACAACTGGCTGAAGTCCGCAAATATCTTCAAATGAAAGATGAGGAATTTAAAAGGGCAGAAAGTGAATCTGCTTATAACCGAAGAGACTTTTTTGATGTCATATCTAAACTTCGCGCGTCATTGGTTGGGCGGGCTGAAGCGCTAAAACAATTTGACCGTGAACACATAGCTCTTTATAACGAAATAGTCGGCAATGAGGCTCAACTTGCCGCTTTGGGCGATAGCAATAAGGAAGCGGCTCGACGGTTGCTAAAAACTATCTACACCATTGGGCGTTCTGCCGGGCTTGACACCAAAGAAATTGAGGCTCTGATTGAAAATGTTTTTAGCGGAGATAAGTATTCGGCTTTCTCAAAGGGAGTGGTATTGCCTTCGCTCGAACAGGCAGTGGCAAAAATAAAGAAAGAGGTTGCAAATAAAGCTGGTGATAAGAAAAAACAACTTTTGACAAGCATAGCTAGCCAATTCGCTGAGGGCAGCCAATTCCGTAAGGATTGGGAGATGCTAATTCAAGTTCGTATGACAATTACTAACGAAAACAAAAAAAGAGAACGGGTTTCGGGGCTTTCACTTCTTAAGAATTTCCGATTGCAAGATATGGTTAAAGTTATGGCTGGAAATTCTGTCGCGCCGCGGCTGCAGCAATCAAATGCCGCGCTTGCCGCGCATACGCAGCTTGTTTGGATGAGATATTACGCGACTTCTGGCAGAGACAACGGGTTGGATGCGGCATCTTTGTCTTACAATAACTCTGAGGAGATGTTGGCGGCTGTCAATAATGGTCAAAATTATCTTGAAACAGTAGGCGTATCGCAAGAAAGCGTGCGGTCATCGCGTTCTGACGTGGTTCGCGTGATGAATGAAAAAGGCGCCATTATGATTGGTTTCTCAGGCACTTTGAAACATATGCAAGCGCTATTGCGAGCAACATACGGCATTGCGTATCAAAGTTACAACGATAAAGGAAAAGATCCGTTCTTAGACAAAGGCGGTGAGAGATATATTGGTAATTACAATATAGGCGCAAACGACAAAACATCGTTTAAAACAGAAGAAGAGATAATAAAAAATATTGATGTTAGCGGGACTGAAGACATCGCGATTTTGTTTGGAATGAAACAAGTTAATGTTTCTAATTTCTTAATACAAACGGCGGACAAACTGTTGGGTGAAGGCGAGGGTAAATTCACTACCATGGTTATTAAAACTGCCGAAGTGGGCTGGCAGCGCTGGACATTTACGGCTGCTGGGATTTATAAAGAAACATTGCCTTTTGAAAATGATGCTTCGCCAGATGACGTGAAAAAGTTTTTGGCTCAAACCAGAAAAGACGGCGAACGCGTTGCTTATTTCCTTGATATGGGAGCGACGCGCGGCGTGGATATAATAGCGCCTCCTAAAACTCGATTTGTTTCGTTGTTAAACTCCAACTCTACCGCTCACGATGCCATTCAGCTTTGGAGCCGTGATCGCGGTATTCGTGTTAATGGCAAGTTTCTTTATGTCAGTAGTCAGGAAAAAGCTAAGCTTTGTTTGTCTGGAAAAATTACAGGTGAACAAATTGAAAAGTTACGGAACGGAACAGACAAAGATCAAATTGAGGTTGATAAGGTTATCTTTAAAAAGGCGGACTTTGCGACAGAAAAAACAGGAGACACTGCTGAATTTGTAAATGCTTTTCACCGAATGGATCTTTTGATGTTGGATGCCGCAAATGAAACTCACACGGCGGATACAATTGCGAGAATGCTAAGAAATAACAGTAAAGTTGAAATGAAAGATCTATTGCTGAAAACCGTTTTGGAAGATTTGGAAGGAACCATGATAGATTTTATAGATAAACTTCGCTGGACGGAAAATGAGACCGACAGAGAAATTTTGCTTGAAATGCGAAGAGAGCTTCAGAACAGTTTTGGCGAAAACACCGATATGGAACTCGGAAAAGGACAAAGCGGTGAGGCAGCGCTTGATGCCGCGAGACGGAAAATTTATTACTTCCTTGAAAAATACACGGGTTCAAAAATATTGGATGTAAACGGGAAAAGAGAATTTAGTAAATTGTCGGACGAGGTTCGAAAGGCATTGCTAGAAGAACAAGAAAAATTAGAAGAGCCTATTAAATTATCTACTGAAGATCCTAAACTCGATGACCTTTCGGTTAAGGGAACAACTCAGACGACAAAACCGTCAGAAGTTATTGCGGCTATAAGCAAATTAATTACCGCGGATATGTTGCCTGCTATAGCGGCAATTCCCGGCTCTTCATCCGCTCAAAATTATGAAGTTAAGTCGGTAGCTAATGTTTTTAACGAAGGAAACGGCCTCGCGAAAGAAAACCCTGAAGAACGCAAGGATTTAGGCGGAAAAGAAATTACGGAAACTTCGCTTGGAAAGGCGCCTGTTATCTTAATTAAACATGTGTTAAGACGTAATCATTGGGTTGGCGGTGGAGACGATGATGATAAAACTGTGTCTGATTCTAATATTGTTTATCAATCGGGTGTAAGATTTGCGCGAACGGTGCAAGCTCTGACGGCTTTGAATTTTGCGGACCTAAAATCGCTCGCGATAAAATTGGGGGTAAATAAATATAGTTCCGGGCTCACTATAGATTGGAATCAACCAAGCGATATTGACACTTTAAGAGTTAGTATTGCTGAAAAAATGATTCAAGAAGGCGTTGGAGGGTTAGATTCGGGCAAACCTGTGGTCCATCTTGTGCAGGAGTTAATAGCGTTAGAACAAATTTCCGGTAAAACTCTAAGCTCGGAAGAGTTTGTTGACGCGACAAGAAGTGAAAACGCTTGGGTTAAAGCGGTCAAGGTTCTCGAAAGCAAATTTGCTGAAAGAGAAGGGTCTTCAAAGAAGGCGTTTGAACGAAAAACAGCTACAAGAATGGCAGCCGCTCGCCGAGAAAAAATGAATGTTATGGCGCGATATCGCTCGCAAGACGCGGAACGGAAGATGCAAGAAACTCTTAGGGATTTAAACGCGAAAGCGACGCATTCTTGGTTTGAAAAGCCATATCTTTGGATTAAATCTAAATGGCTCAAAATGTCTTCTGATAATTTAAAAGCGAACTGGCAATGGGTTTCCGCGATAAGAGGCGGAGATGCTTGGAAAACCAACTTTGAAATAATAAGTAAAGTTATTGATACCGGGGAGACACCGCGAAACTTTTTAATTAAATTGCAAGCGCTTACGGGACTTGTCCGTGAAGACGACTATAAAAATGCGGAAGGGCTTAAAACGGCTTATGAGAAATTGTTGAACACGGCTGCGAAAATTGATAAAAACGGAATGAACGCTGATATGTTAATGAGAGCTCTTAGAGCCCACGCGCATTCTGTGCAGGCGAAGGTCTCTGAGGCCAAAGCGCTTGAGATCGCAAAGAAAAACGCAAGATACGGCGCTACGAGACGTTCTAATGAGATGACAGAGACTTTGAATATTAGAGACTGGTTCAGAGTAAATGTTAATTGGCTGAAACTATGGAGAGATAATTTCCTTGTTGTCGCCAATGAAGTTTTTGCCGACGGTGAAGACTTTGGCGAATACGAACAAGGTTTAGGTAATCATGATCCTTTCCGAGATGCTGTGTTGGCTGAATATGCCGCTACTGGCAAGATTATTACATATGATAATTTAGGAAATGATTTTTCGAATCTTAATAAAGATGTCGAAAAAATTAGAAAACAAATACATGATTTGCGGAAAAAACATCTTCCTGTAACAGAAGAGGTTAGAAAGGCTTTGAGAGACGCTGTCGTAGCGCGCGAAAATAAACTTTATTCAAGAGAAGGCATTGCGGCTGCTAAAGAACTATTTTCTGACGGGGAAATTCAAACCGCGTTTGAAGTCAATGCCAATGATTACAGCAGTGACGGGCTGATAAAAAGACTCAATGGCGCTATATCGGAAATAAAAGAAAAAATTGACGGACTCGATAAGAATGATTCAAGAAAAGCATCGCTCCAAATTTCTTTGGCACAACTTGAAGAAATCAAGGATTTTACAAGTGTGGCAGGCGAAAGCGACACAAATAATTCTGTTGCCTTTAATGCCAATGGAAAAATTGTTTTTGTCCGCAGTTTCTTAAAAAGACTTAAAAACTTGGAAATGCGTGGAGAAGTTACTTCCGAAGAAATTACGGTGTATTTGATGTCGTATTTCTTCCACGAAGCGAGCGAAGGATATTTGTCCTCACTAAAAGACTATTATGAGAAAAATGTCCGATTGCCGTCCGGAATAGATCCAACTCTTTTAAACTACATGAATTTTACTGGCAGAAATGATGGTATGAATTCCATAGGGCAGATGGTTAGAGATATTTATTGCGAAGGTATTGCCAGTTCGCTTATTGCTCTTTGGGGCAAAACTGACATCTTTGCGAAGGTTTTGCATGCTGTAGGAAAAGAAGACGATTCGCTTGCGGCAAACACGCGCAAAAGCGAGTTTTATCAAAAAATAAAAGAAATCAACGATGAGCCTATGACTGATCCAGAGAGGGTGAAATTAATTTTAGATTACCTTTCTAAAGGTTTTGCTAGTTATTATTTTGAAGTGATCGACGCAATTTCAAAAGGAAATTACGAACGGGCAAACGCGATTTTGACGCAAGAGACTGCGAAAAACTATAGCGATAAAGGGCTGCTTAAATCGAACGCTGAAATTGCTATTGGCAATGACACAATCACGGCGCTTAGAGATCTGATAAATGACGCAAGAAATTCTGCAGATAAAACACCCAATCAATTAGCCGGTAAGGCATACAAGAAGATTTTTGACTATTCAACTCAAATATTGAGTCTGAATTTTGATGTGGTTGCCGCGGAGGATGGGGAAGCGTTTAGCTCTTTTGGAAATTTTAACAGCTTGTCAAATGAGCAAAGGGCACTTGAAGATTTGACGCCTGAGAAAATTGTCGAAGGCTTCCGACAATTTAATGGAGCAAATGGAACAAATGGCAAATCGCTTAGAGACGCGACTGCGGAATCTTTTAAAAATGCTAGGGTTAGAAAAGTAACAGTTAAGGGCAAAGATTTCCATTATATAAGCGTTCCGCGAAGTGATTGGACAAACATTGAAAAAACGCTTGGTCATACTGGAGCACATGGCTGGTCTGAAACGCCGGATATGTTTGATGCTGGAGTATTCTCTCAAACTGGATTAATTTTTGTTCCTGACGACGTGGGACCTGATACTATTAAATATGAATTGATTCACTTGCTTAATCTAAATACGATTAACGCTTATGTGAAGGCAAATGCTAACAAGGGTGAAACTTTAGAGCAAACCAAACAAAGATTAAACAAAGACCCGCTTTGGATTGCGAGAATAGAGGTGCCGCGTGAAGGACTAGCAACTCGCTTTGACCCTGAATACCTGCGCGTGCTTTTGAACCTTGCGGATAGAAACGGATATTTTTATCAATACCTGGCGCAAGCGGGCAAGACAGAAACCGATTTAAATGCTCTTCACCGCGCATTTTTAAAAGGAGAAAGCAACGATTTGATAGCCCAATATAAAACGATAGTCATCCAGATGTATACAGAAGAGATCCTCCGTGCAGCGTCTGAAACGCCTGTAGCTGATGAGCTCAGAAGCGAGGCTGTGTCGGAAATCGCCGCGGAAGTAAAAACAGAAACTGTTCCAACTGCCGCTAAATCTGAGATGAGAACCACCTTAGATTTGGAGGGAGCGTTTGCTTGGGCGAAGGCTTTTGTTGCGAATAAAGATTATGTTATAGAGAAATCGCCTTCATATAAGGTTGCTGAAACGCCTGAAGAAAAAGCTGCTGTTGAAGGGCATCTTGCTTATTTTGATGGTGAAACTAACTTTATCGTAGTAGATGAAATGGTTCAAGGCGTGGATTTGCAAGCGATTTTGGTTCACGAACTTGTTCACGCTGCCGGCGGTGATGAGGTTGAGGCGTATCAAGCGCAAGTCGAGGTTATGCGTCAGTTAGATGAAAAGCGCTTTGCCTCACAAATTGAAATTTTGACCGCGCTTCTTGCCGCGGCGCAGGGGAATGTTAATGGGATAACGCCTGAGATGGCAACTCTTGCCGAGAAGATTTTGCAAGGCAAGGCCGATGCTCGTTTATCATTTGACGAACTTCTCAAACAAACGACTTCGGAGGTTATCCGCTACAAAGGCGCGTCAGTTTTTGGAGATGTTTCTGGAATGAAATCTGCTGATACTATCAGGCAGCTTGACATTATCACCGCGAAAGCGCCGGAAAATCATACGGCTATTTTGGTTAGCCAGACTGAGCTTCGCAACTTGACATTGAAGAATCGTTTGACTGCGCTTGTCAAGCGCGGTTTCTCAGTGATGGTTTATGAAGATGGCGATATCCAGGAGTTTGGCGGCGGGAGACTCTTCTGGACCGGGCAACTAGCGGCGTGGCTAGGCAGAGATCAGTTTGAAGAACTTACTAAAGTTCAACCTGACACTGACTACTTCTACAAAATAGCGACATGTCTTGCGTCCAACCTTCTAAAGAGTCTAGTAGACGAAATACTTGGTCGTCAAACCGTCGCCGCCTCGGCATAACATTGCTAATACATTGATACAGGAAGTGTCGCAACCTTACGGTTAATTGCGCCAATCCTTAATGACATAAAAAAAATTGAAAGGAAACAAAATGAAAAAAATAATGATGCTGTTTTTAATCGGAATGTTTGTTTTGCCTGTGATCTCTTTTTCTGCTCCTGTCGTTCAAACTCAAACTGAAGATGATGATTTCTCTGACATTGAACAAACCCTTAAAAGAGACCAATCGGATAACACAAGCAGTCGCATCTCCAACTTGGAACAAGAAGTCCGTTATCTAAATGACCGCTTGAGGGACTTGGAGCGCACGGTTTACGATTTAAAATCACGCGTCTGAATTTTACCGATGTTAAAAGTTTGTTTCGCGATTTGAATTCACAATGAAAACAATAAAGGTAACTACGCAGTTCGAAAAAGATTTCAAACTCGTCCAAAAACGCGGCCTTAAGCTGTCTCTTCTCCAAAATGTTATCCAAATTTTAATTGATGGATACGCTCTCCCAAGTAAATATAAAGACCATTCATTGTCAGACGATATGCCGGTCTGCGAGAAAACCACATACAATCCGATTGGTTGTTGATTTATTTAGCGGACGACAAAGAGGTTGTTTTGACTTTGGTTAGGGCTGGAACGCATAGCGATTTATTCTAAATTTGTTTAATAGAATCATAAAAACCACAATTAGTGGTGGCGTTGACATAACGCAAACACAAGGTTATACTGCACGCGTTTTTGATGCTTTGTTCTTAATTTTCAAATCCTTATCGTCATTCTGCATGGCCAGGAAAGCGGTCGCCGCGGAATCCACTCTGAAATGGATGCTGCAACTTCGTGCGGTATGACAAATTAATTATAAATCCTTGAGAGTGGGGCGGTCTTTTTTTTGTTTTTGTGATTCATTGTGAGATTAAGGCGCTATCGTCTAGCCTGATCTAGGACGCTGCCCTCTCAAGGCGGAAACACGGGTTTGAATCCCGTTAGCGCTACCAGTTTCGTAAAGTATTAAAAACCTATAGAGATTGGATTTTAAAATGATACCCCGTTATAGTCGCCCAGAAATGTCAAGAGTTTGGACGGAAGAAAACAAGCTTCAAAAATGGCTTGAGGTTGAACTCGCCGCGCTCGAAGGTTTGGCGCAATATGGTTATATACCCAAAGACATCCCCAAAAAAGTTCGCACAAAAGCAAAGTTTGATATTAAACGTGTCAGAGAAATTGAAAAAGTTGTCAATCACGATGTTATCGCGTTTCTTACAAATGTTGCCGAATATGTCGGACCAGTCGGACGATACGTCCACTTCGGCTTAACTTCATCTGATATTCTTGATACAGGGCTTTCTCTTCAAGCCGTTGAAGCGGCGGATATTCTTATTCGCGAACTTAAAAAACTAATCGCGCTTTTGGCTCGCCAAGCAAAAACTCACGCCTTTACTTTGATGGTTGGGCGTTCTCACGGGGTTCACGCCGAACCTATTACTTTTGGCATTAAAATGGCACTTTTTAAGGAAGCCTGCGAGCGAGGCGTGTCTCGCCTTGAAGTCGCGCGGGAAAACATCCGATTTGGCAAAATATCCGGAGCTGTTGGAACATTCGCGAATGTCGATCCGAAAGTTGAAGCGTTTGTTTGCAAAAAGTTAGGACTTAATCCCGCGCCTGTTTCCACTCAAGTACTGCAGCGCGACCGCCATGCTGAGTTTTTATCGGCAATCGCGCTTGTCGGAGGGACTCTTGAGCAGCTTGCCACGGAAATTCGCAGCTTGCAAAAAACAGAAACTTATGAAGTTCAAGAGTTTTTTTCAAAAGGGCAAAAAGGTTCTTCCGCTATGCCTCATAAACGAAATCCTATTACTTGCGAACGCGTGGCGGGGCTTTCAAGAATTCTTCGCGGAAACGCACTTGCCGGTTTAGAAAATATTGCGTTGTGGCACGAGCGGGATATTACGCACTCATCCGTGGAACGCGTAATTTTCCCCGACAGCACAATTTTGCTCGATTATATGCTTGGACTTATGCAAAACGTAATTGACAATCTTGTAGTAAACAAAGATCGTATGATTAAGAATCTTGAAGCAAGCCGCGGAATGGTTTTCTCTCAGGGACTTTTGTTAAAGCTAGTTCAAAAAGGCCTTACTCGCGAGGCGGGCTACAAACTTGTTCAAGACGCCGCGCAAAAACTTTGGGGAAATGACAATCTGAAACTTTCTGATGTTGTTTTGTCGGATGCCGCGATTTTAAAGATTTTAACTCCCAGCGAAATTCGTTCGGCGTTTAGTTATGAGCGCCATATAAAAAACGTTTCGGAGATTTTGAAACGCGCTGGAATTTCAGTAAATAAGAGAAAATAAAATGACCTATTCCGTCCCAAAAAAATTCGCGGTGATTGGAACTCATCTTCCTTTGACCAAAGTCGCGATGGGAAAGGTTCGCGATATTTACGGCATCGGCGAAGACAAACTTCTGATTGTAACAACAGATCGCTTGAGCGCGTTTGATGTTGTTTTGGCTGATCCAATTCCATTAAAAGGAAAAATTTTAAATCAAATTACGCTTTTTTGGCAGAATTATTTTAAAGACATTATGCCGCAGCATCTTATCAGCGCTGATATTGACAAGATGGGATTGCCAGAGAAGGTTCTTGCGGACTTTCGTCACGAAATTGAAGGACGTTCTGTCCTTGTAAAACGCGCCGAGCCGCTTGCAATAGAATGCGTTGTGCGCGGATATATAACAGGTTCTGGCTGGAAAGATTATCTTGCTACTGGAAAAGTTTGCGGGCATTTGCTTCCGTCAGGGCTCAAGCAATGCGATAAGTTTCCGGAACCGCTTTTCACGCCTTCGACTAAAGCCAAGAGCGGACACGATATGAATGTTGATTTTAGCGAAGCAAAACAAATTGTTGGGAAAAGCATTGCTGAACAAGTCCGAGAATTGTCGATTCTTTTATATAAAAAAGGTCAAGAATACGCGGCGGCAAAAGGCATAATTATTGCGGATACAAAGTTTGAGTTTGGTATTTATGACGGCAAGTTAATGCTTATTGACGAAATTTTAACGCCGGACAGTTCACGGTTTTGGCCTGCCGCAAGTTATGAAACCGGACACGATCAGCCTAGCTTTGATAAACAAATTGTCCGCAATTATCTTGAAACACTTACGTGGAATAAGCAGCCGCCGGCCCCGGATCTTCCGCAAGAAATTATTGAAAAAACCACGGCCGCGTATTGCGATATTTATGAACGTTTGACAGGCAAAAAAATTTAAGGTCAAAATCGAGGAGAATTTATGAAATTCAAAGCGACAATTCATACAAGTTTAAAAAAGTCCGTTTTAGATCCTCAAGGGCAGACAACTCTTCACGCGCTTTCGACTATGGGATTTAAGGAGGCGAAAAGTCTTCGTATCGGAAAATACTTTGAACTTGAGCTTGAGGCAGCGGACAAAGAATCGGCAGAAAAATCTATTCACGCGATGTGTGATAAGCTGCTTTATAATCCTGTAATAGAAGAATATTCGTTCGAGCTGGAAGAAGTTGCGTAAGCGCTGCGTTTTGAATGAATTCTGTAACGTTTAAAAACATTTAAAAAAACAAGAGAGCCAATAATATGAAAGCCGCAGTTTTAGTTTTTCCCGGTTCAAATTGCGATACCGATTGCTATCACGCGCTCAAAGATGTTGTGAAAGCGCAGGTTGAATATGTTTGGCACAAGGAAAGAAATCTTCCAAAAGTTGACTTGGTTGTAATTCCCGGCGGCTTTAGTTATGGCGATTATTTGAGAACAGGAGCCATCGCAAGATTTTCTCCCATAATGGAACCTGTCATAAAACACGCCAATGACGGCAGGGCCGTAATCGGCATTTGTAATGGATTTCAAATTCTTTTGGAGGCGGGGCTTTTGCCAGGAGCGATGCTTCGCAATCGATCTCTAGAGTTTATTTGTTCACACGCTTTTATCCGCACAGAAGAAAATTTGACAATTTTTACGCGTCAAATGGATGCCGGCGAGGTTTTGCAAGTTCCTATAGCGCACGGCGAAGGAAATTATTATTGCGATGATAACACGCTGAAATCTCTTCAGGATAATTCGCAGATTATTTTTAAATATTCCTCTAGCGATGGCGTTGTGAACGATAAGTTTAATCCAAACGGTTCGCGCGACAACATTGCGGGAATTGTTAATAAAAAGAAAAACGTTTTAGGAATGATGCCGCACCCTGAGCGTTCAAGCGAGGATTTGCTTGGTTCGACAGATGGCAGAAAAATTTTTGAAAGCATTTTTAACGCATTGGACTAAAAATATGCCCGATATAGAAACTGAAAAAATAATTACTCCAGAAACAATCGCCGCGCACGGTATTACGCCCGAAGAATATAAAAAAATTCAAGAAATACTTGGCCGGGATCCTAACATTACCGAGCTTGGAATGTTTAGCGTTATGTGGAGTGAACATTGTTCATACAAAAATTCCAAACCGATTTTAAAACTTTTTGCCAAAATGAACGCGGAGTTGCCGCACAAAGAGCATTTGCTTGTAGCGCCCGGCGCGGAAAATGCCGGCATTGTTGACATTGGAGATGGTTACGCGGTTTGTTTTAAAGTGGAAAGTCATAATCATCCTTCGGCAATTGAACCGTTTCAAGGCGCGGCAACAGGTGTCGGAGGAATTTTGAGGGATATTTTTACAATGGGCGCGCGCCCTGTTCTTTTGATGAATTCTCTGCGATTTGGAGATTTATCAAAACCAGTTAATCAGCATCTTTTTAGAGGCGTAGTCGCGGGGATTGCTCATTATGGGAATTGTATGGGAATTCCCACAGTCGGCGGCGAGGTTTATTTTGATGACTCGTATGAAGGAAATCCGCTAGTAAACGCGCTAGCGCTTGGTATTATTAAAAAAGACGCGATTGTCCACGGCGCGGCGCATGGCGTGGGAAATCCTGTTTATTATGTCGGCTCAACGACTGGCCGCGACGGACTGGGAGGTGCGGCGTTTGCGTCAAAAGAACTATCTGAGAAAAGCAATGAAGATAGACCCGCTGTTCAGGTGGGTGATCCGTTTATGGAAAAACTTTTGATGGAAGCGTGTCTTGAGCTTCTCAAGACAGACGCGCTTGTTGGGATGCAGGATATGGGCGCCGCTGGACTTACTTGCGCAGGTTGTGAAACCGCGTCTCGCGCGTCAACGGGAATTGAAATCGATTTGGCATACGTTCCGAAACGCGAAACAGGAATGATTCCATACGAAATTCTTTTATCTGAATCGCAAGAACGCATGCTCGTCATAGTAAAAAAAGGCAAAGAAAAACTCGTCGAAGATATTTTTGAAAAATGGGATTTGCACGCGGTGAAAATCGGAGAAGTTATAAAAGGCGATAAATATCGAGTGCTGAACGAAGGAAATTTAGCGGCTGAAATTCCCGCCAAGGCGCTTGCGGATGATGGACCGATTTATGTTAGAGAAGAATCGAAGCCCGAATATCTCGATGAAGTTCAAAAACTGGATTTGACAAATATTGCTGAACCAAAAGATTTTAATGCGACTCTTAATGAGATTCTTTCCCATCCGTCAGTCGCGTCTAAGTCTTGGGTTTGGAAACAATACGACCATATGGTCAGAACCGATACTGTTTTTTATCCCGGACACGACGCAGCGCTTATTCGCGTAAAAGGCACAAAAAAGGGAATTGCGATTTCTACGGATTGCAATAGTCTTTACGCGTATCTTGATCCATTTGAAGGCGGAAAAATAGCCGTGGCGGAGGCCTCTCGCAATGTTGTTTGCTCAGGTGCGAAGCCTATTGGAGTAACAAATTGTCTTAATTTTGGCAATCCTATGAAACCAGATGTTTTCTGGCAATTTCACAATTCCGTATCAGGAATGATAGAAACATGCAAAACGCTTGAGTTGCCCGTTACGGGAGGAAATGTAAGTTTCTACAACGAAAGTCCAAAAGCCGCTATTTTCCCGACGCCTACTATCGGCATAGTCGGTGTTTTGGATAATATTGAAAAACGCGTTCCTTCCGCGTTTCAAAATGAAGGCGATGTAATCCTCTTGATTGGCGATACGTTTAATGAAATTGGCGGCAGCCATTACCTTATGATTGAGCATGGGCTTAGACAGGGATTGCCGCCACGGCTTGATTTGAAGTGTGAAAAAGTGCTGCAGGAATTTATTTTGACAGCTGCCAACGCGCGAAAACTTTCATCTTGTCATGATTTAGCGGAAGGCGGGCTTGCTGTTGCTATCGCGGAAAGTTCAATTAAGAGTGATAAAAAACTTGGAGCAAAAATCAATCTTGATTCCGTTCTAAATGCGTCGAAGGATTTAAGACTTGACGCGCTTTATTTTGGCGAATCTCAGTCGCGCGTAATTGTTTCAGCTAAAAAAGAGAATCTTAAAGAGCTAAATGAACTTGCTCAAAAATTTGCCGTTCCGATTTATGAAATTGGCGTTGTCGGCGGAGACACTCTTGAAATTAACGATAAAATCAATGCAAAAGTAGTGGATTTGACAGAAAAATTTGAAAACGCAATAGTCAACATCATGGAGCGAAAATAATGTGCGGCATTTTTGGAATATATAATCATCCTCACGCGGCACGCATCACGCAAATGGGGCTTTTTGCGCTTCAGCACCGCGGCGAAGAGGCTGCAGGCATTTGCACAAGCGACAGTTCTGACCTTTATCTCATAAAAAAAGCGGGACTTGTCGGAGAGGCTTTTGACGAAGCGTCTTTTGCGCAGCTGCCGGGTAAAAATGCCATTGGGCATGTACGTTATTCCACGACAGGTTCGTCTGTTATTACAAATGCGCAGCCTTATAAAGTTGATTATTCACGCGGACAAATCGCGATTGCTCATAACGGAAATTTTGTAAACTCAGAGAGAATTCGCGCGGAACTTGAAGCGTATGGCTCAATTTTTGGAACCACAATCGATTCCGAAGTTTTTGTTCATATGATTGCAAAGCCAAGCTATCGTTCCCATGAAGAGGGTGTAATTGAAGCTGCTAAGCGTACCAAAGGCGCGTTCAGTCTTGTCCTATTGACCGAAGAGCATTTATTTGGTGTTCGCGATCCTAATGGATTTCGGCCTCTGTGTTTAGGGAAGTTAGGACAAAGTTATGTGCTTGCGTCAGAGACTTGCGCGTTAGATTTGATAGAAGCTGAATTTATTCGCGAAATTGAGCCCGGAGAAATTGTTGTTATTGATAGAAAGGGGATTCGCAGCCATTTTCCTTTCAAAGATGAAAAAATTAATACATCTCCCTGCATTTTTGAACATGTGTATTTTGCGCGCCCTGACTCGAGAATTTTTGGCGACAATGTTGGCCTTGTTCGTGAAAAAATGGGCAGGCAGCTTGCCCGCGAATATCCAGTCGAGGCGGATATTGTTGTGCCTGTTCCGGACTCAGGCAGCTGGGCGGCTCTTGGATATTCGCGTGAGTCTGCCATCCCTTTTTCTTTTGGGTTTATACGCAACCACTATATTGGCAGAACATTTTTGAGTCCTTCCGAAGCAAGCCGAAAACTTAAGGTGCGCATCAAATTAAACCCAATAAAAGAAACCATCGAAGGCAAACGAGTTATCGTTGTGGACGATTCAATAGTTCGCGGAAACACCGCGAAAAACCGTGTAAAGCTGCTTCGTTCAGCGGGGGCAAAAGAAGTGCATATGCGAATCAGTTGTCCGCCTCATGTGTCTCCTTGTTTTTACGGCATAGACTTTCCGTCCAAAAAAGAATTGCTTGCCGCTAATAGTTCTATGGAAGAAATCAAAAAGTTTTTGAATGTTAACTCTCTTGGCTATTTAAGTTTGGATGGAATGCTCGCGGCGACATCGCAAAATCCAAGCAATTTTTGCTCGGCGTGCTTTACGGGAAAATATCCCACAAAAATTTATGACGCGGATGATAAATACAAACTTGAAAACAAAAGGAATTGCTGCAAACTATGAGTTGGACATACGAAAAAGCAGGCGTTCCGCATTTAAAAGGCGATGACGCGTATAACAAAAAAATTTCTTCCATGATTTGCTCCACGCGGAATTCGGGTGTAATGGGAAACACGCTTGGGTTCGCCTCTCTTTTTGATCTAAAGAAAACCGGTATAAAAGACCCGCTTCTTGTAGCCTCGACTGACGGTGTTGGAACAAAGCTTGAGCTCGCGCGGCTTTTGGGTAAGCACGACACAATAGGAATTGACTTGGTGTCGATGTGCGTAAATGATCTCATTACGACAGGCGCACGGCCAATTTTCTTTTTGGACTATTATGCCTCTGGAAAATTTGAGACAAAAATTATCGGAGAAGTTTTAAAAGGAATAACAGATGGCTGTCGTCAAGCAGGATGCGCTCTTGTCGGCGGCGAAACCGCGATAATGCCGGGTTTTTACACGGATAATAGAAAAAATCTTGCTGCGCAATATGACATAGCCGGTTTTTCTGTAGGCGCAGTTGACCGTAAAAAAGTTGTAACTGGCGAAAAGATTAAATTCGGCGATCTGATACTTGGTATTCAGTCATCAGGGTTTCATTCCAATGGATATTCTTTGCTTAGAAAGATTTTTTCCGAAAAGGAATTGAAGGGCGAGATTGGAAAAAAATTATTAACACCGACAATAGTTTATGTCCGGCCAATTCTTGCGCTTTTGGAGAAAATAGCTCTAAAAGGGATTGTGAATATTACGGGCGGCGGATTTTATGATAATCTGCCTAGGGTTTTTCCTAAAGGACTTGGAGCGAAAATAAATAAGTTCGCATGGACTGTTCCGGAGATTTTTAAAATCGCGCAAGTCGCGGGGAATATATCCGATCACGAAATGTATAAGACATTTAATATGGGAATTGGAATGACGGTTATCCTTGATAAAAAAGAAGTTTCTGCCGCGCAAAAAATTCTTCAAAAATTTAAACTCAAATCATGGATAGTTGGCGAGATAGTTAAACAAACAGGAGTTACCGTAGAATGAAAGTTTTGTTAATCGGCTCCGGAGGCAGAGAGCACGCGCTCGCGTGGAAAATCGCACAAAGTCCAAAACTTACCAAATTGTACGCGGCGCCTGGAAATGCTGGGATATCCCAAATAGCCGAGTGTGTCGCGATTTCCGCGGACAATATTGACGAGCTGCTAGCGTTCACTTTGAAAGAGAAAATTGACCTTACCGTTGTCGGTCCCGAGGTTCCGCTGGTCGCTGGTATTTGGGATAAATTTGCTGAAAAAGAACTGAAACTTTTTGGGCCTTCCAAACAAACGGCGCTTCTTGAAGGGAGCAAAGTTTTTTCTAAGGAGATGATGACAAAATACGGGATTCCCACGGCGGAATACGAAGTCTTTTCAAATTCTAATGAAGCCAAGCACTATGCCATTGAAATTGAAATGCCCGCGGTGGTAAAGGCGGACGGTCTTGCGGCGGGAAAGGGAGTTGTTATTTGTCAGAGTTCAGAAGAAACCGTAACCGCTATAGCGCAAATAATGGATGGTAAGATTTTCGGCGCGGCGGGCGAACGAGTCGTGATTGAAAAATGTCTTAAAGGTGAGGAAGTCTCTGTTTTAGTTTTAACAGACGGGAAAAAGATTTTACCGCTTGCGTCCGCCCGCGACCATAAACGCGCATACGATCACGACCAAGGACCGAATACCGGCGGAATGGGAGCGTTCTCCCCGAGCAATAGCGTAACGGACGCAGAACTGCAGGCGATAATTGAGCTTGCTGTTCGTCCGTTAATTGACGGTCTTGCGCGTGATGGGATGCCATACCGAGGAGTTCTTTACGTCGGTGTTATGATGACTAAAGATGGACCGTTTGTATTAGAATATAATTGCAGGCTGGGCGATCCGGAAACGCAGGTGATATTGCCTAGACTTCAGTCTGATTTGTTGCCTGTATTAAAAGAAATAGCGGACGGTAATTTAACTATTGATTCTCTTAACTGGAAAAGAGAATCTTGCATAACAATTGTTATGGCATCAGGCGGTTATCCCGGTTCGTATGAAAAAGGTTTGGAAATAGCAGGACTTGAAAACGGCGAGGGACAGCAAGACTCCATTGTTTTTCACGCTGGGACATCTCTTAATGATAAAAAACAAATAGTAACTTCGGGCGGACGAGTACTTGCCGTAACGGCGCTTGGAGAAAGTCTAAAGTTAGCTAGAGAAAAAGCGTATAAATTAGCTTCCAATATTCATTTTAAAGGCGGGTTTTATCGCCATGATATTGGACAAAAGGCCATAGAGGTGTTGCGATGAAAAAACAAGTTTCAATTTTAATGGGCAGCGATTCTGATTGGGAAGTTATGCAGGAAGGCGCGACCGCGCTTGATTTGTTTGGTATCGCGTATGAAATACAGGTGATGTCAGCACATAGAACGCCGGACGAAGTTGCCAGTCTCGCTAAAAACGCCGCGAAACGCGGGATAAAGGTTTTTATAGCAGGAGCAGGAGCTGCCGCGCATCTTGCAGGCGCTGTCGCGGCAAACACAACTTTGCCCGTAATTGGAGTTCCGCTTTCAGCGACTTCGCTAAACGGTTTGGACGCGCTTCTTTCTACGGTTCAAATGCCCGCCGGAGTTCCAGTCGCGACTGTGTCTATTGGGAAATCCGGCGCGCGCAATGCCGGAATTATTGCCGCGCAGATTTTGGCGCTAGCGGATAAGAGACTTACAAAGAAAATTGAAAAATACAAAAAAGACATTGCCGCGGCGTGTAAAGAAAAAAACAAAAAACTGCAGGATAAAATTCGTAGAAAATAAAAAAATGGTTAAAAGTTCGACGACAATTATTAAGCTGGATGCTAGGGAGCCCGACAAGAACAGGGTTCGCGATATTGCCCGTCTTATTCGGAACGGCGAGTTTATTATCTTCCCAACCGAGACTGTTTACGGTATCGGCTCAAGCGCTGTAACACCCGAAGTTTCGGAAAAACTGAACAAAATAAAAGGCCGTCCGACAAACAAACCATTTTCTTTGCATATTAGTAATTGGACTACGCTTGACACCCTAGAAATAAAAAAGACTCCGCTTGTCCGAACTTTCGCACAAACTTTTTTGCCTGGACCGGTAACATTGATTATGCCAACTAAAGATGATAAAAAAATAGGCATACGGTTTCCTAAAAATAAAATAGCTCAATCGATAATAGAAGAAGTCGGAAGTCCTTTTATCGCCACAAGCGCGAACTTAAGTTCTGGCGCATCGCCAAAAACGGTTGATGCCGCGATTAAGTCGCTTCCTAGTGAATCTTTCGCTTTGGCGATAGACGGCGGACGAGCGGATTATGCGCTTGATTCGACCGTAGTAGATGTCGCGGGCGATAAGCCGGCGGTTTTGCGTGAAGGAGCTTTGCATTCCGATGTTCATAAGCTCATTGAAAAAATAAATACAAACGGCGCGCCGCTTAAACGAATCTTGGTTGTTTGCACTGGAAACACTTGTCGTTCGCCAATCGGAGAAGCGTGGATTAGACATTGTGTTGAGCAAAAAGGTCTTGGAAATAAAATTGAAGTTTTATCGTGCGGGACAATGGCTAGGGACGGGCTTCCTTGCACCCCCGAAGCTGAGTTTGTAATGCGGAATCGCGGAATTGACTTGAGCAAATTCAGAAGCTGTTCGCTAAAAGACGGCGATTTATGGAGTTCTGATTTAATTGTTTCAATGACGCCGACGCACACGGATTTTATAGTTAAAAGAATGCCAGATGTAAAAGATAGAATTTGGACGCTTGATATAGAAGACCCCATTGGTCTTGGTATTGATGTTTATGAAAAAACGTTGGTTCAAATAGAAAAAAAACTGACTCAAAACATTAGTCGGATTATTCAAATAGACTAAAGGGAAAGCAAATGTTAAAGCCGAGAATCGCGATAGCTACAGATCATCGAGGAGTTCAACTCAAAAATATTTTGATAGATTTTTTAAAAGATAAAAATTTTAGAGTGGTTGATTGCGGAGCTTTCGCGGAAGACTCCTGCGATTATCCAGATTTTATTTTCCCAGCGGCAGAAAAAGTTGCCGCCGGCGAGTGTTTGCGCGCGATAGGCATTTGCTATACCGGCATCGGAAGCGCGATTGCCGCCAATAAAGTAAAAGGCGTTCGTGCCGCGCTTTGTTCCAATATTGAACAAGCGAAGCTTTCTCGCCAGCACAACGATTCAAATATGCTTATACTTGGCGCGGGCTTTTTACCACAGCATATTATTTTCCCATTAATTGATACTTGGTTAAAGACAGCATTTGAAAGGGGACGGCATGAAATCCGTGTTAACAAAATTAAGGCTTATGAAGAACAGCATCATTGATCATACGCAATTAAAAAAAAGCGATCCTGAAATTTATCAGGCGATACGAAACGAAGTCCGTCGGCAAAATGAAAATATCGAATTGATCGCGAGCGAAAATTTCACATCCCTTTCTGTTTTGGAAGCAATGGGTTCCGTTCTTACCAACAAATACGCCGAAGGCTATCCCGGGAAGAGATGGTATGGCGGCTGCGAGAACGCGGATGTGATAGAACAACTCGCGATTGATCGCGCTAAAAAACTTTTTGGCGCAGAGCATGCCAATGTTCAGCCGCATAGCGGAACTTCCGCGAATATAGCCGTATTTATGGCGCTTCTTGAAAAAGGCGACAAAATTCTCGGCATGGATTTATCTCACGGCGGACATTTGTCGCATGGGCACAAAATGAATTATTCCGGTTGTTTTTACACAATAATTCCTTATGGGGTTAGTCCCAAAAACGAACAAATTGATTATGACGCTCTTGAAAAATTAGCATTAGAAGAGAGACCTAAAATGCTTTTGTTGGGCGCGTCGGCGTATCCTAGAATAATCGATTTTAAACGCGGCCGCGAAATCGCCGATAAAGTCGGCGCTATTTTAATGGTGGATATGGCGCACTTTGCGGGGCTTGTTGCCACGGGGCATCATCCAAGTCCTATTCCATACGCTGATGTTGTAACAACTACAACGCATAAAACGCTTCGAGGTCCGCGCGCGGGACTTATTTTATGTAAAGAAAAGCACGCGAAAGCAATTGATAGCGCGGTTTTTCCCGGTATTCAAGGCGGGCCATTGATGCACATAATCGCGGCAAAAGCAGTTGCGTTTAAAGAAGCTCTTGCGCCTGAGTTTAAAGACTACTCGGCTCAAATTGTTAGAAACGCAAAGGTTCTTGCCGAAGAGCTTGCAAATCGTGGCTGGAGAATTGTTTCCGGCGGGACTGATAATCATCTAATGCTTGTTGATGTTACGATTAAAGGTTTCAATGGCAAACAAGTTCAAGAGCTTTTAGATAAAGTTAAAATCACCGCCAACAAAAATACTATTCCTTTCGACAAAGAATCTCCTTTCAAAGCTTCCGGAGTCAGGCTAGGGACGCCCGCCGTTACAGCTCGCGGAATGAAAGAGCCGGAAATGGTTTTAATCGCTCAGCTAATTGACGACGCGACTAAAAATGTCGAAAATGAAACGGAACTTATGAAAATTAAAAGCCGAGTTGAGATGCTCACTAAAAAATTTCCACTTTATCCGGAATTGCAATAGAGATAATTTTCAATGCGCTGCCCATACTGCAAAGAAGATTCAGATAAAGTGGTTGATTCTCGCGTGGCGGAAGAAGGACAGGTTGTCCGTCGTCGTCGCGAATGCATCGCGTGCGCGAAGCGTTTCACAACTTATGAGAGAGTTGAAGAAATAGCGATGTTCGTTGTTAAAAAAGATCAGCGAAGAGAAACTTATGAGCGGGCAAAAGTCCTTTCTGGAGTTTACAAGGCTTGTGAAAAACGTCCCGTTCCTTTAGCTAGCCAAGAAAAAATCGCAAATGAACTTGAAACTATGATTCGCGAAAAATATGATAGGGAAGTGCCGTCAAAAATAATCGGCGAGTTTATAATGACGCAGCTTTCCAAAATTGATCAAGTTGCTTATGTTCGGTTTGCAAGCGTTTATCGAGACTTTCAAGATGTCGGGCATTTTATGAAAGAACTGAAGTTTTTGCTGGCAAAGCCGAAATAAGTCTTTAATAGGAAGGTTTCTCGAGTAGAAAACCTTTTAATTTTTTCCAATTGTAATGTAGCATACAAACCAGCAAAGCCGTGTAACTCAAATTTGATCGTTCAAATTTGACGATACGGTCAAACAAAAAGGAGAGAGAGCAATATGGCGAAAGCAAATTCAGCGTTTATGAAACCTTTGAAAGTAAGTGAAGATCTTGCAGCGGTAGTTGGCAAAGGGCCGCTTCCTCGCAGTGAAGTTGTCAAGAAACTTTGGGCATATATCAAGAAAAACAAACTTCAAGATACCAAGAACAAACGCAACATCAATGCTGACGAGAAATTGAAACCAGTTTTCGGCGGTAAAAAAGTTGTCAATATGTTTGAAATGACAAAGCTTGTAAGCAAGCATCTTTCTTAAGTGATAGCAAATGGAGAGAGATTGGCGGCATAGATTTTGTCTCCGATCTCTCTCCGATTTATTTTGTCTTTATACTTTATGACGCACGGCGCCAAACTTAAAAATATGAGGCGAATATGGGTTCGAAATTAGGAGTGGTTTTTGCTTTTATAATTTCATTATTAGCAGCGGGCGGTTCTTATTATCTGTATCAAGATTTAATCAAAGAACAAACTGTCCGTTCCGGAGTAGAAGCGAAATATAATCAATCGAAAGAAAAAATAGCCTCGATTCAATCTGCGAATGAAGAATTAGAAACTAGAAGCAAAGAATATCGCGCTCGCGCTGACGCTATGAAGGTTCAACTTGAAAAACTTCAAAATGCTCAAAACAGATTAGATACGGAAAAAAGCTCTCTTGAAAAACAACTTAAAACGCATCAAAATTTAATAACCAATTTGCAAAAGCAGGTAACCGTTCTTGAAAAGAAAGCGCAGGACGCGCAGGCTGCGTGTGGAGTTACTCCAGCCGATACCAATCAAGTGGCGTTTAAAGGGCTAACGTCTTCTTCACAAGATACCGCTTCAACTTCATCATCGGAACGCGAGCAATTGAGTTTTGAAAAGCCGTCCAGAGAAGTAACAATAACAGATGAAAAGTTGTCTTTTAAACCTATCACATCCACGAAAATTCAAACGCAACAACCGAAATCGTTTGGGACTGATTCCCCGCCGGCTTTTATCCCTGACACGCCCCAAACAACTTCTTACGATACTGATTATTCTTCTAACGCGACATCCATTATTCCCGCGACTTCAGCGTCTATCGCGATACCTGATAAAAAGATTTTGACGGTTAATCGTAAATTTAATTTTGTAGTTATCAATCAAGGGCTAAATGACGGACTTCGCATGGGCGACCGCTTAAAAGTCATCAGAAATACTCAAACCATTGCGAATATTCAAGTTGAAAAACTTTATGATAAATTTTCCGCGGCCACTCTTCTTGACGAAGACTCTGCAAATCCAGTTTGGGAAGGCGATGAAGTTCTCCTCGCGTAATATATTGTGCGCTATTTTCATTTTTTTTGCGATAGGGCCTTCTTCTCTTTTTGCTGTGAATGAAACAGATTTTCCTAATCAAGTCCTAGCTGATTTATCAGAGATAAAGTCTCGCCTTCAAGCGATAGAAAATCAACAAAAAGAAATTCTAGCTCGAGAAGATAAAATCTTAGCCGAACAAGACCGCCTTCGTGTTTGGGTCCACCGCAAATAATTTTATGGCATTTCTCACCTTTGACGCTAATGATAAAAAACTTTTAGGCTCTTATTCTCCTCCCGGGGACAAGTCCATATCTCACCGCGCAATTCTTTTTGGTTCTTTGGCGGAAGGCGAAAGTCATTATGAAAATTTTCTCGAAGCGGAAGATTGCCTTAATACGCTATTCGCCATGCAACAAATGGGCGTTAAGATAGAGCACAAAAAAGGAACGGGCAAAGTCGAGATTATTGGACGAGGGCTACATTCCTTAGCCGCTCCTGAAAAAGAACTCTGGTTGGGCAATTCTGGAACTTCGACAAGGCTCATGCTCGGCATCTTGGCGGGGCAACGATTTGAAGCCACTTTAGTCGGCGATCCGTCCTTATCAACTCGTCCCATGCGACGAGTTACTGAGCCTCTAAAGCAAATGGGTGCGCAAATAAAGGGGAAAGAAAACGCGAACTTTACGCCGCTCACAATCCGTGGCGGTAAACTTAGAGGTATTGATTTTGATAATAAGTTGTCCAGTGCGCAGATAAAATCCGCGATACTTTTTGCCGGGTTATTTGCCGAAAGCAGAACAATTGTTCGTGAAGATATTCCATCACGCGACCACACGGAAAGATTTCTAGAATCAACAGCCGCCAAATTTCAGAAGGTTGAACAAAATCTCATAATCGAACAAACCGAAATGTTATTGCCGCTGACAGCGTATGTCGCGGGAGATATTTCATCAGCGGCTTTTTTTATTGTCGGAGCGGCAATGACCGAGAGCTCCGATATTGAAGTTAAAAATGTAGGGTTAAATCCAACAAGGACGGGCGTTTTAGAAGTCTTAAAGAGAATGGGCGCGAATATAGAAATACAAATTACGCACACGATTCCCGAACCAATGGGAACTATTAGAATACGCGGCACAAAACTGCATGGAACTGGTGTTACGCATGAAGAAATACCTTCGCTCATAGATGAGTTGCCGATTTTGATGGTAGCGATGGCGCTTGCTGAGGGGGAAAGCTTGATTTCAGGCGCGGCGGAACTTCGCGTAAAAGAAACTGATAGAATTCAATCTATGGTAAAAAATTTAAAAGCGGTTGGCGCTAATATTGAAGAGCTTCCTGATGGATCCTTGATAAAAGGCGTTCCTGAGCTTCATGGAGCAGCAGTGGAAAGTTTTGGCGACCACAGAACCGCGATGAGTTTGGCGATTGCCAGTTTAAAATCTAAAGGACCGATTGTCATAAATAACACTGAATGCATCCCGACTTCGTATCCTAATTTCACATCTCATTTCTCCCAACTTCTGAGCAGCAATTAATCTATAAGTTAGTTTTCATGTCCTCCGTTATAAAAAAATCCCAAAAAACATTTCAAACCATAAAAAAGCGCGTTGTGTTTTCTAAAGGCGCGGTCAAACTGGTTGATTGCGACATCAAAACATCTGCCGGAAAAATTTTATCAAGGCAAGTTATCGAACATCCTGGCTGCGTTGTGATGATTCCCAAAACTGCCGATGGAAAATATCTATTGGTTCGGCAGTATCGTTTCCCGCTCAGAAAAAAGATATGGGAATTTCCGGCGGGAGGAAGAGAAAAAAACGAATCCTTCACCGCCGCGGCAAAAAGAGAATTGATGGAAGAAATTGCCATGCGTCCTCGGAAACTTAAAAAACTTTTTGAATTTTATCCTACTCCCGGCATATCCGGAGAAAAAATGGTTATGTATTTAGCGGAAAATTTCACTCGCGCCAGAATGCCGTGTGATGAAGATGAGGATTTAGAAGTTCGAGAATTTTCTTCTCCCGAGATTGATAAAATGATTCGAGAAAAGAAAATTATTGACGGCAAAACTTTGCTTGGATTTTTTTATTTAAAAATAAATAAAAATCCGTAAAATACGCTCGTTCGGTCTGTTCGGGTCTCTCACGAATTTCGCTTCACTAGGTCGAAGATTTTTCTTCCCCAGCTTTAAAAATCCGTGGGAGTTTTGTCTAAATGCGTGCGGTGTAGGTTTTGTTGCGCGCATTGATTGAGTACAGACTTATCAAATAGCAAGAGGCGGCGTTCAAATATTACAAAATCTTGTTCATCGTTTGACAATTCATCAAGGTCGAAGCGCGGCTGAGTCAGTCGACCAATATCTCAAATCTCTCTAAATAAACGTTCAATGCTGGTGTAGCTCAGTCGGTAGAGCAACGGTTTCGTAAACCGTAGGTCGTCGGTTCGACTCCGACCACCAGCTTGTATGATCTTATCGTTGTCGTCTTAAGTGAATTGGAAGAATTCTCAATATTTTACGATATTTCGCTATTGTCCGCCTCGCTATCACAATTCCTTCCGCTTTAAGCCGCTCTTCAATCTTTTGATCACTGAGCGGGTGTTTAGAATCTTCTTTTTCCACGATGGATTTAATTCTTTCCATGATACTTTTTTGTGATTCCACATCGCCAGTTTCCGTTTCGATTTTTTGAGAGAAAAAACTCTTGTAGGGGATAGTGCCCTGTGGAGTTTTAAGATATTTTCCATGAATTGCGCGACTAATTGTTGACTCATGCAATCCTAAACGTTCCGCGATGTCCTTCAAGCGCAGCGGACGAAGAAAAGAAAAACCGCGCGTAAAAAAAAGCGGTTGCGCGCGAACCACTTCATCAGTAATAGTCTTCAATGTGGAGCCTCTAAGCTCAATTGCTTTTAAAAACTCCATTCCGCTTGCCAGTTTTTCTTTTAAAAAACCTTTCGTTTCATCATCAATATCTTTTTGGCGAATCATACGGCGGTATTCTTTATTGATTTTAAGCTCAGGAAGCCATTCTTGATGAACTTCTATCTCAAGTTCGTCATCCGTCCCATCTTTTATCGATACAGTCGCATCCGGGGTAATCACAATATTTTCTTCAGCATAAAAACTTCTGCCGGGCTTTGGGTCGAGACGCGACACCAAATCAATAGCTGCCTTGATGTCTTCTTCGCTCGCGGAATAAATTTTTGCAAGATTTTTAAGATCATGCTTAGCAATTAAGGAAAGATGTTCGGATACTATTTGCTTTGCGAGAGCCGCATTTGATCCCTTACGCGTCAATTGAATCAGGAGCGCTTCACGGAGATCGCGCGCGCCAACGCCCGGAGGATCAAATTTTTGAATTTCTTCCAAAACTTTTTGGACGCAGGCAGAATCGACATCACAGGCCGCCATTATTTCATCAACGGTCACCTTTAAATAACCGTCAGAATCAATATTGCCTAAAATTTCCGCGGCAACTTTTTTTTCTATGGGTTTTAGATCAATAAAGTGCAATTGCCATTCCAAAAAATCGAACAAACTTTCGGGACGCGTTATGAGCGATTCTTGAAAATCTCTAATCTTTTGAACATCTTCGGCTTTAGGACGAGAAAAATCCTTAATTCGTTCTGTAAAAACAAGCGGCTCTTTATCTTCTAAGTCATCAGGAATTGTTTCGCTAGTTTCATCATCGGATATTTCATTTGAATTATTTTGTGAAGCATTAGCAGGAGGGAGTTCGTCAGTCGTTTCACGAGCAGACTCTTCAAGAATTGGATTCTTTTCCAGCTCATCATTTACCGCTTGTCTAAGTTCCGCGATTGGCAAATGAAGAACTTTCAAAAACACCCGCATTTGCGGCGAGAGAATCGTTTTTTGTTGTTGAATTTGACTAAATTGCGGCTGCATTACGCGAACATATCACGGCTAAAAAATGTTGTCTATAATGAAAGACTACGATGATGAAACTAACAAAAAAGGTATTGACGAATACATTTTGAGCAGAGGTGAAAAGACATTAAAACTTTATTTCAGCATTTGACCGTGAGATATTTTTTTACGCGTTCCTTCCAACCGCAAATGCGTTTTGAACAATCTTTATCTGGAGGAGCGTTTTGTGTTCTTCGTTCGAGGACAAACATCGCGGCGCGTACAAAATTTTGCAGCGCGTCTTTTTCAGTTTCAGGCGTCTCAATTTGAGGCATATCCATTTGCTGCAATACTTGTAACAAACCCCAACCTTCGCCTCTAAACCGTTCTGTTTCAAGCAATCCTTCACCTTTAAAATTTATATAATCAATTATTGCGAACATTCCATTTGGAGCGCCCGCAACAGCGTTGAATTTTAACGTCAAAGCCAAATGCTCCGCCTCTGGAACTGTCGCCAAAAGTTTTGGTAAAACATCAGTGGCGCGTTTCATTATAAAAATAGTTTGCCAACGCCGCGTGCGAATCAAAAAATCCAACAGGTCAGTCATCCGTTCATTGCCAAGCTCATCTAAAAATTCTTGTCTACTTTCCCAAGGCGCTTCGCGTGTCGGCAGATTTTTAATCCAATCAGGAATTTCTAATTGCTGCGCCTCCATAAACTCAAGATATTCCGTGAACGACTCGCGATATGGCGGCTTTGGACCTTTGGGATACCAAATAAAATGGCCAACGCCAAAAGATGGGAAAGCCTCATCTTCATTCCAAGTCAGCATTCGCGCTTCTTCACCAGCGCATTCATTAAAAAAAACCATTTGCTCAAGGCATACTAGTTCATTTGCTGTCATTGATAAAGCAAAGGCAAATGAAGGGGGCGAGGTAATTATGAAAAATAATAAACAACTTAGTAAAACGAGGCGTAATATCACTGTTGAAGAAACCCTTCAATTAAAAGAGTGAAAGATTTTATGGTTTATTTACGGAGAAAAGCAACCGCAAGTATATGGTCGGCAATTTTTTTAAAAAATGAAAAATTATTTTTCTAAAAGGCTTACGAGATCGGAAGGTGTTTTGATAATAAAATCCGCTTTCGCTGCACGAAGTCCTTTTTCGGCTTGAAATGGATTGTTCGCGAGGGAGGGAAAGCCAACGGAGTTAATAGTAATTTCTTTTTTGGCTCGTTCCGCGGCAAGCATATCATCGGGCAAATCGCCGACATACAAAAATTTCTTTTTTATCCCCAAAGATTTTGCCGCCTTTAAAATTGAAAAAGGGTGCGGCTTCCGCAGAGATTCTTTTCGTTCACGTTCTTCTTTCTTAACTTCGTCCATAGTCACAACCGCATCAAACATATCAGCAATTCCAAAAGTCTTGAGAGCGTGCATCGCTTCATAATACGGACGACCTGTAGCAATACCAATCTTTAGCCCAAGGCTTTTTAATTTTTCCAACGTTTGACGTTTAAAAACAAGTTCTTCGCGCTGAATAAGGCCTCGCTTATTCCAATAACGGATTTTGTTTAAAGTCACACGGGGAAAAAGCTCCTTGCCAAGATAGATTTCTTGAAAAATTCTCGCCACGCGCTCGATCGTGATAGTCGAAGGCCGTCCTAAAATAGCGGTAATGCCTGACACACCCAAAGGTCGCGTTTTAATATTTTTAGAAAATTTTTCAATTTGAATGGCTTTTTTTAAAGATTCAACAGTGCGTTTTTTTGTGGGAAGCGAAAGCAGATAGACGAGAAGCCCATAACAACAATCCCAATCGTCATTAAATCCGCCCAAAAGTTTAAACTTTTCCACATCGTCAGGACTTAAAATTCCGCGTGATTTAGACTTTAGCTCCGAACTAAAAAACGGAACTGGACCGTGAGTAAGGTAAAGATCAACAGTACTGCGGATGGCATCAAGGTATGACTTGCGCGTATCGATAAGAACATTATCAATGTCAAAGATTACGACGTTAGCGTCAACTTTTTTTTGAGGTTCTGTTGCTTTTTTTAAAGATTTTTTAGATGCCTTAGGTTTCATAAATTTGATTTTACGCCTTGAGAGCTTTTATGTCAAAAAAGATAATAAAAATTTAATTGGCCATTTATCTTTCACGCTGAAATTAAACCTTCAAAAAGCTCTTCGGGCGTAAATTGTCTTATATCAAGAATAGCTTGAAAGACAGGCATATAACTTTGAAGCGTCTCGGCGGTTCTGTCTAGCGCCGCGCTATCGAGGGGTTGCTCTTTTTTATAATTTTCCAAGAATATGTCGCGCGCCGTTTGCCGTATACTGCTTGTAAGACGAACTGCTATAAAGCAAAGAAAAAAACCTATATCCCAAAGCCGCGTGTCTTCTCGCGTGCAAAATTCAAGGTCGGTGAAGTAAACTTTTTTTTCACCAGAAACCCAGATGCAATTAATGGGTTGAGTATCAATTAAGGAAAATCCCGCTCGATGAGCCCTCGCGAGTCCGATGGCCGACTGACGAATTACTTCTTTTTCATCGTTTAAAAATTTTCCGCGGCGTCCAATTCTTTGCAAAATCGCATCGACATTTCTGCCAGAAATATGTTCTGCGACCATAACTTTTTCAACAGCATCATACGCGACGAGCCGCGGGACAGAAACTCCATACTCAGACAATTGAACACGGCTTACCATGTCGGTTGTAAATCGTTCATGAGTTTTACCCGCATAAATCGCCGGAAACGGGCTGACAAAAGAAAGGCGTTTTGCCCAAAAACTTCCCGCTGACAAAAAGATTTTTACGAAATATGTTACATCTTCGCCAGATTTTTTCTTGCAATACCAAATTTGATTTGAATTACTCAACCCGCCGGACACAGAGCGCACCGTTAGCGAATCGGGAAGAACATTTTCAAATGCGAGCGAATGGTGCAATAAAAATTTTTTACAAGTTTCGAGTTTTCGCCATCGAATTGTTCGTGAAAGTGACATCAATATAGAAAGTGCTAAGCCGGGGAAAAAAATAACGATTCCGCCTAAAATACGAAATGCGACAATCGGCTTAATACGGGAAACCGTTTTGATAAACTGTTCTTTAAACCGCGAGAATCTTTTTCTGAGTTTTGCTCTGCGACCGACCATATTTTTCTATTTTGTGAATATTCTTTAATGTGTCAATAAAAAAAACAATCAATAAGTGCGGAAAGGAAATAAAGCTCTGCATCGCAACCTTCGGTTGAGTATTGGCGGGGCGCTTACACTGCTTTATGTCATATTCTCTTCAAGCTCTATCCTCAGAATTCTTTTAATTTTTTGTAAGACCCTGATAGTGTTTGCTGCAAGCAATTATCTCCTTAGGTGCCAATGGCATTCACCAATCACGCGGCTATCTCGAACTCGAATATTTTTCAATTTTTTTTGATAGATGAACAAGTTAAAACATTTGACAGGTGCTTGTTTAAAGTATATTATTGATAATGATTTTCAATAAGGAGGCAAAGTAATATGCCTAGGCGAGATGGATGTGGACCACCATGGTTTTCGGGACAGTTGAGGGGTTGTGGCCGCCGTATGACGGTCGCGCGTGAGTTGATTTTGAATGTCGTGAGCAAGAAGGGTGGCCATTTAAGCGCAGAAGAGGTGTTTAACGCGGTTCGGAGACAATATCCGAAGGTTGGGCTTGTTACAGTTTATCGGACTTTGGATCTCCTTGCTGAGATGAACGTGCTTTCGCGACACGAGTTCGGTGACGGGCGAGCCCGTTACGAGCTGATCCGCGGGTCTAAAAGCGATGACCATCATCACCACTTGGTCTGCACAGCCTGTAACCGCGTTTTAGATTACCGGGATTTTATCGATGATGAAGTGCGGCTCTTAAAAAAAACTGAAGCCGGACTGTCGAAGAAATTTCGCTTCAAAATCACGGACCATGTGATCGAGTTCTATGGACTTTGCGAAAAGTGTCAGAAGTAGACGACTATATTTTTTTGATTATCAATGAAAACCATTTTCAATAAGGAGGTGACTGTTATGCCAGGAGGAAACGGAATGGGGCCCATGGGTATCGGCCCGATGACGGGAGGAGGACGCGGCTTTTGCACGCGTTCTGCAGGAGCAAGTCGAGGTGTCGGACGCGTGGGTGGCTGGGGATGCCGTGGACGGTGGAACCAGTTTTATGCTACAGGGCTGAGCGGATGGCAAAAAGTGTATCCCGTTCAGACCGGAATCAGTGAGAAAGAAGAGAGCGAACTGTTAAAAGAACAAGCCGCTTATCTTTCAGGTGAGCTTGAAGTAGTTCGCTCACGGTTGACCGAATTACAGCAAACAGAGAAACAGAAAAAAGGAAACTAAACGTGTGTTCAAGAGGCAGACAACAATCAGATGGCTGTCTCTTGAGAACCAGGAGGATAGCGACATGAGAATAGGCATTACCACCAATGACGATCGCGGACTCGATAGCGAAGTCTCCGCACATTTCGGTCAGTGTAAGTATTTTTGTGTGGTCGAACTAAATGGAAACAAAATCAAAGAGGCGAAAGTGGCCCAAAATACAGCAGTACACGGCGAGGGCGGCTGTCAGGCTGTAGATGAAATGTTGAAGCACGACGTCACGCATGTGATCGCAGGCGGCATGGGAATGGGTGCCCAAGAGAAATTTTCGGCAGCCGGTATTCAGGTGTTCGGTTATTCCGGAAATGTCAAAGCCGCAGTTGAAGATCTTGTCAAAAACAAGCTCGGCGGACTGGCGAGCTGCCCGGGGCACGAAGGAGGATGTCACTAATACTGCGCTCCACCTGAGATAACAGTATTGCGCTGTGTGCCCTTAAAAATGTAAGAAACACGATACTCACTTAAGGAGGGTTATGAAAATAGCTATTACTTCAGAGGGAAAGACCCCCGACGCTGCGGTCGATCCGCGCTTCGGACGCTGCAAGTATTTTTTAATTTTTGATACGGATTCCGGAGATTTCGAAACGGTTGAAAACGTCCATGCTCAAAACTCGGGTGGAGCCGGAATCCAGACAGTACAGATGGTAGTTTCCAAGGGCGTGGAAGTTATTCTTACGGGGAATATGGGCCCCAATGCTTTCGAGGTTGCTCTATCAGCGGGGATCAATGTCATTACCGGAGTTTCGGGAAAAATCTCAGAGGCTCTTGAGAATTATAAAAGCGGGAAATTAGAGGCTGCAAAAAATCCCAGTGTTATCTCGAAATCTGGAATCTCTAAAGTCTAAAAACTCATCCATATAAGGAAAATTCAAGATGGTCAAAACAGAGGCTACAGAATGTAATGGTCGCTGTGTTTGTATAGCTGTTTGCTCTGTGGACAGCGTCCGGCTAACGCAAGGTAAAGCAGTTGCAAACGAACAATGCCTCGAATGCGAGTCTTGCATCTCTTTCTGTCCAACACAGGCGATCTCTCCCCATGAAAATTGATCCGATACGAGTTTCCAAGAAAAGCAAGATTCTCCCTGAGCTGTCGCCGGCGTTGAGACGGATATTTGAACGCAAAAAAATGTTCTTAAAGTTCGGCTACAACCTCGACAGAGAACGGGAAGTGATCCTTGAACAAGCCTCTCCGTTGCGCGGGAGAATACTCGAAGCAGGTACAGGAAAGGGGCATTTTGCGAGCGCCTTGGCAAAGCGCGGCCTGACCTTCACCAGTTTTGATATTTCGAAAAAAGAGCGCGATCTTGCAAAGCTTTATCTGAAATTTCAACTTTTAGACGATTTTGCGGATCTTCGCGTGGAGAACGGAGAACACTTAAGCTTTAAAGACGAATGCTACGACATGGTTTTCTCCATCAATACCCTCCACCATTTTATCCAGCCCCACAAGGTCCTGGACGAACTCATCCGCGTTCTTAAGCCCGGAGGGAAGCTAATCCTGAGTGATTTTACGGAAAAGGGATTTAAAACCATGGAACAGATCCATGCTCTTGAAGAAAATACGCATGGTAAAGGCACGGTCACGATGCCGTGGGCTGCAACTTATCTTCGAAAAAAAAAGTTTCTTGTAAGAAAATCAACAACTTCCTTTCATCAAACGATCATTGCAGAGAAACCGCAATGATTATTTCGGTGGCAAGCGGCAAAGGAGGTACCGGAAAAACGACAGTGGCGGTGAATCTGGCGCTTTCCCTAGAACACGCTCAGCTTCTCGATTGCGATGTTGAGGGACCCAATGCGCAGATATTTCTAAAAGCTAATATAACCGATCGAAAACCGGCAACGGTTCGAGTCCCAGAGATAGATTATGCCAAGTGCGATTTTTGCGGGAAATGCCAGGAAGTTTGCGCCTATCACGCGCTGGCAGTCCTTCCCCAAAAGGTTCTTTTTTTTCCCAAAATGTGCCATAGCTGCGGAGCCTGCACTCGTCTGTGTCCCAAAGGAGCCATCCGGGAGGTGGACCGATCGATCGGTGAAATTGAAATAGGGCAGAGGGGAGGTATTGATTTTATTCAGGGGAAACTTGCCGTGGGTGAAACTATGGCTCCTCCGCTTA
The DNA here is from genome assembly GCA_964410905.1 of uncultured bacterium. Taxonomy (GTDB): domain Bacteria; phylum Omnitrophota; class Omnitrophia; order Omnitrophales; family Aquincolibacteriaceae; genus Aquincolibacterium. Next base: position 65,825 of record CAYPIR010000006.1, on the reverse strand, counting down.
TTCGACAAGTCAAGTCGCATATCGACCGGTCATGCATGACGATTATTGACGCACCACCGGGTACTTCATGCCCCATGGTGACGGCTGTGAAAGGAAGTGATTTTTGTATTTTGGTCACAGAACCCACACCCTTCGGGATGAATGATCTCGAGCTCGCAATCGAAACCGTTAAGAAACTTAAAATCCCTTACGGAGTTGTCATGAACCGGACGGAACCGCACGATCTGAAAACCCGGATCCATTTCAAGGCTCATGAGATTCCAGTAATGCTTCAAATACCTTTTGACCGGAAAATCGCAGAACTTTATTCTGCGGGGGTTCCTTTTGTTGAACAATTGCCGGAATATCGGGAGAAATTTCTAGACCTTTTCAAATTTATACTTGGGACATCGAAGGTGAGAGCATGAAGCAAATCGTCGTGATCAGCGGGAAAGGTGGCACGGGGAAAACCATGCTCACCGGAGCCTTTGCTACCTTGGCAGAGAACAAGGTCATGGCGGACTGTGATGTTGACGCCGCGAATCTCTATCTTTTATTGGGTTCCTCCATAAAAGAACGGCATCCTTTCAGAAGCGGGGCTTTTGCCAAGATTAATCCGTCTCTGTGCACGGGTTGCGGCGAGTGTAAAGCCGCTTGCCGCTTTCAGGCCATCAGCTTGGAGTTTGCCGTGAGCCCGATTAATTGTGAAGGATGCGGTCTCTGTGCGCGACTGTGTCCGGTGAATGCGATCCGCATGCAGGAAAATACGGCAGGAGAGTGGTTTATTTCCGAAACACCCTACGGATCTTTTGTGCACGCCAAACTTGGAATTGCAGAAGAAAATTCTGGAAAGCTTGTCGCGAAGGTGCGACAAACCGCTAAAGAACTCGCCGAAAAAACTCAAGCGGAATATGTAATCGTTGATGGTCCTCCGGGGATCGGATGCCCTGTAATCGCTTCTCTTTCGGGTGTGGATCTCGCGGTGGTCGTGACCGAACCAACACTTTCAGGCCTTCACGATGTCGAAAGGGTGATCGAATTGGCGGCGCATTTTAAAGTGCCGGTCAGGTTGGTGATCAACAAATGGGATATTAATCCGGAAGCCTCTGAAAAAATCGAACATTTTTGCGAAGGACAAAAGATTCCCGTGATCGGAAAAATACCCTTCGATCGCGCTGTTATTGAATCCGTCATTGCGAGAAGACCTGTTACGGAACACACAAATGGCGTTTTAAAAACCGAAATGATCCGGATTTGGGAGGCTGTAAAAGCTTAGGTCATGATCCGTCCTGTCGAAAGAGATCTGCATGTATTGAAATATTTTTCTTCCGTGCTCACTGTCTCGAAAGAGCAGGTGATCAACGTTACGGATCCTATCCTGCGTTCTTGTCCACTGGCGCGGTATTTTTATCCTGAATTTAAAGACGCGGATACGAAAAGTGTGGACTCTCTCGAGGAGGTCAAAAACTAGCGCTTGAGCAAAAGATCCCTTTTCTAGGGGCTATCCCCGTCAATATTGATTTTGTAACTCACGGGGATACGGGGACGCCCTTCGTTTTACTGGGCGGAGGTGATCCTTCGGCGCAAGCTTTTTTCAGGATTGTATATATCCTGGAAGCCAATGTAGAATCTCGTTGTGAAAAGCATTGTTTAAAAAAACAAAAAAGGAGAAAAATATGGGAGCTAAAGGAAGAGAGATCGTGGGAGTGAATATCAAGGAGCTGCTCATCCTGATGAATAAAGCCTATGCCGATGAATGGCTGGCTTATTATCAGTATTGGGTCGGCGCAAAGGTTGCGACCGGAAGGATGCGAGAAATTATCGCGAAGGAATTAGAAGATCATGCTGGAGAAGAATTGCATCACGCCGAAATGCTGGTGGAGCGCATGCTCCAGCTCGGCGGAGTGCCCCTTTTGACGCCGCAGGACATCTTAAAAGAAACGAATTGCGGTTACGATGCTCCTTCGGATTCGAACACTAAAACACTCCTCTCACAGAACATCAAGGGCGAACAGTGCGCGATAGAGACTTATAAAAAACTCTTCGATTACGTAAGAGGGAAAGATCCTATCACGGAAAGAATCATCCTCGAGATCCTGGCTGATGAAGTTGAGCATGAAGAAGATCTTGAGGCCATGCTTGATGATATGAAGGTCCCTGTTAAGTGAGTGTTAAGAAAGCAAAAGACCATCACCTTGGCCGATCTGGCTCACTCAGAGCGATCAAAAAGATATCTTGCCTTGGATGCGTAGAAGAAGCAGCCAAGATCGTCGAGGGGCCGTGACCCTGTGAAGATTAGTTTAATTGCCGAAGGATCAACAAGCCGGGAAAGAAAAACTTTGCGTTGGGGCGTTTCTTTTCTTGTCGGAGATGTTTTTTTCGACGCGTTCGGGCGGGCAGATGTTTTTTGGGAGAACGTAAAACGTTTCAAGTTCAATCTTACTCGGGTCCGGCATGTCGTGATCTCCCATGATGACTGGGATCATATTGCGGGGCTTGGGGGATTGCTCCGGACTCAGCCCCAAACGCAAGTCTATGTCTGCAAGAAGGCCGGCAAAGATCTAAAAAATCTCGTGAAAAGCAACGGGGGGATACTTGTCGAGGTCAATACAGTTAGAAAAATTTCTCATCATGTTTATTCAATTGGTCAGATGAGCGCCGACACTGGACGCGGAATCCTTTACGAGCAGGCGCTCGTGGTAAAGTCCCGAAAAGGATTTTCGGTTATCACGGGATGTGCGCATCCAGGGATCGTCAAGATCGTTAAGCGCGCCATCAAGGAATTCGGCGATAATATTTATGCCATCTGCGGCGGGTTTCACATGAAAGATAACGATCCCGAAGAGAATATCAAGATCGTCGCCGATCTCAAGACCCTTGGCGTCAAAAAAGTCATTCCGCTCCATTGTTCGGGACCTGGAGCAGCCCCGATCTTTGCCAGATTTTTTGGAAAACACTGCGTCAAACTGAGGGAAGGTGAATCCTTTGATTTTTAACGGTTGATGGCGCGCTTACACTGATGTATCTTTAAGGAAACGGAGTTTTTATGCTGGAAGAATCAGAGATGCTTGCGCTAAATCATTTGACTCTGGATTCGGATGTGCATTATACTCTGCGCCGTAAAAAATTTTTTTAATTTTATATAGGGAGGAAATATGAAAAAGATGGCGGGTTTTTTAATTCTCGCGTGTTTGATGGCTTTATCCGGATGCGTTTCGGCAAGCTCTCTCCGGCAAGATGTGCAGGATAATGGACCAAACAGTTTGACAGTTGGCAAAGTGCAACGGGAAATCAGGATCGGAATGACGAATGCCCAGGTAGCGGAAATACTTGGATCTCCTAATGTTGTCACGACCGATGAGCAAAGACGCGAAGTATGGGTCTATGACAAAATTGCTACCGAGGCAGCATATGCCTCAAGCAGTGGTAACCTTGGCGGCGGTGTGGGCGCAGGCGGAGTACCTGGTACCACTCTGCTTCTTGGTGGCCTTGGCGGTACTTTTGGGAAAAACGCCAGTGCGGTAAGCACGACTCAAAAAACCCTAACCGTTGTCATTAAATTCGACTTAGAAGGTAAAGTCCGCGACTTTGCCTATCACAGTTCAAAGTTTTGATTTAACCGTAATCTAATATGAAACAAACGAAAAATTCGTTTTGCAAGCTTGTTTTAACAAGCCTCTGCTTCATTTTGGCAGGTTGCCAATCTATGCCAAAGAATCTTCTGGTTCTTCCTGAGAATTATCTTTCCGCACGCGAACAGCAAATGCGCAAATATGCTACAACGGATGAAAAAAAAGTAATTCTAGGTGCGGCGGGGGCTTTGCAGGATCTGGGTTTTACGATTGACAAAAGTCAAATGGATCTTGGGATGATTGTTTCGTCCAAAAATCGTACCGCAGTTAGCGCAGGTCAGGTAACGGCGGCGCTTGCGGCTGATGTGGCATGCTCGTTATTGGGTTGCTATTCAAATCTCTATGGGCAAACCGATAAAACACAAAAAATTGAAGCTTCTGTGTTAATCAATTCTGCGTTGACCAATGACTCGATTGTCGTTCGTGTAAAATTCCAAACAGTAGTCTGGAATGCGCAGGGACAGGTTTCCCGGTTTGAAACTATTTCAGACCCCAAGATGTATCATGATTTTTTTGAAATGGTTTCCAAAGCGATCTTTTTAGAGGAGCAAAAGATATGAAAATAAGGCATGACTTTTATATTTTAATCGTTTTGATCACGACATGTGCTTTTCTGGGTGCCGGTTGCGCTGCTAATCAACAACAAATTCTTACAACGGAACAAAGCCAAGTGGCATTGCGCAATATTCAGAGCCGAGCGTTTGATACGACGGATAAAAAATTAATGCTTAGAAGCGTTATCAATACTATGCAAGATCTCAATTTCTTAATCCAAGACTCGAGCCTCGATCTCGGAACCGTAACCGGTCAGAAATATAGCGGGATGGTAATTGTGAAAATGTCTGTGATGGTGAAGGAACGTAACGCCCAGCAGTTTTTGGTTCGTGCTAATGTTGAATACGGCATTAAACCAGTCGAAGACCCCAAAGTCTATCAGGACTTTTTTTCCGCACTTGAAAAATCCATTTTTCTTACAGCACAGCAGATAGACTAATTTTCAGGAATTTAAACAGCCATATCTTCTCAAAACTCTACTTTGCAAGCGTCGCAGGAATACCACGCGAACTTATAAACCCGCCCAGAGTTTATTTCCGAATCTGATTTGCTTCTGTTTAAGCCCTTGGTAAAAAGCAGTGAAGAAAAGAACATTTGCGAAACAAAAACAGAACCTGGACGGTAATTCTTATTGCGTTTGCGTGAATAACCGTGTAGAAAGACGTTCATGTCTAAGAATCCCAAGCGATACAACTTAAAAGATGCGGCGGCAGAATTGGGCGTCCATCGTCTGACCCTATATTATTGGCTGAAAAAGGGTTGGATCACAGTAAAGCGCGACTACCGGAATCTCCCGGTCTTGACCGCAGATGACCTCCGGGATATCCGCAAATGGCGCAGCGTGCTTCGGGAGAATACAAAGCCATAAAAGCAGCACTTTACACTCGCGTTAGCACAGAAGATCAGGTGCGAGAAGGGTTCTCACTTGAGGTTCATGAGAAATTTTTTGCGATATCCCGGGTGAGAAGGTTTATCAGGATGATGGCGTCAGTGGTTACACCGTGGCTCGACCAGCATTGCAGAGGCTCCTTGCGGATGCTAGACGAAAGCCTTTTGACCAGGTTCTTGTTTCGGCTGAGCAGAAATTAGAAGGGAATAAACCATGCCAGAAGAAGTTTGTATAGGAAATAGCGGAAAAAGTTTTCTGAAGGTGCTTATTGCGACCTTCGGCTGTCAAATGAATGTCTACGACAGCCAACTCGCCGCGGGGCTTCTTGAGAGTCATGGTTTCAAAGTAATTTCTGAAGGCGATGAGCCCGATGAGTTAGCAAAAGTTTTGGGCAGACCATCTTTGTCGAAAGGAGCTGATATTGTATTGATGAACACATGCTCGGTTCGCGAGCACGCGGAAGAAAGAATTTGGGGACGACTGGGAATGCTTGGAGTCGAAAAAAAGAAACGCCCCGAACTTATAATCGGTCTGATGGGTTGCATGGTTGAAGAACATCGGGAGCGGATGTTCAAACGTTTTCCATTTCTTGATTTGATGATAGGCACGCGTAACATAAAAGAATTACCGCAAATGATATTAGAAATTAAGAATAAGCGCGAAGAGGAATTGGCGAGGCGAACGTCAGATAAAAAGAACGAAGTATCAGCTCACAAAAATCTTGGTATTTCGCGAATAAATCAAGAAGGGATTTCCATAGAGTATAGCGAATGCACCAAACGCGACAGTCCATATCACGCGTGGCTTCCGATTATGACTGGTTGCGATAAAGAATGCACTTTTTGCATTGTTCCGATTACGCGCGGCCACGAGGTGTCTATGCCTGCTGAAAATGTTATTGCTGAAGCTAGGCGGTTGGCCTCAAAAGGATTTAAATGGATTACTTTGCTCGGACAGAATGTCAATAGCTATAAGGGAGGAAGCGGCGAATCAAATAACGGGGAAATATCATTCCCAAAACTTTTAGAAAAATTGTGCGAGATTGAAGAACTTAAAAGAATTTCTTTTACAACCTCGCATCCCACGGACGCGACAGAAGATTTGTTTCAAGTCTTAGCGTCCCAAGAAAAATTAAGCCGCAGATTTCATCTTCCGCTGCAATCCGGTTCCGACAGAATGCTAAAACGAATGAAGCGTTATCATAACTTCAAAGAATATAAGGATAAGGTTGGACGTCTTCGTTCGCTCATTCCGGATATAGCTATAACAACAGATATTATCGTTGGATTTTCGGGCGAGACAGAAGAGGATTTTGAAGAGACAAAGCAGGCTTTGCGAGAAATTCGTTTTGATAGCGCGTTTATTTATAAATATTCCGTTCGGCCGGGCACCCCGGCGGCGCGTCTTACGGATGATGTTTCTGAAGAAAAAAAAGCATCGCGTTTAAAAGAGCTTCTGGATTTGCAAAAGCAAATCTCGGAAGAAAAAAGCCGCGAGGCCATAGGAAAGATTCGCGGCGTTTTTGTCGAAAATAGAAATCCACAAAACAGTGATGAGTGGGTTGGACGAATGGATCAAGACAGACGAGTTCTTTTTAAGTCGAAAGAAAATCTCGTGGGACAATTTGTTAAGGTTCGGCTCACCGTGCTTTACCACGAAACTTTTTTTGCGGAAAAAGTTTAATCCGCGTGAATAGAAAGCATTTCCTGCAGCGTCAAAATAACAAAACCTTCATCTTCCATTGCCGGTATTTCATTTGCTAAAACCTCAAGAGTGTTTGTTCTGTAATGTCCGATTGCTATAGCGCTCCCGCGCGCGCGAGAGATGCGTCTCAAGTCAGTTATTTGGCGAGCTATGGCGTTTTTTTCGTCAACATTGTCTAAAAAAACTCCGCGGGTGAGAATCGGTAAATTGATTTCCTTAGCTACTTGCGGGACCACAGAGTCGGCGGTTGTGTAGCTATCCAAAAAGAAAAGACCGCGCCGTTTAAGTTCTTTTAAAATAATTGTCATTACTCGACGGTTTGTAGTTCCGCGCGAACCCATGTGATTGTTTGAGCCGACAAGATTAGGTACTGAACTGATGTCTCGCGAAAGCATATCTAAAATATCTTGATCACTCATAGTGTCCACAATCAAACCTTTTCCGGGAATAATATCTTGAGTCGTATCAAGCGGCAGATGCAAAATCACTTCCGCGCCAGTTGCTTTGCTTAAATTCCCAAAATACCGTGAAAAAGGGAGCAGCGGCAAAATGGCGTAAGTAACCTTGTCGCTCAAAGCGGCTAGGCGGTCGCGATCTCTTAAATGGTAGCCGATGTCATCAATTACAAATGTTACTTTTGGGCGATTGCTGTAAAGATCAGGGACAGCGCGTTTGGGCAGAGTGTTTTTTATTACGGGCGGACGGCTCGTTACCGGTTGAGCGGCGACGGGCTGAATAGTTTGTCTCGAAGGTTCCGCGATTTTGATGTTTGATTTTTGTATTTTTACTTCTTTTTCAACGGCTGACGAAACGAAAGATTTTGTTTTTGTTTGATAAACAGTTTGCTTCTTCACGTTTGACTGCGATGCCGTTTTAATGGCAATGGGTTTCGCGAACATCCAAAACGCGCCTATCGCGCAAATCACCGCCACGATGGCGACTGTAAAATTTTGTTTTTGCTTTTTTGATAGTTTAAATTTAGAACGTTTTTTGCGACGCATAAAATCCTCATGAAATGTAAAAAACAGACAAGTTTATTGACGGCAAAAATCCGCAAAAGTTAAGGCGTATGCATAAATGATTTGATACAATGCGTCGCTAACACGGAAAATAAAATGCTGAATAAAAACTCTTTTTTTGAAAAAAAATACATAAAAGAACTTTTAGACTTCTCGCTCGCCAGTGATAACAATCGTGTTATTTATGATGAGCTCACCGCGCGAGATTCTTTATTAAAAGAAAAATCTTTCATGCAGTTTTCTGCCGAATTTGTTCCGGCAAAACTCGCTTTGGGCTGCGTTTTTTGGCGCGGGGCGTGCGCTTTAAATGAAATCAATGATAAGGATGTGGAAAATTTCTTTTTTAAAGAGGCTCTCAATATATTCGCTTCGCCCAAATCTCTCGACACCGCTACTAAGTTCAGTGAAAGTCTTTACGCGTCAAATGCCAATCCTGACGAATCGCCGACGGTAAGCGTTATGGTTCACTTATTCCACAAATTAGGAATTAGCGCGACCACGCATTCCTCAGCGAATCCCGCCGAGCGACAAATCACGGAGGCGTTTCAATTTGCGGTAGGAGTTTGTGATGCCATGAAAAATGCGTTTGAAGAGCTTTTTGACGAGTTTTATATTCTGCGCTTCAACACAAAGTAATTTAAATAGAAAGGGCTGTATGGCAAAGATTCATAGATTTAATATGGTTTGGATTGATATGGAAATGACGGGACTTGATCCGGAAAAAGAAAGAATTTTGGAAATCGCTACTATTGTCACCGACGGGAATTTAAATATTCTTGGAGAGGGACCTGACATTGTTATTCACCAGCCCGCGAGCGTTTTGCGCTCAATGGATGAGTGGAATCAAAAGCATCACGCGAAATCGGGACTTGTTGAGGCGGTTAAAAAGTCCGCTGTCACTGAGGCGGAAGCTGAAGCGAAAACTCTTAAATTTATTGAGGGGTTTTGCAAACCTAAAAAAGCGCCGCTTTGCGGAAACTCTGTTCATCAAGACAGACGATTTCTTTCTAAATATATGCCAAAAATTGACGATTATCTCCACTACAGGCATGTGGACGTCAGTTCTCTTAAGGCTCTAATCGCGCGATGGTATCCCAAGGACAAGCAGCCGACAAAATCCAAAGGGCATCGCGCGCTTTCCGACATTCGAGAATCTATTGCCGAATTAAAATTTTACAAAGACAGATATTTCAAACCAACCGTTTAAAGGAAAATAAAAATGAAAATAGAAATGGAAAAATTTATCTCTGTAGGAATTATCGCCGTTGTTTTACTTATCTCGGCGCTTTTAATCAGATCCGGTTGTGTGAAAAATGCCATAAGCCATCAGCCTCTTGTTTATACGGTTTATGGATATGAAGGTGTTTTGTATCGGCTTAATCAAGTTAATGGACGTCTGGACGTTCTTGTTCCAAGTAATGACGCGGCGCTTCTTTTTCCAGTCGGACAAATGCAAATACCAACTGGCGATAACTTAACAGAAGAACAGAAAAACAGTTTAGCGCAAAACGTCCGAACTGTTTCGCAATATATTCAGATGGCAAATGCAAAGCTTTCCGGCAATTTAGATGATAAAACAAAAACGAAAGCCAGTTTCGCGCCTAAAAAAACAACGTAACTTAGAACAGAACGAAATATGAACAAAAACAAACAAAATATCATCGCCCTTGTTTATGATTTTGACGGGACGCTTTCGCCTTGGAACATGCAAGAAGAAACAATTTTTAAGGCGTATGAAATAAACAAAGATTTGTTTTGGGCGGAGTCGGAAAAACTTGAAAAAGAACGCGGTTATGAAAAAACTTTGGCGTATTTAAAACTTTTGATCGACGCTCCGGTTTTTCGTCCGCGGCCCATTAGCCAAAAAAAACTTAGAGAATCGGCTAAAAATATTTCATATTTTCCCGGAGTAAATGATGGGTATTTCGAGCGGCTTGACGACTTTGTTCATAGTTTGCCGGACGCGATTGATGCCGAAATTACGCTTGAGCATTACATAGTTTCAAGCGGCCTTCGAGATATTTTAGACGGGGTAAGCATTCGGAAATATTTCAAAGCGGTTTTTGGCTGCGAGTTTGATTATGACGATAAAGGGCATCCGTTATTTCCCAAACTTGTAATTAACGATACAAATAAAACTCAATTTTTGTTTCGCATAAACAAAGGAAAACTGGATTTGAGCGAAAGCGTAAATGACCATATGCCGGAGTCTGAAAGACGAATTCCTTTTCGGAATATGATTTATATCGGCGATGGGATTACGGATGTCCCTTCGATGACGGTTACTCAAAAGGCGGGCGGTTATGCAGTCGCAGTTTATTCGCCGGAGAAAGAAGTTCCTAAAGATGTTAGGAAAATGGTCGCGGATAAACGCGCGGAGCATTTTGCGCCCGCCGATTTTAGAGATGGAAAACTTCTCGTAAAAATTCTCAGGAAAACAATTAGACGAATTATCGCGGAAATTGTGTATCGCAATTCCGCCGAGATGTCGCAGGATTGGGTTAAGCTGCACCGCTGAGGGATAGCGCGTGTCATTCTTGTGAGCGTCGACTAATTCATGGACAGATTCAGCTCTAAAGTCATCCTGTCTCAACGCTCAATGCGTTAGGACAAGTAATCCCGCGGGTTTACGCCGTCTCGTCATTCTGCGCAAAACGCAGTGAAGTTGCAGATTCACCGTAAGGTGCGGTACTTCCAATCCTTGCAAATTGCCTGCTTCAAAAAATCTCAAACTAAAGCCTTTTTAAAGATGTGATTTTGCGTATAATACACATCTTCTGCACGTGAGAATTTTAGGTCGAATTCAATAATTTTATTTTCTATAACTTGACGGTGAATTTTTGTGTCAACCCTTAACAACAGGATAAAATCCATGCGACAGATTTGCAAATCTCTTTCATCCCTTTCCTCTAACTTGCCGAGCCAAAAACTTTTAAAAGTTTTTGGTTTTTTATTTTTATTGACCATAGTCGCAGCCACATCTTTCGCGCAAGCGCCGATAACAATTATTGACGGTGCATCTCGTGAAGTCGTTGCGACTGGAGCATCGAAAGGAAATCAGAGTTTAACTTTTGATGAGGAGACGAAAAAAGACATTTTGGAGTTTGATTATGTCGCGATGCCCAAAACATCCGTTGCCGTAAAAATTCAAAAATTCTCGCAAAAACTGGTTTCAACTTCTGTCAGCGCCATAAAAATCGAAGCGAAGGTTTTCCAAGATTCTCAGCTTCAAGAGATTTCAGTAAATGCGGAGTTGAATGGTGATAGCGGAACTCAAGTCATACCTCTAAAGCTCAAATCCAGCTGGACAGTATTTCAAGAAAAAATCGACTGGGCAAAAATCGGTATTTTGAATAATGTTTCATTTAAAGTCAAATCCTTAAAGAATTTGACTGTAAAAGGAACTTTGGCAATTAGTTTTGAATTGAATGATTCAATTATCGCCAAAACGACAAAAAAGCTTTCCGAGGTGAAATCCGAAGCGGCAAAAACGGTCGAAACTATTTCTGAGAAAACCGCAACAATTGCGAAGGACACGAAAAAAACCACAAAATTCGCCACGAAAAAACCTTTTGCGGAGCGCAAAAAAACTGCCGAGACAGCACCTTCCATTGTAAAAGAAAAAGCCAAAGAAATTGTTCCAGTCGCGGCAAAACCCAAAATGCAGCCCTCTGCTCGAACATTCTTCGGACTTCTTGACGCTAGCGCAAAAAGCGTTTCGGGAGTTGGCGCGTCAAAAGGTTCCATTAATTTTTCCTTTGATGATGAAGCGAGAAAAGACGTTTACGATTTCGCGTATACGTTTGTTGAAGGAAATCCAATAACAATTTCGACAAAAAATTTTCCTGAGGATTTAAAGTCTACTCATGTAAACACTATCGAAATTGGTTTTCGCGCTCTTGAAGCAAGACAGCTCAGGGAAGTATCAACAAAGGTCGAACTCGTAGGAGCATCGGCAACGCAAGATTTCGCTCTTGGAATAAAACCGGGCTGGAATACCATCCGCAAGACTATTGATTGGCAGAAATTGGGTGATCTAAAAGAAGTCAACTTTGTAATTACGCCAAAATCAAAAGAGATTTCAAAGGGCACTTTATATTTAGGAATGGATTTTTTTAATGAAAGTTTCACTCAACGCTTTTTTGTTGGAATTAAGTTCGGCGCGGTTATTTTGCTCTCCCTGATACTCGCGGTCATTTTGCCGTTCATGTCAAATTTCATTAAACGCGTCTTTGTAAAAGAATCAGATAAAAATCTGAACATTATTTCACCAAAAGGCGAGTCGATTTTTTCACGCCTCAAAAAAGATTTCTTATACGGGTTAATGACCGTCCTGGTTATCGGCACAGGGCTTTGGATTTATTCGCTTGGGAGAACATCCATTTCGGGAACTTGTCTAATTACAAAGATTTTATTAATAGGACTTTTGGGCGGCATCATCGCGGCTTGGATGAAATGTGTTTTGGCGGGCAAAGCGATCACCGCCGCAGAAACTTTCCAAAATGTTTTTGTCGCCGGTCTACTGGCGGCATCCGCCAGCAGCCTTGAACTTTTACAAATTCCGACTTCGTGGATACATCTTTTGATGATTAATAAACTCACGGCAATAGTCGCGTTTTTTATTTACCAGATTTTTAATGTCCATAACTTTTCTTCTTTTGGGAGAAGCACAAAACCAATCGCCGCGGCTCTTATTGTCGGGACGCCTTATCTAGTAGGCATTTTGCTGCTTCTTGAAAATGTTACACTTCTCCAAACGCTTACTTACAATTTTTCTTTTGGTGTTCTTGCGACTTTTCCAAACGCGTTGGAATTTTTAGGCAGACTAGCCGTTGTGTTTTTATTCAATGAACTTCTCGCGAACGGAATTTCTTACGCCACGAAAGAACGCGTTGTGCCAACCCTCAAAGCGCATCTCTATATTTTTCTTGTTTCGCTTGCCGTAGTAATTGCTCCTTCAATCGCGGATTTTGGGTCCTCGGCAATGGTAGCAAAATTGCCTGAAATTGTTCGCGCTCTTGTCGCGCTTGCGACTACAATCCTGTCGTTCGGAGGACTTTGGGGCGAGGTTTATTTAATAACAGGTATTCTTCTTGACGGCGGGAAACGCATTGCGCCGACCGCGGACAGCATTGTCAAAAATGTTTCCGGCGGCATTAAAAAAGGTATGGCTTACAGCGGTATATTGATTGCCATCCTTTATCTTATTTCAATGCTTTTTAAAGCGCCGGTTTCACAAAACGTGATGGCGTCTTTCCCCTATGTAATTGGAACATTGGGCGGAATGCTTCTTTTCCCGTTCGTAAAAACTATTATTGAAACATTTGATGGAAGTTTGCCTTTCTTTGAACGTGCCGCCTATAGCTACAGGAGCAAAACGCTTTACTTCCGCGGGGCAATCGCGGGTGCCGGACTCGCGTATTTAATTTCGCAAGGTTATATCGAAAAATCCATGTCAGAACGCGTTTGGCTTGGAGCCATAATCGGTTTTATTGCTTCCGGCGGAATAAGTCTTTTACGCGATATTTATTATTCGATTCGTCATCAAGGGAAAGTTCAAACTTGGCGGCTTTATTTTATCGACTCAATTCTAGGCGTTTTTCTTGGCGGCGCAGTCGCGTTTTATCTTGATGTTCCGCAAGTTTCGGTAATTATTTACAAGCTAAACCTTTATGTAACAACTTATTTCACAACCGCTCAGTGCAACGCGTATCCCGCGTTTAATCATCTTGGGGAAATGTCCACCACCGTATATCCTTACTTAAACGATTTGGGACATTATGTTCAACCTGTTCTTTTAAGCAAATGGGGAATGATTGACTTAGGAAAATGCACGGGCGGCGTAAAACTTCTTTTCACAGAATCGCTGGACGGGGTCATTAAATGGTCGGTCGCGACTTGGCTTTTCGCGGTAAACAAAGTTTTCTTACAAGCATTCTTCGACAAAGATAAAGCCCCCATTAAATTCTTCTTTTCCAAGGCCGGTCTTGCGCAGCTCAGCGAACTTATGATTCATGTGTTGCGATGGGGCCTTTGGATGTCGCCTATCATCTACACATTCCTTCGTATGATGCCTAATCCAACTTGGTATAACCAAGACGGTGCCATCCGCACATTGTTCGCGATTTATAACAATATAACTATGTCCGCCCCTGATTTTGTGGCGTGGAGTCTTAAGATGTTTGTGTGGATTTTGGCATTTGATTTCTTCCGTATTTTGATTTGGATGGATCACATGGGACTTCGCGTCGCGACGCTGGTGAATTTGAGTTTCTTAGGAATGGAAAAACTCGATGAAAAGGTTTCTAAATTTATCGGGAAAGCCTCCGCTCAGCGTTATATTCCGGAAGGCGTAAAACGTTTTACAACTTGGGCGCCGCTGCTAATCCCGTTTTATATCCCTCGCGGAGAACAATGGGACGAAGTGTGGAGCAAAGCGGAAAACATTCAAAACTCTCTTCGCGGAAAGGGGCTTATACCGGCTTTACAGGCCCTGCCATTCGCGCAACTTTTGCTATGGATTATCGCGGGCGTTCTTGTTTGCACGATAATTTCTTTTATTACGCGCATCCTAAGATCCAAATCTGCCGCGCGGCAAATCCAAGCAAATGAAATCGCCAATTGTGAATATAAAGTTGTAGCCAAACAAAATGGCGAAATTTATTCTGAACTCATTGGAAAGGAATGCGATATTTCACGCCGTTCCTACGACCAAATAGACCCATCGGGACGCATTCTATTCATAGTTGATGAGACCGGCGGAACTGAAGGCAGACCTCTCGCGTGGCCAATTACGGGAAATTTTCCGTCAGAAGAATTTGTTCCATCCAATGTCGAGCGCAAAGATGAAAGCATTGTCATCACGAATGTAAGTCATGGCGTAAAAGCCGTCGTAACTATTACGATTCCAACTTCAACCGCTACTGCGGAAATTTGGAATATTTCTATTGAAAACCAATCCGAAAAAACCCGCCACTTAAAAGTTGTCCCATATCTTGAATGGGTTTTAAACGGAGGAATGCACGACAGATTTCACACTCAATACGCGCGGCTTTATCCCGAAATGGAATATGTCGCAAAATCCAACGCCATTGTTACTTGGCAGAAAAGCACAAAATCCACCGGCTTTATGGCGACCGATGTCGCTCCCGAAGGTTTGCATACGGGACGCGTGGATTTTATCGGCCGCGGACGAAGTGTTTGGCAGCCGCGCGCGCTTGAAATTTTTGACTTTTTACCCGCGCAAGATATGAAAGGTTATCCGACATTTGATCCGATCGGCAGCCTTCTTGTATCTGAGACTGTATCTCCGCACAGCTCAGCGTCATTTAAAATGATTATTGGTTACTCCAAAAACAAACAAGGCGCTCTGGACACAATCGAAAAATATCTCAAACCTAATCCCGCGCCTCGTTCGGTTATATCTGAAAAGCCCGCCCGCAAACTTTTAATCGGGCATGGCGAAATCCCATCTGGAACACCTCAGCCTTACTATCAATACTCTGAGGATGGAAACACTCTCAAAGTTTTGACTCCATATACACCGCGTCCATTTGACCACGCGATGTCGAACCCAATGCATTCCGTAATGGTTACAAATCGCGGGCTTCACACATCGTGTAACGGGAACTCACAACAAAACCGTTTAACGCCTGATTGGCCTGACACGGCGACAAAAGAGGTCCCATCAGAAGCGATTTATCTTTATGACTCAGACCGAGATGAATGGTATTCGCCGACATATCAACCGTTAAATGACAACAACGCTCATCACGAGGCGGAATTCAGCGTTGACGGCACGGCGGTTTTTACGATGAAAGACGGGTCTCTCTCTTCGCGTCTAACGGTTTATGTCCCGACAGAAGATCCTCTTGGCGTTTATCTTTTGACGCTTAAAAATGATGAAAACACTCCGCGCAAATTACGAGTCGCGCCGTATTTTCAGATAGCGCTTTCATTTCAACCAGAACGCTCAGGACCGCTTCAAGTAAAACACGACAAGGCTTCAGACGCTCTTTATTTTGAGAATCCGCGTAACTTTTTCCGGCCGGGTTGGGCATTTGCCTCTATGTCTGTTCCCGCCGACTGTGTAGAAACGAAACGCGGTCGTTTTTTTGGAACAGGCCGCGGCATAAAGCGTCCCTATATAGTTGAAAACGATACTCCTGACACAACGCAAATCACGGATTCTGCGCAAATCGCTGGTTTTGTCGGAACTGTTGAGATTCCGGCGCAAGGCGAAGTTACGGTCGCTATTGTTTTGGGACAAACTGAAAATCATAAGCACGCTGTTGAACTTGTCCAAAAATATAAGAACCTTGATCTTGTCCGTAAAGAACTTGACGCGACGCGGTCGTGGTGGCTAAATTTGATGGGAACTCTCAAAGTTGAAACCAATCAGCCTGAGTTTGACCACTATCAAAATTGGCTAAAGTATCAAGCGCTTGCCGAACGCATTTGGGCACGACGCGGTTTTTATCAAACTAGCGGCGCGTTTGGTTTCCGCGATCAATTGCAGGATACTGTCAATTTAATTTGGATAAATCCCGCGCTCGCGCGCAAACAAATTCTCTTGCACGCCGCGCAGCAGTTTGTTGAAGGCGATGTGAACCATTGGTTCTTTACATTGCCGGACGGGCGGACATCTTTTTCATGCCGTTCCCACGCGTCCGACAATCCGCTGTGGCTTGCTTGGGGCGCTGTAGAATATGTCCGCGCCACAGGCGATGAATCCATTCTTGACGAAATGGAATCTTATATGGTCTCTGAGTTTCCCTTCGCTCAGCTTCCTAAAAACAAACAAGGTTGGGGACATATGTATCACAGAACAACTCGCTCCGACACCTTATATAAGCACTGCATGCGTTCAATTGATTTGGTTATCAAGCAGCGCTCAGGCAGAAACGGCTTACCTCTTATGGGAGTAGGCGATTGGAACGACGGGCTTGATGAGATTGGTGGCGAAGGAATTGGCGAAAGTGTATGGCTTGGCTTTTTCCTTTATTATATTCTCAAAGAAATGGTCGGCATAATCGGCAAAAAAGAGGGTGACGCGAAAAAGAAGTTTTATCAAGACAAAATAGAAGCGCTCAAAGTTGCCCTTGAAAAAACTTGGCGTGATGACCGTTATTTGCGCGCATTTCACGATGACGGAACGGAAATCGGGCTTAAAGGCAGCGGCGTGTGGGAAATTGACGCTTTGACTGCCGCTTGGTCTGTTATGTCAGGTATTAATTTTGAACGCGGTGTCACAATTTTCAACACAGCACTTCAAGTGTTGGAAAAAGACAACGCGATTTTACTCGGCTGGCCGGCGCTTCGCGAAGACACAAAACCGTATCTTGGGCGCAGCAGTAAATATCCTGAAGGCGTTCGGGAAAACGGTATGTATTGCCACGGAGTTCAGTGGCTTGTCCGCGCCGCGCGGCTTTTGGCTGAAGAGTTTGAAAAGCGGGGCGACTCGGCAAGCGCGGAACAGTATCGCGCGACCGCATATCGCCTTTGGTTGAAGATTTCGCCTATTTCTCACATGAACGAAATTGAGATTTATGGCGGACAACCTAACAAACAATCCGCAGACCTTTTAACCACGTATGAGCCGGGCCGTATGATTTGGCATGGATATACGGGCGCGGCGGGTTGGATGCTTCGTCAAGCTATGGAAGGAGTGGTTGGAGCAACGCTTAAAAATAATAAAGTTATTTGGCCTGATGATTTATCAAAATCTCGCGGAGAGATGAAAATATCAAAAGTTACAAGGACGGTTCAGTAACAAAAATCCGTTAAACTTTAAATTTTTTTCTCAATCAGCAGATAGGACTCGAACATAATTTTCCAATCGAGAATTACTTTGATTCTTAAAAGCCCGTCTTGCTTGATGGGAAAATTGCTGGGGAAAGCGTGCTTGTGCCAGCGAAAAAGAACGCTTGACGTAACAGGCTCAATATCCATCGGCTGAGTTTTAAATACAGCGCCGTCAGCTGTTGAGTATTCAAGAACTTCTTTGTGAAACTTTTTGTCTTTACGCCAACATGTAACGGCATAAATATCATTGAAGTAGTAGGGAAATGAGGGGACAACCATATTGCTGCGAACCAGATGCGCCGTGTAGCAGTCGTTTTCTTTGGTTTCAAATTTTTTACAAATCGAAAATTGAAGAAGTTGAATGGTTTCGTTTTCCATAGGCGCTGTATTATAATCGATTTTTTCAAAATCTAATTTATTAAAATTTTACTGCTTTTTAAAATAGATGTTAAAACTTACAAATGTGCCCGAGTGGCGGAATCGGCAGACGCACCGGACTTAAAATCCGTTGGGGAGTTAATCCCTGTGCCAGTTCAAGTCTGGCCTCGGGCACCAATAAACTAGTTCCTAAAAATAATATCGCAACTAGAATTTCCTTTTTAACATCCCCTTGTCCTTTAAACCACAATAACCAATTGAGTTATTTTGCCACACCTTATGTATAATTTTGACACATATCAACTTTTCATCGCACAAATAAATATTTTTTTATTTTTATAACATATTGAAATTAAAAGACTTACATTGTCTAAATTTTTAAAATGTTTGGCACGATAATTGATATGGCTATTACATCACACATTTAACTTCAATAAAATAAAACACTAAAAGGAGAACAAAACAATGGGTAAAATTCTAGGCATTGATTTAGGAACAACCAACTCTTGTATGGCGATTATCGAAGGAAGCGATCCCAAAATAATCGAAAACAAAGAAGGGAATAGAACTACACCGTCCATCGTGGCATTTACAAAAACGAGAGAGCAGCTTGTTGGACAAACTGCAAAACGCCAAGCCGTAACAAATCCTGAAAATACTATTTTCAGCGCAAAGCGTTTTATCGGCCGCCGTTTTGAAGAGTCCGGGCATGAAGTGCAAATGGTTCCGTTTAAAGTAATCGCGGGCAAGCACGGAGAAGCAGCGTTCCACGTTCCAAACGACAAACGCAATTATACTCCGCCGGAAATTTCCGCAAAAGTTCTTCAAAAGTTAAAAGCCGACGCGGAACAATACTTGGGCGAAAAAATCACGCAAGCCGTAATCACTGTTCCCGCGTACTTCAACGACTCACAGCGACAAGCAACAAAAGACGCGGGGCAAATTGCCGGACTGGAAGTTCTTCGCATTATCAATGAACCTACCGCCGCGGCACTTGCTTACGGACTTGATAAAAAGAAAGATGAAACCATCGCGGTTTACGACCTTGGCGGCGGAACATTTGATATTTCGATTCTAGAAATCGGCGAAGGCGTGTTTGAAGTAAAAGCAACAAACGGCGACACGCATCTTGGCGGAGATGACTTTGACCAAAAGATTATCGATTGGCTCATCTCTGAATTCAAAAAAACCGAAGGCATTGATCTAAGTAAAGATAAACTTGCGATTCAACGCTTGAAAGAAGCCGCAGAAAAAGCGAAATGCGAATTATCCACAGCGCAAAGCACGGAAATCAATCTTCCGTTTATCACGGCTGACGCGTCTGGTCCAAAGCACTTACTTTTGACGCTTTCACGCTCTAAGATTGAGCAACTTGTTGCCGATCTTATCGAGCGATCCGTAGCTCCTTGTAATCAAGCGTTGAAAGACGCGGGGCTCAAGGCGTCCGACATTGACGAAGTTATTCTTGTCGGCGGCATGACGCGCATGCCCGCGGTTGTTCAAAAAGTAAAAGATTTGTTTGGCAAAACTCCTCACCAAGGTGTCAATCCTGATGAGGTTGTGGCAACAGGTGCCGCGATTCAAGGCGGAGTCTTGAAAGGAGATGTTAAAGACATTCTTCTTCTTGATGTTACGCCTCTTTCTCTCGGAATTGAAACTTTAGGCGGAGTGATGACCAAACTCATTGAACGCAACACGACAATTCCAACGAAGAAATCGGAAATTTTCTCAACTGCGGCTGACAATCAAACGGCTGTTACAGTCAAGGTTTTGCAGGGGGAACGCGAAATGGCTTCTTACAACCGCGTTCTCGGCGTATTCAACCTTGAAGGAATTCCAGCCGCGCCGCGAGGCGTCCCCCAAATCGAAGTTACTTTCGATATTGACGCGAACGGCATAGTCCACGTTTCCGCGAAAGATCTTGGAACTGGCAAAGAACAAAAAATCAGAATAGAGTCTTCGTCCGGACTTTCGAAAGATGAAGTTGAAAAATTGGTAAAAGAAGGGCAAGCTCACGCCGAAGAAGACAAAAAGAAACACGAAGCAGTAACAGCAAAAAATCAACTCGACAATTTAATTTACGCCACTGAAAAAACGCTGAAAGAACAAGGCGACAAAATTTCAGAAGACGAAAAGAAAAAAGTCGAAGAAGCGTTAAAAGAAGCAAAAGAAACTTTGAAGAGCGAATCTAAAGAAGAGCTCGACAAAGCCGCTCAAAAACTCGCGGCAGCGTCTCATACAATCGCACAAAAAATGTATGAAGAGGCCGCAAAAAAAGCGGGAAACAAAACGGCTGAAACGCCAAATCCCGAAAGTAAGAAAGACGATGGCGTTGTTGATGCCGATTACGAAGTTGTAGACGAAGACGAAAAAAAGAAAAAGAAAGAATAGAATTGGCTGTTACATAAAAGATATAAACCGACATTAATGACAAACAATGCGTTCTGAGAATCGGACGAGTTTGTGAGTTAATGTCGGTTTTTATCTGCTTGCGCGATAAAAATAAAAAAATATGTCTAAAATAGTCCGAATTTTATTGTTGTCTCTCCTTATACTTTTGTCCGCGAAATTATCATTCGCCTCACCAGAAATAAAAATCCACGCTTTACCTAAAAAAATCACTTTCGCGAAACCCATTCAGTTCATCATCGAAGTCCGATGTCAAAAAGCAGATGGAGATTATGAGATTATTTCTAAGGAACCAAAATTAAATAATCTTATTTTAAAAGAGCAGACGCAGTCACAAGAAACCAGTGAAAGCTATATTTCATATTTCATAAAATATGTTTTTATAGCAAAAAAGGTGGGGCAGGGCAAAATTTATTCTTTCATCGTAAATTATAAAAAATCTGACGAAAAAAAATGGGCGGAGTTAGAAATTCCTGCGCAAACAATCACCGTAACCAAACCTTTTCCTTTTAGACTGATTTTGTATATGGTTATAGGGGCTATCTTGGGGATTATCGGACAGTATTTCGTAAAAAAATCGCGCAAGCAAAAACAAATAAAAAAAGACGTTTCGCTGCAAGACCCACGGCAAAAAATTTACCTCCGCGCTGAAGAAACAATTTCCACTTTCGCATCTCCTTCAGCAAAGGGAAAAATTGCCGTCTGGGAAGAGGAAATTAAAAAAGTCATAGAAACCCATTACCAACTTCCAGCCGCAAAAAAGCTTTCAGCACAAATAGATATTCTCAAAACTCAGCATCTTCCCACGTCGGAAATAAATGAAATCATACGCATTGCCGAGACTCTCATTCACACGCGATTTGCGATGTCAGACATTTCTTCTCAAGAGCTTTCACAAATTCAAAAGACGCTCTTGCAATATATAAAAGGCAAGATTATCATTAGCCCTAGTTTGATTTAATTTGTTTTCTCTCTCTAGTTACTTTTGAAACTCATCACTCTCGCACGAAAAGGAGATTTCACTATGTCCGGCTCCATTCAAGAAATCAACGCAAAAGTCCGTGAAGCAAATTCTCATATTAAAGACCTCACGCGTGAAATCGGCAAAGTAATTGTGGGACAGCAATATCTTGTCGATCGACTCATGATAGCCATACTCGCGGACGGACATATCTTAATTGAAGGTGTCCCTGGTCTTGCCAAAACTTTATCCGTCAGGACCCTTTCACAAGCGGTTTCGGCGCAATTTCAAAGAATTCAATTTACCCCCGATCTTCTGCCCGCGGATGTAATTGGAACACTTGTTTACAATCCTAAAGACAGCAATTTCACGACTAAAAAAGGTCCCATTTTTTCCAATATTATTTTGGCGGACGAAATCAACCGCGCCCCATCGAAAGTTCAAAGCGCGCTTCTCGAAGCAATGCAAGAACGACAAGTTACAATCGGCAACGAAACATTCCCGCTCCCCGTGCCATTCCTCGTTCTTGCGACTCAGAACCCTATCGAGCAAGAGGGAACTTATCCGCTACCCGAAGCCCAAGTCGACCGTTTTATGTTGAAACTCATTGTCGGATATCCAAGCAAAAAGGAAGAAAAAGAAATTTTAGAACGTCAAGCCATCGCAGATAAAACCGAAGTCTTGCCCGTAATGAATATTGAAAAAATATTAGAGCTGCGTGAACTGGTCAGACAAATCTATATAGATGAAAAAGTGAAGGATTATATTTTAGACTTGGTTTTTGCGACACGCGACCCGCAAGACTACAAACTAAATGATTTAAAACCGCTTATTTCATATGGCGCTTCGCCACGCGCTAGCATAATGTTAACTCTCGCCGCGAAAGCAAACGCGTTTTTGCAAGGCCGCGCCTACGTAACTCCTGACGATGTAAAACAAATCGGCTCTGATGTCCTGAGGCATCGTATTCTGGTTACATATGAGGCCGAAGCCGAAGACATCACATCTGATGATTTAGTCAAAAAAATATTTGATCAAATTGAGGTGCCGTAACTTTAAACATCAGCCATAAGAGAGACCTCAAGCGATGATTCCCGCAGAACTGCTTAAGAAAGTACGCCACATCGAAATACGCACCAAGAGACTTGTAAACGATCTTTTCGGCGGCGAATACGAATCCGTTTTTAAAGGGCAGGGGATTGAATTCGCGGATGTTCGAGAATACGTCCCGGGCGACGACATACGCACAATCGATTGGAATGTTACGGCTCGCAGCCAGCACCCATTTGTCAAAAAGTTTGTTGAAACTCGCGAACTTACAGTCATTTTTGTTGTAGATATGTCAGGTTCGCAATATTTTGGCTCAATCGACAAACTCAAATCCGAAATCGCGGCCGAAATCGCCGCCATCCTCGCCTTTTCCGCGGTAAAAAATAATGATAAAGTTGGAATGCTTATTTCTACGGAGGAGGTCGAAAAATTCATACCTGTAAAAAAAGGGCGCAATCACACTTTAAGAATTATCCGTGAAATTTTAGGCTATCAGCCTAAAAAGCGCGGCACTCATCTAGCCGGAGCCTTGGAATTTTTATCTCGTGTCCAAGCTCGTTCGTCCATTATTTTTTTGATTTCTGATTTTTTGGATAAAAATTACGAGAAACCTTTAAAAATTTTGAGTCAAAAACATGACGTGGTAGCAATTCATCTAAACGCCTCTCTTGAACACGAAATTCCCCGTGTTGGACTTTTTGAAACGCAAGACCGAGAAACAGGAAAAACAATCTTGCTCGACACTTCGTCAACGCAGTTCCAAAATCGTTTCGGCCGGGAAACTCACAATTGGCGAAACTCGCTAGAGAAGCTCTTTAAACGGCTTCAAATTGACCGAATTGAGGTCGCCGCGACAGATTCCTACGTCAATCCGTTAATGCGTTTTTTTAAAAGCAGAGAACGTAAATGAAAAAATATTTTTTAACTTTATTGCTGTTTTTGGTTTGTTTCATTTCCATAATTGCAAACGCATTTTCCGATGATGACATACGCGTCCGTTCTGAAGTGGATAAAGCGTTTTTAACTATTGGCGAACATATTAATTACACCGTAACAATTGAGCATAGTCCCGACATAAAAATATTATCCGCTATCTCTGCGCCTGATTCTGATATTCTTGAAATCAAAAAAGTTGAAGACATAAATAAAAAGCAAAAGAAAAGGATTATCGAAGGAAAAAAATTTGTCCTGACAACTTTTAGGCTTGGAGAATTTGTTTTGCCACCAGTTAAAATTGAATATCAAAAGAAAGACGAGCAAAAAAAATCCATTCAAAGTCAAAAAATTTATTTAACTGTAAAAAGTGTTGCCGGCACCTCGCCTCAAAACGACATAAGAGACATAAAGTCCGTTGTCCCATTCGAATGGAAAATCTCAAAATACTTGTGGATGCCTGTCGCGTTTTTAACTATTTTCTTAATTGTTCTTGCATATAAACGCATCAGGGAAAATAGATTTGATGAGTCCCCAAAATCAAAACAAACCTCCGAGGAAATCGCGCTACAAGAACTGGAAAAACTTTTCCATTCAGGACTCATAGAATCGGGAAAGACAAAGCTTTATTACCTGAAACTTTCCGAAATTATTCGCGTCTATTTTGAAAGCCGCTACAAAATCCTCGCTGTAGAAGCAACGACTGCGGAAATTTTACGTTCAATAAAATCTCTGTCCCTTTCATCAGCCCTATATCAAAAAATTCAACATGTTTTGGAATCTGCCGACCTCGCAAAGTTCGCGAAATGGATTCCTACCGCGGCCGAAACAAACGCGATAAATAAAAACTCTGAAGAAATTATAAAAGAATCCGCTTCAGAGCCGGACGATAACCGAGCGGAAGAAGGGCAGGAAGGGATATGATTTTTAGAAGCCCCGCTTTTTTTCTTCTCTTTTTTATACTGCCGATTGTTTGGCTGATTGCGAAAAAACGGACGCGGCTTGAATTGCCATTCTCTACATTTCAATTTTTCAAGTCTAGCCCTGTAACCGTACGTATGTTTTTTTACCAATCTATGCCATTTTTGCGGGTGTTAATTCTTTCGCTCTTGATAATAGCGCTGGCGCGGCCAGCCATAATTTCGCGCGAAAAAGAAATTCAAACATACGGCGTTGATATTGTTATCGCGCTTGATATTTCAGGCTCCATGCTGGCTGAAGATTTTCAGCCCGAAAACCGTCTATATGTCGCGAAACAAGAAGCCATTAAGTTTATAAAGGGACGAGAAAACGACAGAATTGGGCTTGTAGTGTTCGCCAAAAAGGCATTTACACAATGTCCTCTGACGCTGGATTATCGCGTGCTTACCGAACTTCTGTCTGAAATTAAAGTCGGAATGATTGCGGATGGTACCGCGATTGGCATGGGAATAGCCACTTCTGTCAACAGGCTCAGAGATGCTGACGCGAAAAGTAAAGTAATAATTCTTATTACGGACGGAGAAAATAACGCCGGAAATATCGATCCCGTAACCGCGGCTGAATTGGCAAAAACTTTCGACATAAAAATTTACACAATCGCGGTAGGCAGGGGAGGGCTTGTCCCGTTTCCAATTGATGACCCTCTTCTTGGAAAACGCTATGTTCAAGCGCCTGTAGAAATTGACGAAATGACTTTGAAACGAATAGCGGATATAACGGGAGGTCTTCAATTTCGAGCCCGCGATCCAAAATCATTATCAGAGATTTATGAACGGATTAACAACCTAGAAAAAAGCGAAGTAAAGGTTAAAGAATATCGCCACTTCGATGAACTTTTTTTGTGGTTTTTAATTCCAGCGCTTTTACTTTTAATTCTTGATATTTTCCTTAAAAAAACATTACTTTTAAAGGTTCCTTAAAAAATGCACTTTTTCGCTCCTCAATTTTTGCTGGCTCTATGGCTAATTCCGATACTAGCCATACTGTATTCAATCTCACGAAAGGTTTGGCGAAAAAGATTGCAAAAACTAGTACAAAGTCCGGAACTGCAGGACAAACTTCTCACGGGTTATAAGAAAAACGAATGGAAACTTTCGGGCATATTAGTATTGCTCGCCTTTTTGTTTTTTATTTTTGCCGCCGCGCGGCCGCAATGGGGAGAAGAAAAACGAATGGCGCAAAGGAAAGGCGTCGATATTATTTTCTTACTTGACACATCTCTCTCAATGCTTGCCGAAGACACAAAGCCGAACCGCCTTGAAAAATCCAAATTTGAAATCAAAACTTTTATTGAAGGTTTACGCGGCGACCGCATCGGGATGGTAACTTTTGCGGGTTCGGGATTTTTACAAACTCCGCTTACTCACGACCACTCGGCATTCCTTTTATTTTTAGATGCCGTTAGTCCGGGTTTTTTACCCGATCCCGGAACATCTCTAAGCCAAGCCATTAGCCTCGCGACTCGAGCGTTTCCTCAACAAGAATTAAAATATAAAGCCTTGATAATTTTTAGTGATGGAGAAGATCACGGCGGCGAAATAGACGAAGCGATAGCTGATGCGAAAAGGGCAAATGTTCGAATATACACAATTGGTCTCGGCAAAAAGGAAGGCGAACCAATCCCTCTTAAAAATGCAAAAGGCGAACGGACGGGATTCAAAAAATCGCGCGCTGGGGAATTGGTTTTGACAAAACTTAATCAGCCTCTTCTTGAACGTTTGGCAAACGAAACTGGAGGAATATATTTGCCAGCGACTCCAAGCGAAAAAGAGACGGCCCTTGTTTTAAAACACCTGCGCAACTGGGGCGAGCAGCAGTTTGAAGAAAAAACCATTGTAGAAAGGGAAGACCAATATCAAACGCTTCTCTTTATCGGCTTTCTATTTCTTCTTTTAGAAATGCTTATAAAGCGGCAAAACGCGAAAAGTTCAACCATTCTGCCCGTTCTAATTTCATTCTTTCTATTTTCAGGATTTATCGAAACGTCAAAAAGGGTAGTAGAAAAAGGGAACGAGAATTTCAAAAACAAAAAATATCAATCCGCTGTAGAAAATTATCGAAAAGCGCAGGTAAAGAATCCCGACTCACCTGAAATTCTCTACAACATCGGCTCGGCGTTATACAAGACGGATTCTTTTCAAGAAGCCGCAAAGGATTTTTCTGTGGCATCTAGTCAGAAAAAAATTGCCCCCAGTCTTCAAGCCAAAGCGTTCTATAATCTTGGCAATACTCAATACAGATTGGGAGAATTCGACAAAGCGATTCAATCATACAAAAAAACTTTGGAACTCGACCCCAATGACCAAGACGCAAAATACAATCTCGAATTTCTTCAAAAGAAGAAAGGGGAGATGGACAAAAAAGACCAAGAACGCCAAAACGATAAGCAAAATCAACAAAACAAAGACAAAAATAAAGACCGACAACAAGACCAACAAAATCAGCAGCAAGACAAAAATCAACAAAATGAACAAAATCAACCTGGCCAAGGTCAAGGGGGACAAGCGAAAGAACAACAGGATAAAAACGATGGCGAGCAAGATAAAGGCGAATCCAGTCAGCAGCAAAAAGATCAAAAAAACCAAGACAAAGAAAATCCACAAAACAATTCTGAAAATCAAGACGATAAAAAATCCGACAAAAATGACAAGGATAATCAGCAATCAAAGCCTGAACAAGAAAAGCAAAATGAACAAAAACAGCAAGCCCAAGCAAAACAGCCGCTTCAGGGGCAAATGAAACTTCAAGACGCGTTAAACCTCTTAGACGCGTTGAAGGAGTCGGAAAAAGAAACGCAGGCGCTTCGCCGCCCGCCGCCAAGCGAACAAGTTTTTGACATTGATAAAGACTGGTAGCAAGCCTATCTTTACAATATGTAAAATGTAAAGTCGCATATAAAAACTTTCAATAAGATGAGGAGAAAACAAAATGAGTTTAGTCGAGCAAATAGAAAAAGACGTTATCTCAGCCATGAAAGCCAAAGACACAGTGCGACTTTCGACTTTACGGATGCTTAAAAGTTCTATCGGAAATTACTTAATCCAAGTAAAAAAAGACAAAGCCGATGATGTCGAAGTCTTAAAACTAATAGACAAGCAAGCCAAACAAAGACGCGAAAGTCTTGAGAGTTTTAAAAAGGCCGGCAGAACTGACTTGGCTGATAAAGAGAACGCCGAGCTTGCCATACTCGAAGCATATTTGCCAAAGCAACTAACAGATGATGAGCTGAAAGCCGCTATCCTAAACGCCATTGAAATGTCTGGCGCGACAACGATGGCTGATATTGGAAAACTTATGAAAGTTTTAATGCCGCAAGTTCAAGGGCGGGCTGACGGCAAACGCATACAAGAAACTGCAAAATCGCTTCTTTTCAAATAACCCAGTCTAATAAGCGTCTCTTATGCTTTCTTATAGTATTTTTTACATAAGATACATTATAGGACGTTATACAATCCATAAAAACCACTACCACTTAGACAAATTTGGATTTTGTTAATAATTTTATGAATATTTTAATAATTAATTTTGAAGAAAAAAGGTTATTTTTCTCTAAAAATACTTCTTCGCTGACGCCTATTTGGTGGTTTTTTTCATTTTGTGCTGCGGTTTTCGCGGAAGCATATCAGTTTTAAGACATGTCACGTGGTCTATAAAAAGTATTCCATTTAAATGGTCAGCTTCATGTTCAACACAAACTGCCTCAATGCCCTCGCTTACTTTCTCATGGCTTTCGCCATACGCATCCTGCCACTTAAACCTAATCCACTTATGCCTTTTAACAAATGCTGAATAATCCGGCAAGCTCATGCATCCTTCTTTGCGGACTTCAGGCTCACGACGCTCTAAAATTACAGGATTTACTAGGACAATTTGGCTTGATTTAGGCTCGCGCGCCGTAACATCCACTATAGCAACAGCCTTAGAAACGCCTATTTGAGGCGCCGCAATACCAACTCCGTATGGTTGAGACTTCATAATTTGCGCCATCGTTTTGACCAAATCCCTAAGATTCGCGTCAAAAACAGTTACAATTTCTGTCTTTTTACGCAAAACAGCATCGGGAAAAATGCGAATTTGGGACTTATTTCGATTCTGATTCATATGTAAGGGCTTAAAAAGACACTCGATCTTGAGGCTTAATTTGTATTTCAATCTTTAATTTCTTTGCGACACGCTCCAAAACCTGCCTAATTTTGCGTTCCTGAGCCGTTTTAGGTGCGTTTATCTCTAAAAGCATTCCATATATGGTTTTGCCTCCAGAACCCAAAATACGACTATCCAGCCCCACGATATTGACACCTAGAGCGCTTAAAGCACGGCTAATCTTATACACAATACCAACTCGGTCTTTCCCGAATGCCGTTATAATAAAAGTCGCGTCTATTGACTTTTTAGACGTTTTTTTGCTACTACCAAGTTCTACAATGCGGCAATCAAGCGACCAAGGCTTAGACCCCAAAAGTTTCAAACCGTCCCAAACCCCGCTAATCATAGCGTCCGAAGAAACTGATGCGGACATCATCATCGCAAAACGACCTTCCAAAATAGTCATACTGACATCTTCCAAATTGCAGCCTCGGGAAAACAAAATCTCGCTCACGCGAGCGATAATTCCCGACTTATCTTCACCATAAACTGTAACGATTATTTTTTTAGCCATATTTTTAATCCTCTTAATTTTTATATTCCGACAAAATCGCCATACCTTCTTGTATCGCTTGCGAGCGGGCAGAATCACTACCAGATTGATATTTTTGTAAAAGATCCATGCCTTTTTGCATCAAATCTTGCGAAATTTGCGGCAGAGTTTGTTTTGATGACGTTTTCAAAACTACTTTATCAGTTTCGCTATCGACTTGTCCTATCAATTGCTTCACGACATTAGAAACTACCGCCAAGTTTCCCGAAAGTGCCTCTTGAGCCTTGCCTCGCATTATCGCCGTGCCAATAGCGACCAAATCAGGCTGTACATTCACATCGGGCAAAGCGCCTCTAAAAGAAAATGGGATTATCAAGATTTCTTCGTTGGTATTTTGCGTTAAAAAAGATAATTCTTTTATCTTACCCGCTAAATAATTAGAAATATTTTTTGAGAAAAAAATCTCAGCCGTGCCATCCACAAAATCTCCAACAAGCCTTAAATCCGCATCGGAAACCAATCTGTAAGACTCGTTTTCAAGCTCAAACTCTCGTATCATCAATACAGCTTGTCCGACATCAAGTCTAGCTTTCAACAAATCAAACGCGGTATCTTGTCCGCTAAGGAGTTTTAAAACATCCTCGGGCAAATCACCTTTATAAATCTCTTGCACGGGCAAAATGTCCGACAATCTAAACAACGCTTCACGAACAAAATTTCTATTAAGGATTGCGCCCTTTTTGATTTCCAAATTCGCGGAGCCTAGCGCGGAATGCCGAATCGCTTCTTCCGTTACGCCTTTAAATGATACACGCCCATCGCCAGCAATTGTTCCAGCCAACCTTGCCTCATCTTTAAATATAGGCCGCAAAGTAGATTCTAGGTCTAGCTGATTCAGATGAAATAAGCATTCCGTTTGGGTTCGATCTAAAATATCCGCGAGTTGAACTTTCACATTCGCTTTTGCTCTGCCATTTCTAAAATCCGTCCCAATTTCCAGTTTCGATAAACTCGCGTTCCATCTACCTTGTAAAACAAGGTCTCTTGCATTAGCCTCAAAAACATCTGCCTTTAACCAAAAATCAAAAACAAGTTTATCGACAGCCCTGATTGTTGCGTTAATCTTTTGAATCTGAAGTTTAAGCCCAGTCGTCTGGAACTCGTCCGAAAAATTTATTTCCGAAGCGCGAAATTCGACTTCATCTATGTTGAACTTCCAATCTTGAGTGATTGATTGCAGACTGCCGCTAACCGCATTGGGATCGGCCGCGTATACGTTAGGAACGAAATCAAAATTCCACGCGATTTGACGCGGAGCTTGAGAACCCTTCACGGGCATTGAATTAAAAGAAAGTTTCTCCCAGCACCAAACTCCCTCGGAATCACGATAAATAAAAGCAGTTGCCCCTTGAACTAATATTTTGGAAATTACAAAGCGTTTTTTCCATATTGATGAAAGGTCAACCTCAGCCTCAATTTGACGAGCGGAAAATATTTTTCTAACTGTTTGGGGATCATAAAATTTAATCCCAATAACTTTCAATTTAGGCCGGTCTGCCCAAACTAAACTGACATCGGAAATCTCTGTCCGCAATCCGGTTAATTCCGTCAAATAATCTTTAGCGGCCTTACGAAACGCGTTAGAATCAAATCCGTTAAACACAACCAAAGCGGCAATGCCAAGCGCCAACGCTGCTGCTATTAGAAAGCCTGCTACAAATTTTGAAAAATGTTTTAGCGCCATAAATTACCACCTTTAACTGCCTTGCAAAAACGCAGGCTTAGTTGCGATACTTTGCTTAGTGATCATTTCTCAATATATTCTTTCAGCCATTTTAACGCGGCTTCTCTATCTTCAAACTTCCCTTCTAATTGCAGAATAAAAGCCTCTTCCAAAATTGGTTTCATTTCCGGTCCGGGCTTGACTCCAAGCGCGATTAAATCATCGCCATTTATAATCGGTTTCGGTTTAATCTCATCTTTTGTGAAGTTCTTTAATTTCTCAGTCAAAAAATTATAGTTATCAAGCATGCCGTGGCATGAGACACAATCAAGTCTATGTAATTCGAGCTCATCCGCGAATGTCTGTCTGCTCATAAATTGCTTTAACTTTCCCGGCCGCATTTGCTTAACGTGTATGAATTTCATATGGTTCAAAACACATTCAGAAACCGCTTCAATTTCAGCGTTGGAGAACCGAAGCCGTTTCATAATATCGCGCGCCATCTCCGCGCCTTTTTCGGCATGCTCGTAAAAAGTTTGCTTTCCATCCCGGACAACAAGCGTATCAGGTTTTCCAATATCGTGAAAAAGAGCCGCAAACGCGAGCGTCGTTGAAACAGGCTCGCGAAAATTTTCAAGCAGCAGTAATGTGTGATTATAAACATCGCCTTCAGGATGAAATTGCAGCGGCTGTTCGACACCTTTCATCTTTTCGATTTCGGGCAAAATTTCCGCCAATAGTCCCGACTCGGATAAAAGCCGCATTCCCCGCGCGGCTCCTGAACGAGTAAAAATCTTAACAAGTTCTTCTCGTATCCTTTCAGGGCTAACCGCTTCAATCTGTTTTGCCTTTCGTTTTATCGCCAGCCAAGTCTGTTTTTCGATTTCAAATCCTAGCGTTGAGGCAAAGCGAACGGCCCGCAAAAGCCTGAGTTTATCTTCTTCAAATCTCTCATCAGGGTTTCCTATCGCTCTAATTACTTTTTTGTCTATATCTTCTGCTCCGCCGACAAAATCAATATATTCCATTTTAATTGGATCAAAAAACATCCCGTTGACCGTAAAATCTCGGCGAAGAGCATCTTCTTTTGGTTCCGTGAAAGAAATTTTCGTGGGATGTCGTCCGTCTTGATACCCGCCTTCACAACGGAACGAGGCGACTTCAAAAGCGTCCTCGCCGATAAGAACTATCATTACGCCGAATTGTTTTCCTACTGGTATTGTCTTCGGAAAAATTTTTTCTATTTTCTCAGGCGTGGCAGTTGTCGCGATGTCAAAATCATTCGGGGTTTTTCCCATTAACGAATCTCTAACGGAGCCGCCCGCGAAATACGCGACGAAATTATTTTCATTTAGAGTCTTTATTATCTGACAGGCAGCTTGCGCTTTAGGAGAGTTTAATTTCATAAATTAAAAAAATCCCTAGCCGTTTTGTTGCCCACGGCTTTTTGATAATCTTGATAATCAATGAGAATCAAATCAGGTCGGGACTCGGCGATTCGCTTCGCGAATTGAAATCGTTCCGAAGGGTGAGTTTCTAGTCTGCGGCTCGCAATATACTTAAATGGCGTCCCGCATTCTGGGCAGATGGGCGTTTTATAAACATCTATTCCAAGCGCGTTGCAGGAGGCGCAGTTACCGCTTAAGTCGCCTACGACTATCAAATGTTTTGTTACCTCATCAAGCTGAAACGCCCGATATGTGCGAAGATAATGTTGCGAAGTCATTTTCAACCTCTCATAGTTTTGTAACTAAATCTCCAGCACGAACGCGAGATTTCACCTTAAGCCCTAAATCGTCGCCCTTCTGAGCAATCAAAACAGGCTTATGGTTAATCTGCATAGACAAAACTTCCTGTGTAAAATTGGTAGTATGTCCTTTGAAATGAATTTTGTCGCCGACGCGAATATCGCCGGATTTGATTTTTAAAACTGCGACATCAACATTCGAGAAATAATGCGTTACTTCGGCAACCGGAAGTATTGCCAGAGCCTCTTTTATTATTTTAGGCTGCCGCTTGCGCAAAGTTTTTTTGCCGGCGCTTTTATTTTTTATACTTTTTTTCGCCGCCTTTTTTATAGGCTTTGAAACTTTAGGTTTAATCTTCTTTACAGTTTTTTTAGGAACCGGCTTTCGTTTAGGCTCGCTTTTCCGCCGAGCAACAGATTTTGCAGTCTTACGAGAAGATTTACGGACCGAGCGTGAGGATTTCGAATCCTCGCCAAATAAAACTTTGCCGATTTTTTTAAGGAGTTTAATCCAATTTGTCTTCTTTCGCCGCGCCATTGCTTTCTTTCTATATTGTGTTTGTCATTTTACAAATGTAATGTTTATGTCTTCTCTGTGCGATGACGGCTCAGAATAAACTGAGATTTTGCTGTTCGTATTTTTCTCTAAAAATCCCAACGATTTTTTTTCTTGCTGCAGCAATCTTTCAGCTACTTCAGGGTGAACATAAACATTCAAAATTCGTCCGCGCGTGTCTTTCAAAGATTTTTTTAGTTCTCGAATCACTTGTATCGCCATAGTCGCTGTCGATTTGATGTTTCCTTTTCCTTCGCAATATGGGCAAGTATCATAAACCGCGCTTTCAAGCGATGGACGCATACGTTGCCGCGTCATTTGAATAAGCCCAAGTTCTGAGACCTGAACAATATGAGTTTTGGCTCTGTCTTTGCTCACCGCTTCTTTAAAAACATTGAACAAACTTCGGCGATGGTGATGCTGTTCCATATCAATAAAATCGATTACAACTATTCCGCCGACATCGCGAAGCCTGAGCTGCCGCGCGATTTCGTGCGCCGCCTCAACATTATTTTTATAGACCGTCTCTTCCAGCCCTTTGCTGTTCCCAGTGAACTTTCCCGTGTTAACATCTATGACAACCAGCGCTTCAGTCTGTTCAATAACAAGGTATCCGCCTGATTTGAGATAAACATTTTTTTGAAAAGTCCGCTCAATTTCTTTTTCGATACCGTGCCGCTCAAAAAGGCTTCCCTTTTCCTTAGAAAACTCTATGTTAAGTTTTTGCCCCGGCATATAAACGGAGGTAAAACGCTTGAGCTTCTTGAAAATATCAAGGTGATCGACTACGATTTTTGAAGTGTCTTCGTTCACATAATCGCGGACAACTCGCTCGACAAGACCAAGTTCCTGATGAATCATAACCGGCGCTTTTTTCGCGGATATCATTCCGTGTATTTTCTTCCAAAGTCTCAAAAGGTAGCGGATATCACGATTAAATTCAGCATCGCTTTTACCCTCCGCGTTTGTGCGAACAATAAAACCAACACCCTTTGGAATTTCAAGATTTTTAAAAATCCCTCGAATACGATCGCGTTCAGCGCGGCTTTCTACGCGGCGAGAAATACCAATTTTAGATTCGCCCGGCATCATAACGAGATAACGCGCGGGAATGGAAAATTGCGTGGTAAGTCTTGGACCTTTATTGCCAAGCGGCTCTTTTACGACTTGAACAATTACCTTTTGCCCAACTTTTAGAACTTCTTCAATTCGCGGCCGCCGAGCATGATGATGCTGATGATTTTGTCCACGATGGAATTTCCCTCCGGTTTTGCCGCGCCCGCCACGGAAGCGGGATTTCCCCTGTCCTTGCTGCTGCGCCGAATCGCCGTTTGTTTGCACAATAACTTCCGCGCCTGACTCAGTCGTAAGGTGCTCTGTTGCCGGCGGTTCCGATTGATGAAAATCATGCTTCTCTGTATTGGAAATGGTTATTTGCGGTTCGGTCTTTATTTCAGCAGAGAACACTTCCGTCTTTCGATCTTCCCCGTCATCATATTCGGCGTCCAAATCCAAAGGAGAACGAAGCGCGTCTCCGACATAAAGAAACCCGTCTTTACCCGTTCCAATATCAACAAAAGCAGCGTCTATTCCGGGGATAACCGTTTTGACCACGCCTTCGTAAATATTTCCAAAAAGTTTTTTAGAGTCCCCGCGTTCAATATAAAATTCTTCAAGGCGGCCGTCCTCTAAAATTGCCACCTGTTTTTCGTTCGCATCTTGAGAAATTAAAATCTTCCGTTCCATAAATCCAACATCCTTTCAGTTCTTTCGTGTTTGTTTTGCCCTAAAGGGCAGATTTTTGAGGATGGAGAAAGGAAGGAACATTGCGGTAAGCAAATCAAGAAAAATTTAAAGCCAATATAAAAAACGACAGAATGCCGACTTAGCGTTTCGCATCAAAACTTAAAGAACAAATCCATTTAAACTTTGTCTGCATCATTAGGTATCGCTTGCGTTTCTGTTGTTTGTGTTGACCCGCCGGCACCCGTTTCAGCCGTATCGCGCGAAGTCAAATTTTCTTTGGTTTGTTGAGGATTATTGTCCCCATCAACTTTGCTGACCGCAGGTTGTCCTTGCGAGTCTACCATCGTAACTGTTACAAAAAAGAGAGTTTCAACTTTGCTATTATTTCCTGTCTCCTGACGTTTAGAGCGAAAAAGTTTTCCAAGTAAAGGAATGTCAGACAAATAAGGCACTTTTGCTTCTTCCATACCAAATTCATCAGTCATAAGCCCGCCAATCGCGATGGTCTGTCCACTCGCGATTAAAACTTGTGTTTCAGCATTCGTTACCGTAAAAGACGGAGCCGAAAGCTGCCCCGCTATAAAATCAACCATCCCTCCCTGACTGCTAATTTCTGGCTTTAGGTCTACCAAAATTTCCGCCGCGGAATTAATATGCGGAGTTACATTCAATACAACTCCCAGCTGACGATAATCGTAACCCGACACAACCATACTTCCCGTTGTCTCGTTACGTTCAAACTTAGGAATTGGAAAATCCTGTCCGACTTGAATATGCGCCGTTTGATTGTTAAGCACGACAACTCGCGGATTAGAAATCATTTTTGTTGTCGAAGATTGCCTGAGCATTTGAAGTGTCGCGGAAAAACTAGAGAAATCAAGTGTCCCATAATTAAATGTCGCATCATTAGTGTTCACCGGCGCAAGCGGAAATGCGCTAGACCTTGATGGATTGGTCGAAGCGGTGGACGTTGTCGTGGTCGAGCCTCCAGCGTCTGATAGTTGTGGAAAAAAGCTTCTCCAGCCACTTGCGCTTTTGTCATCGTTCGTAAAAGGAAAAGTCGTTGGTCGGCTGGAACCTGTTAAAGTTACAGTAGGGTTCCACTTAATACCCATATTTTCTACAACTGACGTGCCAGTTTTTATAATTTTCGAATCAATATAGGCCTGCGGCGTAAGTTGATCGAGTCTAGCGATGATTTCGCCAATCTTGTAGAGATTGGTCGGAATATCCGTCACGACAACCATATTTGTTCGCTGTGCCACCTTAATCTTCCCACGCTCGGTCAAAATATCTTGAACTGCCGATTGAATTTCATTTGCCTTTGAATAATTCAAAATAAATGTTTTCGTATCAACGGGCTCAAGTTCCATCTTGTCGCGAGTCGTGATGCGGATAATATTCTCGTCTCTTTCAAAAACATAATCATAGGTGCGCAAAATCACATCCAGCGCTTTTTCCCAAGGGACATTATCCAGCCGAACTGTTACAAGCCCGCCGACCTCAGGGCCAGTAACTATATTCATTCCGCTCTTTATACTCAAAACGCGCAAAACCGTATTAATGTCCGCGTCTTTAAAATCAAGGCTTATCGTATCATCATTCATTTTATCGGCGGGCAATTTCTTGTCATTCTCTGCGGCAACCTGGGGAGAAGTTTCATCCAAAACAATTTCGTTTAAAGCAGCGCTGTCTTCTGCAAAAGCAAAATTCCCCACGATGAAAAAACTTAAAGAAAAAAGCACAAAGCAACTTTTTTTAATCAATGCAATCATTTAATATCTCCAGTCCGAGTATCATAACACAGAGAAAAATTTTCTAGGCTACTAAATTAACGACATTTTTTAGAATCAATTTAAAATTTTTTTGTCTAATAAAACAAGACGGGCAGCGCTAAATATCTGTTTTTCTCAATTTTAGTTCTTTTCTTTCGTTATCAACTCCAAGAACAACACGGTCTTTAAAAATCTCAAGCACCTTCGCGTCCCCAACGCTGTCGCCTTCCATGTATGTTTTTCCACTCAAAACCGCAATGGATTTTCCAGAAGGATCATAAATAATCCCTTCGAGTTTAGCCCCCCCGCTTACAGCCTGCTCAGCGCCGGCTTCGTCCGCCAATGGAACAAATGGATCCCGTCTTTTTCCAGCCTCATAAACAACTTCTGAAGCAATAACAGCAAAAACCCCTACCCACAAAAATGTCCCAACAAAAAGAACCATTCTTAAAGATGCTCTACTTGCTTCCATTTTTCGCTCCTTTTGCAGCAGCCGCGGGTTGTCCTTCTAAAATCGCCCATATTTTTAATTCGGCAATAGACTTCCCCTCCGATTTTTTATCCGCTTCAATTTGCACGCTCTGCACGCGCAATAATTTATCATTGTTTTCTATTCTGCTTACAAAATTTCCGATCTCATGATAGCCGCCTTGAACGGCAATTTGATAGCCGGCAGGTTGATATTTTTGATTATAAGGCGCGGGTAAAACCATTTTTTCATCAAGCGGTTTTGAAGACAAAACCTCAATGCGAGCAAGGCTTGCCATTTTAGCAATCTGACTCAATAAAAGAGTTGTCTCATCAACCTTGAAAAGCCGCGACTTAGCATCAGCCACAAAGTCCTCAAAAATCTTCTGGTCTTTTTCCCAACTTTTACGTTTTTGCTCAAGCGCGTTTGCTTGTTGAATTTGTCCATTCATTTCACGAACTTCATTGTGCAATCGCGGTCTGTCAATCCAAGACGGAATAACAAGGTAGACAACAAGTAGATTAACAACGAGCACTCCCGCCGCAACATATGCCCAAACAATTTTATCAATGGACTTTAAAACATCCATAAATTCAGGCAGATTTTTTGGCAACTTCATTTGTCAGCCCCTCCCCATTCAAATTTAGCGTTAAACTCTGTCTCGTTTAAATTTCCTGACATTCTTTTTGAGGTTGTAAGAGATGTCTTTGTGTCGCCGTGTAAATTTTTTTTCAATTTTTGCAAAAATATTTCTAACTGTTCAATCTCCGACTTGTTTTTTTGAGATTGCACTATCCCCTTTAAAGACAAGAAAGATTTGTTTATATCGCGGTCAAATCTAAACTCCGTTAACCAGCCTCTTTCAGGCAGGTATTCACTGACATGCGAAAAGAGCCGCGTTGCAGATTCCGTATTCAAAATGTTTTTTTCCAAAAACATCTTCTCATCAGTCAGCTCTACGCCGACCCGTTTTTCAAGTTGCTTCAATTGCGGGATTACCGCTGATTTTGTTTTCCATTCATCGCGTATTGTTTTATGCACCGCCCGAACATCTAAATAATCGGAATAAAAAAACACCGTGAGCAAAAGAAAAAGCACTGCAAACAAAATAGCAAAAGGCTCCCACCGCACCGTAGTCGGAGTCATTTC
The DNA here is from genome assembly GCA_964410905.1 of uncultured bacterium. Lineage (GTDB taxonomy): Bacteria > Omnitrophota > Omnitrophia > Omnitrophales > Aquincolibacteriaceae > Aquincolibacterium. Next base: position 27,727 of record CAYPIR010000006.1, on the reverse strand, counting down.
TTTTTGCCTAAGGTCTTGTGGAAGGAGATTGATATGAATCATTGTTCGCGTATCCCAAGTCCTAAAGCGACAGTTAAAAGAGAAGCGTTTGCCGCAAATTCGTTTCTATCCGCTAGTTCAGAAAATTGAATTTTTCCCAAAACGTCCATTGATTTAACAGGCATTTTTAACCCCATCTCAAGCGTTTTTAATATAAGCTCGTTAACTGCGCCTCCGCATACAAAAACTTTCCCTATGGGCTGCGGATGACTGACAGATAACGCCTGGTCATGATAATAATCGAAAGAAATTCTCAAATCCCCTACAAGACTTTCTAAACTTTCTTTTATTGCCGAGGCCGCCTCATCAGAGGGTTTTTCTTTGTTTTCCAAAATCGCGTCACACTCATCATCCGAAATGCCCGTCTTTGTTTTGAGGCGTTTATGCAAATCATAAGTCCCATAAGAAATGTCTCGGATAAAATGCGGTTTCCCATCCCTAACGAATCCAAGAGTGGAAAGTTCCGTCCCTAAATCCAAAAATGCTATATGCTGCGAAAAATCAACCGGATGAAAATATTCTAGCGCGGTAAGAGCCGCCAATATATCAACGTCCAAGAGAGACAATTTAACATCAAGCAGTCTAAAAACCTCCAGAGTCGGCTCAAGATCTTGTTTCTTGATAGCCACAATCATAACCTCCATTTTTTCACCGTCGGAAGTCTTTATCGAATTCTCAATGACCGCAAAATCAAGCGCCACCTCATTTAATTTAAATGGAATATACTGCTCCGCTTCAAAGCTCATTGCGCTCTTTAATTCTTCATGACTCATTTTGGGAAACCGTATGAAACGAATTACTACTGCATGCCCTTTTAGAGACGCGCGAATGCCGACATTGGAAAAAACTTTTCCATTTAAAAAAGATTCTAAAACAGATGAAGTTTTTTGTTCGCGAATGGCGTTCTTTATAATTTTAAATTGATGAATAAAAAGATGGTCAGAGCGTTTTTCAAGTTCCAGCAAAACGGTTCGCATTCGTCCCAGATCACAAGTGGTTATTTTTCGATGAGACGTTTTTGTTGGAGAAAAAAATGACTGAAACTTGGCAAGAATCGACTTTGATTCGCTGATTTTCTTTTCAGATTTTTCGGAGGAATTGGAAGTCATAGATTGAACTTTATCAAAATTTTAAAGAAAACAACAGCAGAAAAAAAACGCCTGTCTCACCGCTAAGCAAGACAGGCATTTTTCGGCAAAAAAACGCTTCGGCTTTAGCCTGCGATTGGCGTTCCGCCTCCGCAACCTGTTACTGCTGCGGTGAAAGTACCTGGATTACCGACGACAACAACGCCTGTTTGGTCTACACAATAATCATGTTCTGAAGAATTAGCAGAAACACGTGCCGCTACAGCCGCAAACCCGTCTGTTCCACCAACCAAAGTAATGTTAAAACCATGCGTTGCAGAACCAAAGGAAGACGCCAAATATGGAGGTGTCGCCCCTGTTAATGCCGCAAGATTGGCTGGATATGCTGGAGTGGTTTGTGCCGCACGAAAACTCTCTGCCGCAGAACTGACAGTGCGAAGATCTGATTTAATAGCGCCTTCATTAGCATTCATTCGAGCACGCATAAGATTAGGAATCGCGATAGCGGCCAAAAGACCGATGATCGCAACAACAATCATAATCTCAACGAGCGTAAAGCCTTTCTGATTTAATTTGATAAACATGTTATTTCTCCTTATTGTTTGCCACTGCCTATTCAGTAGCTTAACCTGCTTCTAAATAATCGGCTAGGTCTGGAATAACTAAACTAGTTTTTTACTAAAATTGCTATATTTAAAATTTTTATAAAGTATGCTTTTACAGCGTTTTTTACAATGTCAATCAACGCTGTTCATTTAATTGCCTGAGTCAGTGTCAAAATAGGTAAAAACAACGCTATTACTATACCGCCGATGACAATGCCCAAAAAGGCGATAATTAGCGGTTCTATCAAGGACGTAAGACCCGCGACAGCCGCATCAACTTGGGTATCATAAAAATCCGCTACTTTTGAAAGCATTTCCTCTAATTCACCCGTTTCTTCGCCTATGGCAATCATACGCACAACCATCGATGGAAACAATCCGCTTTTTTCCAACTGTCCAGAAATCGACTCGCCTCGTTGAACCGAATCCATCAAACCAATAATTACTTTTTCCAAGCAAACATTGCCGAATGTTTTTGAGACAATTTCAAGCGCGGCAAGAATCGATATACCGCTTTTAACAAGAGTCGACAGCGTCCGCGCGAATTTGCTCACGGCAACTTTCATTACGATAGGGCCAAAAATCGGCGCACGGAGCGTAAAGGAATCCCATATCATTCGTCCCGCTGGTGTTCCGGCAAATTTTTTCAGTCCCCAAACAAGTCCGCCGAGTCCGCTGAGCACCCACCACCAATTCACTGCCAAAAAATTACTTACATCTATAAGCCCCTGCGTCATTGCGGGCAGCTTGGCGTCAAGCCCTGCAAAAATATCCGCGAACTTTGGAATTACAAACGCGAGCATTAAAAAAGTAATGGCGAAAGCCATAAGCGAGACAACCGCGGGATACATCATTGCCGATTTTACTTTTTTCTGCAACGCGCTGGACTTTTCGAGGTATTGCGCGACACGGTCTAAAATTTCTTGGAGTTTTCCGCTAGTTTCGCCCGCCCTGACCATATGAACAAAAAGCCCCGTAAAGATATTTTGAAATGCCTGCATTGATTCAGAGAGACTTTTCCCCGACTGAACATCTCTGTGCATCGTCCTTAAAATTTGTCTTAGTTTCTCTTTCTCTACTTGGTCAGCCAAAATATCCAGGGCCTGCACAAGAGGAATTCCCGCATTAACAAGCGTTGCCATTTGACGAGCGAACACGACCAAATCATCAAGTTTGACAGCGCCGGATTTTCCGCGAGCAACTTTGGGAGCAGCGCCTTTTTGAATTGAAAAAACAGAGGGCTTCTTTTTCGCTTCTTCAACTCGTATAACAATAAAACCTTGAGTCTTTAGCTGTTTTACAAGTTCTGACGCGTTCTCGGCTTCTTGCGTTCCCCGCACGTCTTTTCCGTTTTTATTTTTTGCTAAATAATCAAATGTCGGCATATTAGTTTTCCTTATTTTAAAACAACCTTGAACATTTCAAATAATTCGCCACTTTCGTTGCACTGTCATTCTTGTAAAAGTCGATAATTTCATAGACAGATTTGTTGAGGTTTTTTTGTTTTTTTATTATCGCTGCGAAAGCGAGACAATCTGGTCATTCTGCACGAAACGTAGTGGCGTTGCAGAATCCAGAGGCGCTCAACACCTGGATCCTGCGACGCCGCTTCAGCGGTCGCGCAGGATGACTTTATAACTAAATCTGTCCATGAATTAGCTGACATGCACAATTCTGCACGTTGTTTTTTAGGTCGCAGAATCCAAAATAAAACCCTTAGATTCCGCGACATAAAACGCGCGGAATGACGAGATATAAAAAAATCAATCTTCACTTGTTACGCGGAGAACTTCTTCAAGGGTTGTAACCCCTGACTTAAAAAGCCCCATCGCGTTCTGAAATAATGTTTCCATTCCCTTTTCAACGGCAACTTGGTGAATAACATTGCTTGATTTTTTTTGTATCACAAGATCTCTTATCTGTTGATCAAGCAGCAAAACTTCACTCGCGCCAACTCGGCCAAAATATCCCGTCATATTGCACTTCGCGCAGCCCTTGCCTTTATATGCTGTGAAACCATTCAGATCTGATTCTTTCAAATGACAACGCCTCAAAACATCCGCTGGAATATCAGTAGGAGCTTTACAGTTCGGACAAATTCTGCGCAAAAGTCTTTGAGCCGCCACGCACACAACAGATGATGCTATTAAAAAAGGCTCAATTCCCATATCCATTAAGCGCGTCATCGCGCCCGCCGCGTTATTTGTGTGAAGCGTGCTAAAAACAAGATGTCCCGTCAAGGCCGCTTTAACGGCAATGTCGGCTGTTTCAGTATCACGAATTTCACCCACGAGAACAATATCAGGGCTTTGCCGTAAAAGAGCGCGAAGCCCGCTCGCGAAAGTTAAACCAATTTCTGATAAAACTTGTGTTTGCGTTATTCCTTCAACTTGATATTCAATCGGATCCTCTACGGTCATCAAATTTTTCTCCGGCGTGTTAAGCGTATTTAAAATCGAATAAAGCGTTGTCGATTTCCCGCTCCCAGTCGGTCCTGTCGCGAGAATCATTCCGTATGGGCGTTTTACCGCTTCAGCGAGCGCCGCTGTTGGTTTTTCAGTAAAACCCAATTTATCAAGCCCAGCACGAATCCCGCTTCTATCCAAAACGCGCAAAACAATTTTCTCTCCGAAATAAGTCGGCAAAACCGACACGCGAAAATCAATTTGCTTATCTTTTAACGCGAGACGAAATCTGCCGTCTTGCGGAATTCTTTTTTCCGTTATGTCCAAAAGCGAAATAATTTTCACGCGCGCGACTAGGGCGGGATAAAGTTCCAGAGAATGTGAAAAAGACTCTTTTAACGCGCCGTCAATGCGGTAGCGGATGCGAAACTCTTTTTCATACGGCTCGAAATGGATATCTGATGCGCGCGATTTCAGCGCTTTTTCTAAAATAAAATTAACCATTTTAATAACAGGCGCGTCATCGACATTTGTCCGCACAATGTTTGACGACTGAACATTGTCGTCTTTGATTATCTCTAAACCTTCCGCGTCCGAACTTGCTGATGAAAACTCATCGAAGTTTTTGGACTCTGAATAATAGTCTTCTATAGCTTCAGCGATTTTAGTCGGGCCGACCAAAACAGGATTAACCTCGCAGCCGGTTATGCGGCGAACATCATCAAAAACCCTAAGCGAAAAAGGATTGGAAACCGCAAGCGTTATAAGCCTTTCAATATAAGAAATAGGAAAAACCTTATGCATGGCGACAAACTTTTTCGGAAGAATTTTTATCGTATCTTCGTCAACCTGCGCAGATTTCAACAGAATTGTCGGAATCCCCATTCCCTCACTCAAAAAAAACATAATTTCATCCTCGGGTAATAGTCTAGACTCCAGAATTATCTCAAAAATATTAACCGATTTTTTTTGGGCGGTCTCTTCAAACCTATTCATATCCTCATCGGTCAAGCCTTGTTTTTTTATCCAATTTCTAATTTGGCTGCGCTCAATCATTTTTAATTCCCTTCAAAGAGCCTGTGACATCCGCGGTTGTTACGCGAAAAACTTCTTCAAGCGAAGTTTCGCCTGCCAACGCTTTTTGAATTGCCGATTCGCGAAGTGTCCGCATCCCATTTTCTCTAGCGCGTTCCTTAATTAAATCAGCCGAAGCGCCTTGCACTATAAGTTCTAATATATTGGGTCTCATTTCCAAAATTTCAGTAATCACGCTTCTGCCGAGATAGCCCTGCTGTCTGCATTGCAGGCAACCTTTGGGACGCCAAAACTGAAGTTTTTTACTCGGGTCTAAACCAAGAATCGGATACATATTTTCTTCAAGGTTGTATGGCGCGCGACATCTTGGGCAAAGCGTTCTCACCAAGCGCTGCGCGGAAATCATAAGAACGGTAGAGGAAATCAGAAACGGCTCTAGTCCAAGATTAGCCATACGCGTGATGGAACTTACCGCGTCATTTGTGTGAAGAGTTGATAAAACAAGATGCCCCGTAAGCGCCGCTTTAACAGCAATGTCTAATGTGTCAGCGTCGCGAATTTCTCCAATCAAAATAATATCGGGATCCTGCCGTAAAATAGATCTCAACGCCGCGGGGAAAGTCAGCCCGACAGCGTCGCGCACATTGACTTGATTTATACCGTAAATTTGATACTCAACCGGATCCTCAACCGTCGTAATGTTTACATCCGGCGCGTCTAAATAATTCAAAACGGAATAAAGCGTTGTTGTCTTCCCGCTTCCTGTTGGACCCGTAACAAGAATCATTCCGTGAGGTTTTTTCGCTGAGTCGCGAATAATTTGTTGCTCTAGTTCCGTAAATCCTAATTTTGAGATGTCATGCGCTTGAGAACCGGTGTCCAAAATACGAAGACAAATTTTTTCACCAAAACTTGTGGGCAAAACCGATACGCGCATATCGACTTCTCGGCCTTGAGTTCTAATTTTGAATCTGCCGTCTTGAGGCACGCGGTGCTCAGCAATATTTAATTGACTCATAATTTTTATACGCGAAACAATAGCCATCGCAAATGTTTTTTGAGGCCGAACAATTTCTTCCAACATTCCATCAATGCGCATCCTGATTCGGACAAATTCCTCCCAAGGCTCCACGAAAATATCGCTCGCGTGACGGCGGACTCCTTCAATCAAAATCATATTTACAAGTTTCACAACAGGCGCGAGGTTGGCCTGCTCCATCAATTCGGAAACTTGTTCTTGCTTGCTGAAAGCAGTCTCTGTTTCAACCATTCCGGCAAGTTTAGTCAATGCGGAAAGAGCCTCTTCTTCACCTTCTTTTTTATCTTTATCCGAGGCTTCGTCTGCCAAATAAAATCTTTTTATTGCTTCAACTATTTGAGAACGCTCAGCGACCGCCGCGCGAATTCTCATTGAAGTAAGGATGCGAAGTTGGTCGAGAGCTTTAAGATTGGTGGGATTTGCCATCGCCACTGTTAAAGTTTTATCCAAAACATTTATGGGAAGGCAATTATTTTCTTCGGCAAAATCTCGAGGCACAAGTTTCAGAACATCGGAGTCAGAGGTAATCATTTTAAGGCTCACGGCTCTATACCCATATTCATCGCGAAACAGATCTGCCAGTTTTTTTTCATCACATTTTCCCGCGGCAAGCAACAGGTCAAGAAAATGAACGGATTTTGCTGGGTTTGTTATCCGCGATAAAACCTCATTCAAATCTTCGCGGCTGACAATTTTGGATTTTACGAGCACCTCTTTCAAATCTGTTGAAGAGTTATTGTCCCGCTCAACCATTTTTATCCTTCTCGCAATTCGTTTCGTGATATATGAAAAAAATTGAGTTTAAAATTTCGGAAGGTCGCGAAAGAAAAACTTGCGGCAAAAGTTTAGTTTGTTCGGCAATTTTCTCTATAGCCTCGTCGTTCATAGGGTCAGACACCGCGATAAAAATCCGTCTTGAGTCGCAATCAAACGCCACAACATTATGCTCATGGCAAAATCCAGAAGAAACCAGCGCGCCCGCGTCAGAATTGACGGAATAATTTTTTAACGATAAGTAAGGTATTTTAAACTGTCTGCCAAGCATAGATAACAAAACATCTTCGGTTACAAACCCTTTTTTGACAAGTATCTCCCCCAAAAGTCCCCCGTTTTCTTTTTGATAACTAAGGGTTTCTTTGAGCTGATCTTGAGTTAAGAGATTGTCTTCAATTAACAGTTCGCCAAGTTTTCGTTTAATTTTTTGTGCCATTGTAATTTTTTATCGGCAAAAACGATGTTTTTTTAAAGTGCTTTGAAAGAAGTTTTTCAGACAACGGACAATTTTCACACTTAGGAATTTTACGACAAAATTCTTTAGCGAGGCGAACAATTTGAGCGTGATAATCGTTATAAAGCGGCAAACTTGACGGCAAGTTTTCCATAAACAGCTCACGCCATTTCGCGTAAGATTCCTTTGCGTCAATTAACCCATGCCTTGAAAATACGCGCTTTGTGTAAGCGTCTATGACGAATGATTTTTTCCTAAAAGCATAAACTAGCATTGAGTCAGCGGTTTCTTCGCCGATGCCATTCACATTCAATAATTTATCCCGAAGATACTCCATTGAGATTTCTTTCGTAAAAGACATATCGTCCGTGCGTTCACCTTTCAGAAACTTTAAAAAACTTTTTATGCGTTTTGCCTTTATATTAAAAAATCCGGCAGGACGAATTAATTCAGCAAGTTTTTTAATCGAAATTTTGTCAAGCTCTGGAAACGTTAAAACCCGTTCGCTTTTTAAATTAACAATTGCCTTTTCGACATTCGTCCATGCCGTATTTTGCGTAAGAATCGCGCCTATCAGTATCTCTAATGGAGAATCACCAGGCCACCAATTTTGATAACCGAAGCGCTTGCGTAATATTTTATATACCGCAAGGAGTTGATTTGATTTAATCTGCGGAAGTTTTTTATTGAAGATTTTTTTTGGCATATTTAAATCTACCCGTTGAGAACAACGCATTAACACCGATGCGGAATTTAATGCCGTGGCTGCTTAATCTCTAGTCTCTCGCCACAAAAGCTCCAACGCTTTTATCGCGGATTTTTCTTGAATTTGCTGTCGCTCACCCCAAAAGTTGTTTTTCAAAACTTGCGTTTTCTTTCCTTTTTTAGCTAACGCGATATAAACCAATCCGACAGGTTTTTTCGCGCTTCCGCCTGTTGGTCCAGCAATTCCCGTTATGGCCAGACCAAAATCCGTTTCCATTTTTTTTCGAATATTTTCAGCAAGACTTTTTGCGACTTCAGGCGAAACTTCCCCGTTTTCTTTTATAATCTGTTTGCCCACGCCAAGCCACTCTTTGGCGGACGCGTTGTATGTTACAACTCCGCCTTTAAAATAAATACTCGCTCCCGTGGTTGCCGTAATTTTCGACGCCAGCAGCCCGCCAGTACAACTTTCAGCAACCGCCAAAGTTTTTTTATTTCGAGACAAAATTTCGCCGATAGTAAAAGCTAGCGTTTGTTCTTTCCACGAATAAATCCAATCTTTTAACGCTGATTTAATTTTACGCGCAATACGGCTTTTAATTTCCGCGGAATTTGTTTGAATGCGAAGCGCGACTTCGCCGGCCGAAGGATAAATCCCAAAATCAAATGTCCCGTTCACAAATCCCTCTCCCAGCCTCGACATCACATCAGGCTCCGATATGCCCGTCGTCTTTACGACTATATTTTTTATAGCAGAAAGATTTTTAAATTTTTTCTTCAAGTATGGCCGGACAATAGCGAAATACATATTTTGGAGTTCGTAAGGGACTCCGGGCAACACTATTAATATTTTATTTTTTATTTCAACCGAAAATCCCAACGCTATCCCAAAACGGTTCACAAGAGGTTTAGCGTTTTCCGGATAAAAAGCCTCGAGCCTGACAAGCGGCGGAACGCGTTTACCAAATTTTTTGTAAACCTTTTTAAGATGAGAAAATTGCGTGGCGGAAAACTTAAGCGGCACCCGAAAAAAATCCGCTATGCTTTGGCGGGTTACATCATCAGGAGTCGGCCCCAAACCTCCCGACACAACCACTAAATCCGAACGGCGAAGTAAAATATCAAGCTGGTGTTTAATCGATTCCCGGGAGTCCGCGCAAACGCTGGCGCGGGCGACTTCAAAGCCGAGCGCGGAAAGTTCGCGCCCGATAAATTGCGAGTTAGTATTAAGAACGCTGCCCTTTAAAACTTCGTTGCCTATGGACAGAAATGACGCGGTGTATTTCATTTAAAGAAGATAAAAAGAATAATCCAGGCATAGAATCCCGCGGCGAGGTCATCGGCTAGGATTCCGCCAAATCGCGGAATTTTTTCCAAATATTTTATTGGAAACGGCTTTAGAACATCAAAAAGTCTGAAAAGAGCGAATCCCAAAATCGCGGTTACCCAATTAAACGGGATAATCATAAATGTAAAAAACATTCCGCATACCTCATCCATTACGATATATTGCGGATCGGGATCGGGATCGGAAATTTTTCGATATGAAAGAATTCCCCACATAAGAATAAACGCAAATACGCTGAAATAAAGAGGCAGGCACCATTGCGTCAAAAACACGAGCAAAAGTCCCATCAAACTTCCCCATGTCCCCGGCGCCTTTGGCAAAAGTCCAACGCCCGTGGCCAACACAAATTTATTAAATTCTTCTGACAAAAAATGCACCCGCTGATTCCACAAAAACATTGCCCCTGAGGCGATAGTAAGAACCACGGCGATAATTAATAACACGGGCAAAATGTAATATAAAATTCCTGTTACAACATCCCATGCTGGAAATGGATTGAGCACAAGATAGACAAACGCGAGCCCAACCGTTACGGCTTGAAATCCAAATTTAAGTTTCCCCATCATCTCAGCGCCAAGCGATTTTCCGCCCAGCAGCCAGCCGGTTCTGCAAAATGTAACAAGAATTTCGCGAGCAAAAATCGGAACTACCCACCATATAGAATAAAAACCAAGCGCGGCAAAAGTAGCCATAGGAGCGAGAATTAAAATCTTGTCGTTAAATGGATCTATCCAACGACCGAGCGGAGATTCCATCTTAAATTCACGGGCAACCCAGCCGTCAAAAAAATCCGTAATCGCAGCAAAAATAAATAATCCGACAGCCCAAAGGTGCGAGTAAAAATCAGGTCGAAGAATTAAAAATGGGAGAGACAAACCAATGAGTCCGCGCAGGACGCTGATAAAATTGGGATTGATGAGCCAAAATTTATATCGTTCCAAAAAGGTCATAATTATAAGTTTCTGTAATTTTTGTCGTGTAAAATTTGCCGATTTCAAGCTTACGTTTGGTCGAGATTATAACATTGCCGTCTATATCTGGCGCGTCCGAATATGCCCGTCCCGTCCATTTTTCCGCGTTTTTCGCATCTTGCGTTTCAATGAGCATTCGCATTTCTTTGTTTAGAAACCGCTTGTTCGCTTCGTGAGAAATCTTTTGTTGCAAAGACATTGCGCGGTGGTACCGTTCATCTTTTATTTTTTCCGACACTTGGTCAGGATAAGAAGCGGCAAGAGTTCCCTCTTCTGCGGAATATTTGAACACTCCGAGTCTATCGAATTTCACATCGTTCATAAACTCTAAAAGCTCATCAAAATCCTCGTCCGTTTCGCCGGGAAACCCAACAATAAAACTGGTCCGCAAAACCACATCGGGAATTTGTTCGCGTAATTTTTGAATAAGCTCCATCGCTTGATGTTTCGTGTTTCCGCGTCTCATAGATTTTAAAATTTTGTTACTTATATGCTGAAGCGGCAAATCGACGTATCTGCAAATCTTTTTAGATTTTGCTATCGTTTTAATTATTCTGTCCGAGAGCGTTGAGGGATAAGTGTATAAAAGCCTAATCCATTTAATAGAACGGATTTTTTCTAGTTCGTGAAGAAGTTCGGGCAAAAGCGTGCGTCCCGCAAAATCCCATCCAAAGCGCGTAATATCCTGTCCAATAATCACAAGTTCTTTCGCGCCTTCTTCGGCTAATTTGTTAGCTTCTTGAATGATGTCGGATATGCGCCGCGAGCGATGCTTTCCGCGAAGTTTGGGAATAATGCAAAAAGCGCATGTGTGGTTGCATCCTTCGGAGATTTTTAGATACCGCGAATGCGAAAGAGTTAAAGAGATTCTGCGCTCGCGTGAATCCGCGAGGTATCCAGCGCGATGAACACTTGTAAACTTTTCGCCCACTGTAATTTTTTTGAGTGTTTCCGCGATGCGCATATAGTCGCCGGAGCCAATGAAAGCATCAACTTGAGGAAATTCTTTTTGAAGTTCTTGCGCGTAACGTTGAACCAAGCAGCCAAGCACAACAACGGCTTTTACTCTGCCTTGTTTTTTTAATTCGATAAGTCTGATAATTTCATCAATAGATTCTTCTTTCGCGTCTTTTATAAATCCGCACGTATTAAGAAAAACTATGTCGCAGCCGTTGGGGTTTTGCGATATTTCGTAATTAGCGCCTTGAACTTTCCCCAAAATCACTTCGCTATCGACAAGCGTTTTAGGGCAGCCTAATGAAACGATTCCAATACTGATTTTTGATTTTATATTTTTAGGCATTTTGAATATTGACCTTTTATTATCCGTGTTTTCCGCAAAGGCGCAATCTAAGTTTATATGTTTAAATAAAAAACAACATTAATTCTGGGCATGCGCGTGTTCTCGCGGCATCGTTTGTAATTAATTTTAAAAAAGAAAATAGCGAGAGAGCTTTGAGATTGGAAACTTGTTTTGTGTTTACAATCAGCGACCAGTCATTTCTTCATTATTATTTATTTTAAAAAAGAAATGGCGGGAGCGACGGGGCTCGAACCCGCAACCTCCGGATCGACAGTCCGGAGCTCTAACCAATTGAGCTACGCCCCCACACAAAAGGTGGTATCAAGGAAACAGGTAAAAAAACCTGCGTAAAGAAGTTCGATATTCTATAAGGAGAGACCTTGCACCTCAAGAAAAAAATAACCGTTTTTTAAAATAAATCCTTTAATATTCGTCTATAACTTCGTAACTTTTCGTATCACTCGCGCTGGATTTCCCACCGCGACCGACCTTGAAGGAATATCTTTTGTTACTATCGATCCCGCTCCAACAACGCAGCCTTCGCCGATTGTTACGCCTGGACAAACCACAACAGAGCCGCCAAGCCAAACATTATCACAAATCGTAATTGGTTTGCCCGACTCAACCCCTTTATTCCGTTCTTCAGGAATAATCGGATGCGTTGCCGTATAAAGTTGGACATTGGGTCCAAAAAAAACGTTATTTCCAATTTTTACCGGCGCAACATCTAAAATAATGCAACCAAAATTCATATACACATTGTCGCCTAAAACTATATTTCTGCCATAATCGCAGTGAAATGGAGGCTGAAACCAGAGATTTTTTCCAACACTTCTAAATAACTTTCGACAAAACTTAAGCCTAGGATCATCTCCGCTCAAATCCAAAGTGCTTTTATTAATTTTGTCGCAAAGCTGGCGTGCAGTCTTTCGCATTTGAACAAGTTCACTATCAAGCGCGGTATACAACTCGCCCGAAATCATTTTTTCGTATTCCGTCATAACCAGTAACCACTCTTTGACATAGTATTTTTAGCAACTACTTTACCTGCCGCAAACTAAATTCTTCCAAAACATTTTTCATCACATTTGTGCCAATTTTCTTGAGAATACTGGATTTTTCCGCCGGGGCTTCAAAATAAAATCGAACGCTCCCGTCCGTTCCCGATTTGCGCGGCATCGCGCGGATATGTCCGTTGAAAATAAATTGCACTCCTCCCGGTGATGTTGTATCAAATCCATCAAGCGCCGCTAAAACACCTTGAGTTTTCATTTCATTTGAAACAGCTTCTCCAAAATTTTTCCGCAATGTTTCATCTTTAGGCAGTCTAGCTAGCAAATCAAAATATTTTTCAGCGCCTTCACTGTTAGGAATGCCCGTTCTAAATGTTACAATCCTGGGCGCATTGGTTTTTTCTAAAACAAATTGCCACATTTCATTTTCTAATTGACGCCATGTCTTCCCCGTTTCCGCCATCATCGTCAACATAAGCAGTGCAAGCGCTACGGGATGATCAAGAAAAAGCGTGCCCGCGTAACGAAACGCGATATGCCCAGACTCCTCCAAACCAATCACTAAATCATTAAAAAACGGAGCGAAATTTTTACTTCCGACATCTGTTACCTTGGGCGCCGCGATGCCAAGCGCTTTGGCGAGCAAGTCAAGAGCCGATGTTGTCGGGACTGTTCTGGCGGCAGCAGCCCTCAAATCTGATTTTAAATATTCATAAGCAAAATATAAAAACATCGGACCAATTTGATTAGGCATAATTTCGCCTTCGCCGTCCTCAAGCACAAGCCTGTCGGCATCTCCGTCCACTAAAAACGCTGCGATGTTGTCTTTATCTTTTTCTATAAAATCGTAATACGCAGAACCACGAAACCAACCGCGCGTTGGATCGGGAGCAAAGCGGACATTTTCACCCGCAGCATCTTTTACAAATCCCATTACCTGTTCTTTCATTGATACGTCATTCAGAGGTGTGGTATTGAATATTTTTAACTTATCTTCCGAATATCCCAAGTCTTCAAAAACTCTCGGCAATAAACGCGACGCGCTACCATTCATTGTATTAAGTACAAGTTTAAGTTTAGGAAATTTTTCCTGCAAAACTTTCCCAAGCTCAGCAGCCTTGAACATTTCAGAAAGCCGCTTTGCTTCAAACTCATTTGGGTCATCTACAACTAAAATTAGTTTATTTTTTATGGCATCAGCAAAATCAAGCCGCGGAACTTTTGTAATCTGTGCCACACCTTTTGCGGCATTGCCATTTATGCGATCGGAAATGCGCGAGGCAAAATTGTTTTGAATTGGTGCATTTTGAATAAACACCTTGAAACCAAATTGAAGCTCACCGGTTTTAGGGTCAACTACTTCGTTGTGACTGGCCGTTCCCATTAGAACAGCATAATTTCTTTCGGGTTCGGGATACTCATTTGCGGTAGTCGCGATCATATGTCCTGAGCCTACAGGTTGAGCGTAAAACCGAACTCGAAAACCGCGCCCGGCAAGTATTTCTGCCATAGCTATTCCATAATTCATCTTCTCTTCAAATTTTTCTGAAAACCCACTTTCGCCTTGCGGTCTAGTGTCGAACGCGACAGCAACTATAGGAAGAGCTTCATCTTTATGTTCGTTATTCCATTGTGCCGCGATTTCTTGCGCGGCTGCGTCCGTCATTCTGCGAATTTCATCAATATTAAATCCAATACCGCGAATCCCATTTGTTCCAAATGAGCGTTTAACGGCTAAAACTTCAGGACGGATACTTTCATATTGAATTGTTAACATTTAAATTACCTTGAGATTATTTAGTGTAAGGAAGGTTTAATAATTTAAAAAACAATGGGTGAAGTAGGATTTGAACCCACGACCCTCTCCGTGTAAAGGAGATGCTCTAACCAACTGAGCTATTCACCCATGACAAACTTTCATTCAACTGTTCCTCAAAAATTATTTATACGTCTAATCAGCAAGTTCAAGCGAGAAAAGTGATCTCTTTTAAAATAAAAAGCAAGTCTTGTCAAATGCAATGTGTGAAGCGATGTTTTTTCTTCTTCGTAAGGTTTTAGTCTCTGCATAAAACTTCCCTTTTTTATCATTTCTTTGAACTCATCGTTCAAAATGCCTATCTGCTCTTCCGTCAACGGTTTTTCAAGTCTCAGCACTAGTAAGTCATGGATATATCGCAGCGAATGATAATTCTTGTAAAAACCGACGATATAATCCGCGGCTTCAATCGGATCATGCGTTAGAAGCATCATATCAATATCTTCTTCGCAAACCATTTTTTGCGCCAAAAGTTGTTTGCGTATAAATTGAATAAAATCTCGCCAATACGACGAATTTGGTTCATCCAAACAAACAATCGGGCGAGGTTCGGTTTTTCCCGTTTGAACAAGCGTTAAAGTTTCAAAGCCCTCATCGTGAGTTCCGTATCCGCCCGGGCATAAAACAGTCGCGTGCGACTCGCGCAAGAACATTAATTTTCGCGTAAAAAAATATTTAAACTCAAGAAGCTTCGGGTCTTCCAACATTACAGGATTTGCCTCCTGCTCGAACGGAAGTTGTATATTAAGCCCAAAACTTTTTTTGTGTCCCGCTCCTTCATTGCCCGCTTGCATAATGCCGGATGCTGCGCCCGTAATTACCATCCAATTGCGTTTCACTATTTCTCTCGCAAACGCTTCCGCAAGTTTAAAATCTCCAGCATCGCGTGGAGTTCTCGCGGAACCAAAAATCGCAACCTTGCGTATACTTCGATAGGAGTCAAACACCTTAAGGCTATGCCTAAGTTCTCTGATAGCCGTATTTAAAATTTTCACATCTCCGCGGTCAAGTGAGTCTTCATAAACTTTCAAACTCGTAATAATAATTTCACGAACCAGATCGGCATTTTCACCTTTGCCAGTCCCCGAGATCAAATTATCTATTTTTTCAATCAACTCAGGATTTCGTTCACGGACAAGGGATTTAGGTCTTGAAGAATGATTCACATTAGTCGCCTATTTTAATCTGCAGAATAAGATCGCCGGGATGATGACAAGTTGGGCAATCTCTGCCCTGTCGAGCCAATCGAAGTTTTTGTCCGGCTTTTATTCCTGCTGGGATTTTAACCGAAATAGTTTTACCTCCGGGCATTTTAAACGAAACACTTCCGCCCTCGCGTGATTTTTTGGCGGAAATTTTTAAATTTACAACTATGTCGGCAGAGACTCCTTCGTCCTTATTATCAAAATCGTTTTGATTAAAATAAATATTTTGATAACCGCCGCGTCCGCCGCCCAAAATATCGCCGAAAATATCTGAAAACGCAGAATATCTTCCTCCTGAAGATTGAGCTCTTCTGCTAGAGCCTCCTCCTGAAAATTGTCTCAGCAAATCTTCAAAATTAAATCCTTGAGCATTTGCATAATTTCCTTCGCCGCCAAAATTAGCGCTGCCGCCGAACTTCCGCATTTGGTCATATTGCGACCGCCTTTTGTCATCACTCAAAATATAATAGGCTTCGGAAATTTCTTTAAACTTTGCTTCAGCGCCTTTGGAGTCGGATGGATTTTTATCGGGATGCCATTTAACGGCAAGTTTGCGATAAACTTTTTTGATTTCGTCGGCAGACGCGGACTCGGAAACCCCTAATACTTTATAATAATTTTTTTGTTGAGGCATATTGAAAAATCTCTATCGTTTAAAAATCTATGAAAATAACTTGGTGGAGGTGGAGGGAATTGCACCCTCGTCCAAAAGACAGGTCATCAAAGATTCTCCATGCTCAGTTCGCAATTGTTTTAATTCCGCAAGCCTCTGCGAACGAGATCTTACGAAACGATTCGTTTAAGTCTTTTCCCTGAACGCAACGACGACGCTCAGAAAGCAGCCCACTGTATCGTCATCAGTGCCTAGCAGGCATTAGCTCTGAGACGCTCGCTAGCAATTAAGCAGCGAGAGGAAGAGCGAAAGGCATTGGTGCCGAGATCGGTCCCACTGCTCTTTCGTTCCAGCTGGTTTTTTCAGCATTTGTAGTTTGACACGTTTTTTAAAGAGGCTCCTGTCGAACCTCTGCATGCTCCCTTGTATGCTTTGTCCTCTGTCGAACCTATTCACCCCCAGAAGATTATTTGAAAGAACACCTTTAGTTATTATAACACACAATGGATAATGGCAAAAAAGAACCGCGCATTGATTCTTACTCGGATAACCCGCTAGCAATCATTTTCGCATCGCGCGTTTTACAGCCGCTGAACTTTCCCTGTCGTGCATTTTCTTCTTTATCGTTTCCCGCTTATCGTATTTCTTCTTACCCTCGGCAAGCGCGATTTCCACTTTCACAAATCCCTTTTTAAAATAGAGCCTCAAAGGAACAATCGCCACGCCTTTGCGGGACGACTGTCCCATTAACCGGTTTATTTCATTCCGCTTCAGCAAAAGTTTCCGCGTTCTTATCCGGTCAATATCTTGATGTCCTTGTAATTTTGAATAAGGCGAAATATGACAGTTAATAAGAAACGCTTCATCCTTCATAACTCGGACGAAACTGTCTTTAATATTTACACGCCGCTCGCGAATCGATTTCACTTCGTGCCCCGCGAGACAAATGCCCGCCTCGAACTTTTCGCCGATAAAATAGTTGTAATGCGCTTTGCGATTTTCCGCTATCACATCAAACTGATTTTTGACGGGACGGGCAACGCCCGCTTCTTTTTTTTGAGATTTATTTTTTTTAGGCATAAAAGTTATTTCCGTCTGAACAGTATCGTCAAAAACGGGTAAAACAAAAGGAGCAAAAAGCGATTTCTCGTTCTTTGCTCCTTTTCTAACATTTCACTAGTAATATTAAAAATTACGCCCCAGCGGCCGCCGTTCTCGTATCGGCGACCAATTCGCCGATATGTGCTGGCGAATCCGCTTCGCACATTCGTCCATTACGCAGATTTAGATGTTGCCGCAATAGTCGCGAGTTGTGCCATCACCAAAGCCAAAGCGCGCAATCCATCATTGCGGATTTCCACCTGGTTCTTGCCCGCAAAACTTACGACATTAGGCAGCTGCTTCAACAGCTCTGCCAAAACCGAATCAAACAATTCCTTATTAACAAATCCTCCCTTTACGGTCTGAGAAAGTTTTATTGCCACAAAATCACGCACTGAAGCCAACGCTTTGTCTTCTTCCGTATGATTTATGGAAAAAGCAATAATCCCATTCCAAAGGTCCATAGAACCAACTAACTTTCTCTGAGTATCCCTCGACTCAGTGTAAAAAACAGGAGAAACAAAACTACTTTTAGCCAAAGGACTGTGAACAGCGACATCTTGCATCGCGCTGGCAATATCTTTCCTTGATTCATGAAGATTAATACGCCCCGAAATCACACGTCCGGCAGAATCGCGCATTTTGCCCATTTCCGCTAATTTTTCTCTTATCCCTGAAATTGCATCGCTATCAAAAAGCGTTGACGAAATCACAAGGTCAATATTCTGACCGGTATTAGCCGCCAGCTGTAAAGCCTGACTGGCAAACCAATCGTCAGTAGGAATAAAATTGAGTTCACGAACTACCCAACCAAGCTGGGATGAAGGCGTAAGAATAGAATTGTTTTGCAATATATTCGAGGCATTTGTCACAAACCGATTCCAGTCAAAAGAATCCTTTTGAACTTCCGCCAGATAAACCTTCAGCAAATCAGCCGTCCGTTTTGCTGCGTCAGATTGATATCTATCAACGAGCATAATAATACCCGCCAAAACACCCAAAACCGTGTCCGTTCTAAAAGCCAATCGCTGTTCATGCAACACCGAAAGTTCGTATGGCGAAAAATGTTCGGTTACACCTTTAACAAAATCCGCATAGAAATTTTTCTCAAACGGCAACCGGCTTTCGCTGCGAGATATTATATCTTCTCGCAATTCCGCCGGAGCCTCGCTTATATCCCCAATAAAAAGAGTTCCATCTTTAAGTCGCAGCGCTTTGGCAACAGCTATTTTCGATATGCGAGTAACCGTACCGTTTGGCTCTATAACTTTTCCGCTTTTATCATCTAATAGTATCAAGCGCGAACCTTTAGGAAAATGCAGAGGTTCAATGTAAGCTTCTGGCAGCTCAATTTTTCCCTCACTAATAAGTTTCCATATTTTGTTTAACTCCTCCTCATAAGACTTATTCTCCTTTTCCCATTCCTTTTTCTGAGCTTCCAACACTTTATCCCATTCCTGGCTTTCCCGATTTTCACGTTCCTCTTGTAGTTCCCTCTCTTTAATACGAGCTTGCGATTCTTCATACATTAGCTTTTCTTTTATAAGTTCTTCGTTGAGTTTCACTTGGTACGGGTCCGGCGTTAGCAAAGCAAACACTAACATCGCCATCGTCGCCGAAACCACAGAAGTCGATAAAAAATACATAAGTACTTTGCGCAGTCTATGTTCCGAGCGAGAAAGATTAAGAAATTTAAACGCCGTATTTTGTTCTTCTATCGCTTTTAAAAGCGGAGGAAAGTCCTTTGCTTCTTTAAAGTCGTTAATCGGGCCAGGAAATTTAACAGCCCCGCTTGGAAAATAATATGTAGCATCCCCCGAAACCGTTTCTGCCGCAAATGCTAACGCCTTATTTTTTTCAAACTCACGAAAACGAATATAAATTGGCAAACTAAACTCTTTTTTTGATTCAGACAATAATGCAGCCATCTTTAAACTTTGCGCCATTCTGTTATATGGTTGACCAGCAAGTTTTTTAAATATTTTTGCCAAAGCCTCCTTAACATCCGTATTTTTTAGAGCAATGCTGTCGGGCAGAATACCCAAATGTTTTTCACTAAGCGCAGGGGTTGAAAAAAACTGTCCGCCTTTTTGATTGGTGGGATTTTCCACAAGCAACACTGCTTGCGCGCCACCAATATCCGGGTCTTTTAAATGATCGAGTCCACCCAGCACTTTTGCCTTTTCAATAAATGTAGGCACATCGTATTTCTGCGGCTCGTGATAAAGAATATCGTTAATTCTCGCAAGACTTAAAACAGTAGCGCCTAAAGACTGTAGCTTCTCAAGAAGGCTAACTTCCAAATAATTCTTTTCGCCATTTTCACCGATCGTAAATGTTTCTCCCGCATTAAACTTTTGCATAGAAGGATAACCGTGTCCATTCACAAGTTTAGTCGCTGTTACTTGGGTAACACCGTCAGCTGTCGGTGCAAAGCCGTAAAAAGTCGGCTGAACTGTAATAAAAATATTTTCTCTGTTAAATCCAAAGAAACCTTTCTTATTCAAATAGCGGACAACATCATCAACAACATCTTCATTGACATAAATACTTATTTTTTGCCGATGCAATATGTGTTTTGTTATTTCTCCATAAATAGAGCTGTCGTTTTTTAATAATGGCAAATAGTCTTTCATTTCTTCTTCTAAACTTTCCGCTACAAGTTTTTCTATCGTAAGACGACGGTTAAGAAGAAATCTTGCTCCAAGAGGCAAGTCGAACGTTTCTGGATCTTTTTCCATTCTCTCCAAAATTGGCGTAGTCTTTTCAGCTTGTTCTCTTAAGCTTTCTCGGTCCTCTTCTTTTAGTTCATTCAATCTTTCATAAATAACTTTTTCTTCCTCCGTCAACTCACTTTCTGGTTTCGGGTTCATTAAAAGATTAAAGACTTGAAAAAATTTTTTAGGACTTAAGAAAAACATATTTCCAAGTCCAAGTCTCGTTGCCGCGCCGGCCGCAAAAAACTCCAAAGCTTCATCTCCATTTAAAATCATTCTCTTAACTTGTTTAATCAAATCACTGTCATAAGCGTCTAAGCTTTTCACATCGGAAACTTCTCCCGGCATCAGCGTTTCGGTTTTAAAATCAGAAAGCAATGGGTATTGATCTGATAGATTCGAGACGCTGTTGTATTCATCAACCGCCGTATTGATTATTTTAAGTTGTTTTTCCGATTCTACTTTGTCTCCATTATCGAACGCTGTTTTATAAGCGACATATGCATGTTGCGCATAAGGATATTTTGTGAAAAAGTCAGGCAATACAACCTTACTAAAATGTTCGGCAAATTTTTCTTTAGAAGAATAAGGATTAATACTTTCTTTTTCTCGTTCTCTGCTTTCACTCCTCGCAGAGGATAAACTTTGCGGTTGCTCAATAGCCTCACGCTCGCTTGCGCGCTCCATGCCTACTTGTGTTTCTATCTCCGCGCGTTCGCTTTCGATTTCCCATTCGTCCATAGCCATATCTTTATATTTGACTATAAATTCTCCCACGTCTAGCTCATGCACCCAGACTTGCACGGATTTTTTCGGATCATATTTATAGAGTTTTCTACGAGAGGCATCAGGACCACGAACAGAGAGTAAAGCCTCGTCTGAATATCGCAAATATAAAGGTGATACATCATATCTATCGAAATCGCCAAAACCATTATAAACAGGACTCGTTTCATAATTTTTAAAATAAATTAGTTCTAAATTTTCATCTCCTAATATCGTTGCTGCTACAAGTAGCCGATCTCTGGTCAAAAGTGCACCCATAGAGGCAAATTCATTTCTGTATTTTTTATAAAAATCTCGAATATCGACTCCCAGATTATGCGGTTCACCATTTTTGTATTCGTAATCATTATTAGGCTTTAAACTTTTAAGAATCTCAAGAAACTCTTCATGAAATTTTTTCAAAAGAGCAGTGCGCTTTGTAGATAGTTCTGCCTGCTCTATTCGCCGCTCCACTGAACGAGCCTTGTCGTCTTGTGCTTCTGTCGCCGCCAAAGATTGAACCTTGCCGCCTTGCGCTTCTATCGC
Source organism: uncultured bacterium (assembly GCA_964410905.1). Lineage (GTDB taxonomy): Bacteria > Omnitrophota > Omnitrophia > Omnitrophales > Aquincolibacteriaceae > Aquincolibacterium. The sequence continues at coordinate 6,185 of CAYPIR010000006.1, read as the reverse complement.
CGCTGGGGCTTGAGCCCGAATTATAGGATTGAGGTATGAACGCGAAAAAGAGTCCAGCATCACATTGTGATAAATTTTTTCATCGGATTTTTCTGACAATCGTGGCGTAACCGTAGCATAGCTAACCGCGTTTTCTCTAAACAAACTGCCCATAGCGTCGGTATGGAAACCGCCGGTAATAAGCACTGCTTTTGAAACTTTCTTTTGCTGCATTTGAGCGTTTATTTCTTTCAAAAACTCGTCATCACGTTTATTAGCAAAATCGTAGAATGCAACCGCGGATTTTGAAATCTCAATTACTTTTTCACCAAGTTTTTTATTGATTTGAGATTTCGCGTTTAAACCCGCAACGGCTTTCGACTCTTGCAAGCGTTTCATTAAAGTCGGAATTTCTAATCGTTCGCTAGAAACGGTTGTCTTCACCCATTCATTACGGTTTAATTCTAAATGTGTCAATTTACGCAAAAGCTCAGCATCTTTAACAAGAGCAAGCAGCGTTTTTTGTTTTTCGTTTTCTATTGAAGCATCCAACATTCGAGAAAAAAGAGCCTCAACCTCTTGATACAATTCTTTAGAATTTAGTTCGACACTAAGGGTTAAAAAACCGGCAAAACGACTAAACTCCGCATAATCGCTAAATTTAAAGCCTTGTTTTGTCGCCTCAGAATAAAGCTCTTCTAAAACCTTGCGGGGAGAAATTTCTAGCGAAGTTTTACCTATAGAAAATACACCTTCATCAAACGATTCAACTGCCGAGATAAGTTCTTTCGACATCTTTTTTTCTTTAAGCCAAAGAAGTAATTTTTCTTTTTCCTCTGACGCTTTTTGACGATTTAAGCCTTTCTCTAAATTTTGGACGACCAAAAGACGCGTAATTTGAGGCCAAGCGACTTGCGCAAAAACACTTTCCAGATCCTCGTTGATAATCTTCTTTGCCTTCTTAACCAATTCGCGGACAAACGGCATAAAATTTCTATGTTTTTGTTCAAAGCGTTTCCATTCGGCGATAAGCGTTTGCGTTTCGCTTGAAAAAACTCTGGAGGAAGCAGAACCGAGTTCCGCGTCAAAGTATTGAAAAAATTGATTAACATTAGATTCGGCTTCAAACACTTCAATAAGCGCTTCGTAGTTGGTTCGATATAAACTCGCATTTTCTATACCCAACGCCTCTATATTTTTGTCGTTTTCCAAAAGAAACAGTTCAGACCCTGTCAAAATTCCCTTTTGAGCAAGTTTGTTTGCATAGTCGATATTTTCTTCTTTTGTTGAGAAGAGGCTAATATACTTTGCGTCCATTTTGCTTGATGCGCCCTCCACAAAAACCGTGTCAAATCCGTAGTTTTTATTCACATATTCTAATATCTGCTTAATTTTCATTTGAGCGTCATAATTGGCGTGCGCGTCTTGAATATGAAGAATAAACTTGTTTGAAGTTCCGTCTGCGTCATAGAGCGTATCAACACTTCCCAGCGATGACGGAATATCCATCTTGAGATATGACGGAGTCTCCTTGTCTTTCATAATGGTAATAGACGCGGCAGGAAATCCTTGAGCAGTTTGCGAAGACACAAAACACATCAAAGTAGCAACTGCAATTACTCTTAGACAAGTTTTAATTTTCATGTTGTTTAATTCTCCTTGTGGAAAGTCTTGACAGACTTTGATTTAAACTATTTTGAAATACTTTTTAAAAAGGCGATAAAGGCTGTGTTAATTAAAACTTTTAAATAATATCCCGAAAAAGTAACACATAACACTTAAATGTCAAGGGGTAGCAAAAAAACAGCCCGGAGGCTGACGCAGTCAGACCTCACGGGCCCTAAATCTACTCAATGCACACGAACAATCAAACATCACTCGTAGGCATCATAACGCTAGCACGATTACTCACATCTAGCGTCAAACGTTAAACCTTATTTTCAACGAACTCTATGCCAAGTCCAAATTGCCCGCCCGATCTCTCTTTTCTTTTCACAATTCCAGAAATATTATATTCTTCAGAAAAATTCGCGCATTCAAGAAGACGAATACCAACGAGGTTTCCAACAATCTCTCCCATATCAGAAGCCTTTTCCGCTTCCGCTAGATCCAAATACTCCACGAACAATCCGCCTTCACTTATATTGGTCGCGATAGCACGAGTTATAACTCTGCCTTTTTCTTCGCTCGCTAAGGTCAGCTCAACAGGAATAGCAACATGCATTCTATGTTTCCTGCGAGCTTCCAACTGATACCCCAAAGATTCTTGTATCGTTTTGGACATTGGGTCGGCATAGCGTTTCGTCGGGTCCTTATCGAAGAGAAATGTCCCATAACTTTCAGCGACTTCTACTTCGTTTTCGCAAATGTTTACTTTCTCGGAAAAGCAATTTTCCTCAAGAAAAGAGCCGAGTTCGGCACGAGAGCCGTAAAGAACGCACCGCTTGGGCCGAATACAGACCGTCAGCAAATGCCTTAAGGCAATCGTGTCCAATTCACCGGAATCTTTGAAGTTAAGAATAATTTGATGATAATGATGCCGCCTAATGCTTCTTTGAATTTTCCACGCTACTTCTTGGACAGTTTCAAAAGTGGGAGTTCCTCGCAAATCGAAAATTCCGACATCGCCTATTTCTCTGGTTGAATAATTAAATTTTCTCATAATAATCGTCTCTTTCGCGAACGCTCCGTCCGCTTGAATTCGCGGTGAAGCTTGGGGCTGATGTAGCCCGACAAAATATCTCCCATGCTAATAAATCGCGCCAGAAATTCGCACTTTTCAAGAATTTTTGTTTCCCTTATCCCGTATATTCCGCTTGCCATTTCCTCACCTTTTATCCTTTTTAATCTTCTTTATTATTTCATATTTTTCGCTTCTAATAAAACCATATATAACGATGTTGATTTTGTCAAGTTTTAATAGTAAAAAAAAACTAATTATTGTAATTTATAGCATACAAAATCATTATATTATTATTGCCAATATATAAAATTCTTATAAAAACTTCTGATTGCGAGATTCGTCGGGATTGTCGTGCGGATAAATGTAGCCTTTGCCGTGTCCAATAGTGTCGGTTCGCGGCGAAGGAGAAATACGGAGATGCTGCGGAACTTGTTTTGTTCCTTCAGTTTCTACTTGTTTCATAGCCTGTTCAATAGCCTTATATGCGGCATTGTTTTTGGGAGCCTTAGCAAGATATATTACGGCTTGGGAAATGATTATTCTCGCCTCAGGCATCCCAACAAATTCTGTTGCTTGAAACGCGCTTGTTACCAAAGTCAAAGCGCGCGGATCGGCATTGCCTATGTCCTCGCTTGCAAAAATCATCATGCGTCTTAATATAAATCTTGGGTCTTCGCCGGCATAAAGCATTTTAGCAAGCCAATAAATTGCCGCTCCGACATCGGAACCTCTCATGCTTTTTATAAACGCGCTTATAGTGTCATAATGAAAATCCTCGTCCCAATCATACTGCACCATTTTTTTCTGACACGATTCTTCAGCAACGGCCATAGTGAAATGTATTTTACCTTTGCCATCAGGCGGCGTTGTTATCGCGCCAATCTCAAGCGCGTTTAGCGCGCGGCGAGCGTCTCCCGATGATTGTTTCGCAATATGCGAAAGCGCCGCTTCGTCTATTTCTATCGCAAGATTTCCCAATCCCTTTTCTTTATCCAAGAGCGCGCGTTTCATAATTTTAATAAGGTGCTGTTCTTCGTGAGGTTTTAGTTCGCAGACAATCGAGCGGGACAAAAGCGGTCCGCGGATCGCAAACGCGGGATTTTGCGTTGTCGCGCCTATTAGCACAATAACGCCCGTTTCAACGTCTGGCATCAAGATGTCTTGCTGTGTTTTATTAAAACGATGTATTTCGTCTATGAAAAGAACTGTCTTTTTGCGAGTCGCACGGAGATGTTTTCTAGCCTCGTCCTGAATGCCACGGACCTCTGCCGTATTGCTTAAAACAGCATTTATTTGTTTGTATCGCGCGGAAGTTGTTCGTGCAACTACAAGCGCGATAGTGGTTTTCCCGATGCCCGGAGGTCCATAAAGAATAAGAGATGCGAGACGGTCAGACTCAAGCGTTCTACGCAAAAGCCTTCCCTCTCCGAGCAAATGCTCTTGTCCAACAATGTCGTCTATTTTTTCTGGACGCATGCGGACCGCAAGCGGCGCATTTGGGGGGACCTGAAACGCATCATCTATTTCTACTGAGCTAAACAATTCATCTGGCATAAGTTTTCCTGTGTTCTACCCTGTCGTTCCTATGCGTGTCAGCTAATTCATAGATATATTTAGTTAAGCACTATCGGCAACAAGTCAATACTTGTTGCATTGACACAAACAAGCGAGACTTTGTCGTCTCGTCTAGTTTGAATTTGGCGATACGTAATGGCGAATCCGCTTCGCAGTGTTCGTCCATTACGTCATCCTTGTAAAAGTCAATAATTTCATAGACAGATTTATTGAAAAGTTTTGTTTTTTTCTCATTCCGTGCGAAGCGGAATCGCGGAATCCAAATACAAAAAACCTTTAGATCCTGCAACTTCATTATGTTTCGCGCAGGATGACTTTTGAACTAATTCTGTCTATGAATTTGTTGACATGCGCGCCACTGAATCGATTTATCAAAAATCGATGCTGAGAGGGGGACTTGAACCCCCAAGGGATTGCTCCCACAGGCTTCTGAGACCTGCGTGTCTGCCAGTTCCACCATCCCAGCACGCTTAAAAACAACGCGGAGTTTACGACAAATTTTCAATTGTCGCAAACTCCGCGTCCAAAATAACTCCTAAAAATAGTTCGATACCTATTGTTTTTCTACAACAACCTTCGGCCTGGTTGCAAGAGACGATTTAAACTGCGTCGTCGTGGATTCGGCAGCGGTTTTCGCTACATTTTTTACGCTATCAACAGTTCCTTTTGGAACAGTCGTAACGTTGCTCACTGCCTTTTTAACCGCTACGGCACTCGCTACGTCTTCCGCCTTTGGTATTAGATTAAATCGGCGAAATTCCAAAATCCCTTTTTTGTCCGTTCCAACTCGCGCATTGGTATAAACAAAAACAATCTCGCTAACGGGTGTAGGTTTTTTCATTCTAAAATCGAACTCTAAATGCTGCCATTTAGAACTAAAAGTTTTTGGAGAAAATCGGCGGATGACATTTCCTTTGGATTTAATTTCAATATAAAAAGTTTCAGGTGTGCCTTCTCCGGGCAAGCCGCGGACATCAAAACCAATTCCTTCGTAATTAGCTAAGTCAAAATTACGCGTCTTGATATAAACACCTACAAAGGAACCATCGGGAAACACATCATATTCGTTTTCCAAAAACACTTCTCCCGTATCTTCGTCCACGAAAAAATCACGCCCCGCAAATCCTATTTCAGGCGTATAAAAAGTTCCGTGATCAAATACATAATCAAAAAAATTACCTGCTTTTTTCGACAAATCGATTTGCTCGGACTCTTTCGCCGCGCTCTTTTCTAACAGCTCGTAAGACTCCTTCATTAAGTTCCAAGAATCTGGGGTTACACTCTTGCTGACCGCATCATTTGACGTGGACTCTTGCAAAGATTGAACCAAAGAGCCTTTCCCCAAATCTTTTACCGACTTTGCGACGCGTATGGAACCGCGCAACACTCCGAAACGTTCTTCCTCAATGCCCGCTCCAGAGCCCTGTATGCGAAAAATAGCGCTCTGAATATCGACAACAGAATTACGCGTAAAAACATAAAACTCGGTAAGCCCATCTTTTTGTTTTCTTTCAAATTGACGCGTAGTAGCGCCAAGCAAAACACCTTGACTCAAATCCAGTTTGTAAATTTCTTTTGCCTTCAAAACACGCGCCTCAGCAACAGCTAATTCAGAGTTTTCCTTCAACCTAAGCCTAATTTCATTTTCTACCTGAAAATTGATAATACCGTTTTCCCCTGTCTTAATTTTCTGCCCGGTGTTCAATTCTTCCCCACGTTTAACCGCGCGCCACTGCTTAGTTTGAGAATCCAAAACTTGCGCGTCGCCTTCTATGCTGGAAACAGTGAGCGCAATCGGAGTATACGGACCTTCCGGAATAATTTTGGGCGCGATAAGCGGCCAATAATAAATAATCGCCGCGATAATCGCGACTGGGAAAATAACCTTCCACAAACTAAACTTTTTAGGCTTGTTGACGGCAAGATTCATAATGTTTCCTTTCAAATT
>CAYPIR010000005.1:2367-119935 GCA_964410905.1 uncultured bacterium | reverse complement strand
CAGTAAATGTGAAAGACGAGTTCACGTGGTCCACGATAGGGTTTGGGTATTGGGACGAAGGCGGGGAATATCACGGGAACACATTTAGCGGGGGCAGTGTGACGCTGGCGATAAAGGGAGACGCTGGGACAGTGTTGACGGTAGAGTTCACGCAAAAAGCGTTAGATGAATCCGGCAATGAAGTAAAAGTATCGTATTCAATCACGTTGAGCGATTCATTACAGAATTACACATTTGACATAAGCGGGCTTGGAGAGTTGTCAGGGATCTCGATAGTGGACAATGTGGTATCCGCCGGAGTCGCGAAACATTACGAAGTTGTAACGAAGGGGTTGAACGCTCAGACAGTATTGACGATTACAGAAACGGTGTCGGATGCTTTAACAGATTTGAGCGGAAATAACGCAAGCGCGGGAAGCATGAGCCCTTGTAAGACTGAGACGGATGGTAACTGCACGGAAGTATATCCGGCGATTAGCAATTATTCGCAAACAAGCGCGGACGGTTTTAGTTTTGACTATGACTTAGGCAACGCAGGAACAGGCGACGATTTGTGGGCGGGAGGTTTTATAGAATTTGGTAACGATACGCTGCTGAATTTAAGCAATTCAGCGGTGGTGCTTGGCGTATCTGTAACTGGAGTAGCGCAATATAAGTTAGAGTTTAAAGACAATGACGGAACAGTTGTCGAGATATTGGTGAGCGGAGACGCGCTAAACGGAAAGTTGAAGATAACAGGAGCGATGCTTGCAAGCGCGAATATTACAGGGTTTGATGTCAGCAAGATAAAGACAATCTCGATAGTGGTAAATAGCCCCGCAACCGCAAAAGGCAAAGTAACCGTAACAACCAAAGGATTAGATTGGACACCGCCGCAGGAAGGAACTGGTTATGATTTTGACCAACTTACAGATTTGACTTCAATTAGCCCATCGCTCTCGACTGGGAATGGAGGAAGCGCGGGGACAATTAGTCCAAGTCAGACTGCATCTGATGAGTTTGAATATGAATACGACTTGTCTGACGGCGGATATGTATTCGCGGCAATTCATAATGACAATGTGCAGTTTACATTGCCTGAAAGTTTTGTATTCGCGGCACGCGGAACAAACGGAGAAAGAATTAGAGTTGAAATAAAAGATGCAAACGGGATTAAGGCGGTTTACGAATTAACGCTTAGCGCTTCAATGCAAAACTATACACTTGATTTGACGCAGGCGCCTGAAGGTTTTGATAGAAATTCGATATTAGAAATCGTGTTTGTTCACGATGACCAAATGGGCTCACCGCTTGCAAACGACTTTGTCAAAATACAGATAAAAGGACTTTCTTATACGGCAGCGCCTGACGCTACGCTTGAAGCGACTCGAACGGAGATGATTGCCGAAGCGCTTAATTATTTTAAATCCGGCGTAGGGATCGACCCTGTAACGCATTTGCCATATGACTCGCAGCATTCTGACGGCACTTGGGACAAGACTACGCAGCCGACACTTATCGGTTTTTATTTGCAGATGCTGGGCGAAGTAGTGAAGGGCAATACTGACATGAATATGGGGCTGACTAAAGAGGAAGCGTTAGCCGAAATTGAGGCGGTTTTAAACAGTCTGATTAGCTTCCAAGATGAATATGGTTGGAACGGACTTTTGCCTTGGGTTGACCTTGCTACAGGTCATGCCGTAGAAACTGATAGCGGTGAAATTTCTGTAGGATTTTTGGATAACGCGAATATGGCTCAAAGCATCGCGACAATGGAAGGCGCGCTGCTTAGCGCGGGTCTTACCGGAGCAAACCTCGTCAAGGCAAATCAACTTCTCGCTAAAGCCGAACAAATTTTGGACGCGCAGGAAGAAGGCTATCAATTATTTGTCAGCGAGTTTGGCGTGTTTCATATGAGCTGTGATGCCAAAACTGGAGAGATGTCTTCTTATGTCAATCGTTTAGTATCCGAAACTCGCGGCGCGGTGGCGTTCGTTCAAACGCGTTATGACGATATCCCGGAAAGCGTTTGGAACAAGATTTTAGAGGAATCTACGACTGGGACTTATACAGACCGTGATGGCAATGAAATTGAAAATATCTTGTCGTGGGACGGTTCGGCGTTCCAAGCCTTTTGGGCGCTGTTAAATAATAACGAACTTGATCATATCGGTTTTAGAACGCTCCTTTATAATCAACTTGCCACATTTTTGGACTGGGCAGCGCAAAATAATTTGCCCGGAATTCCTTCGGCAAGCGCGGTCCCTGAGGGCGGATATGCGCCTAATTTAGCGGTGCCATTTTTATCGGAAGAATTTTATTGGTCAGATTTTAGTAGTGATGTGCGCGGCGATGTCGGATCGGTTTACGCGTTAGCGGCGGCGTTGAGTATTGATTATTACGCCGTGATGGGCTGGTTAAACAACCTTAACGCGAATTTGCCGTCGGGCGATTATGGGCTATATGACGCCGCGCGTTCGATTAACGAAGTCGCTTACGAATATATCGGCGTTGACCTTGCGTCCATTATTTTGGGACTAGGCGGCAACGGCGGCGATGATTTTGAAGTCTATCTGAGATCTAAAAATTTAGATTCGCATTACAACGACCTTTATGATTCGGCAAGTCAAGCGATTATGGCATTGATTGAACGGACGAATTCGACTTTGCCCAATATTCCTGAAATACCTGACAGGTCGCTTAATGTTTCCGTTAAAGGCGAACTCACTGAGTCAACGGGCAATTCTCAAGTTTGGACATTGCCTGATGTCTATGACGCTCAGAACAATCAAGTAACGTTGCATTATGGTTCTTATTCTCAGCCGACAGCGGGGCAGCAGGCAACTTTTGATATTGTTTTTAAAGATGCTGAAGGCAATATTCTTTACCAAACGTCTTTTGAGGTTGTGGAGGGCGCGGAGTATGAGACAGTTAAAATACAGTTGCCGGATTTAGAGGCATTGGCGGCTGTTAAGCAGATTGCGATAGTTAGCACTAGCAATAATCAATTTTATACCTTTGGATTTTCTGTGAAAGAATTGACGCTTAAGCATTTTAGTTCTTCGCAAAATCCGCCGGCAGACGAGACTATTTTGGTTTCTCCGGATCAATATGACGCGAGTTTGCTGGAGGATTTTAATAGCGAGGCGGGTTACGGAGTGTATAAAGGCAATTTGGAGGATGTTCAAAATCCTGCGAATTCCGCGGCGATATCAAACGGGACTGCCGCAGGATATACAGTAACAAGCACGAATACGCAAGACGGCGAGTTCACTTATTCAACAATTACTTACGGCGACACGTCGGGAAATTTGGGGGATGAGGTAACGCTTGCGATAAGTGGAACGACCGGCAAAACTTTGAAAATTGAAATCGTAAATGAAGACGGTGTGAAGAAAGTATTTAGAATCAGCGAATTAACTCAAGACCCAAGAAATTATACTTTTGGCATAACCGGATTTGGCAATGTGGTGATGATAAATATAGTTCACGATACTGCCGACAGCATAACTTATACGGTAGAGGCGAAGCGCTTTAAAATTGAAGGAGAGCCGGAAGAACCAGAAGAACCAAATTATATTACTGGAACTGCTTATAACAGCGCGGCGATAACGGATCTTAGTGATTCCAGGCCGTCTCTTGCTGCTGGCGGCGATAACGGCGGAACAATTACGCCGGAGCAAAATTCCGCCAATGAGTTTAAATATGACTATAACCTGTCGGGCGATACAGCATATGTGTATGTTTCTATTAACGATGGAGATGAAACATTCGCGTTGCCGACGGAATTTGTGTTTGCCGCGCAAGGCGCGGTCGGCGAACGCGTTCGCGTTGAGATAAAAGACGCTAGTAATAAAGTCGCGTACTATTTTGTTCAGTTGAGTACGGTGATGCAAAACTTCACGCTTGATTTAACACAAGTTCCGGAGGGGTTTGATAGGACGGAGATAAAAGAAATTGTGTTTGCCCACGACACAAATATGGGTTCGCTACTAAACGGGCATGTGATAGTTCAAATCAATGGGTTGCATTACGGAGTTATCGAGCCTGATCCGGACTTTGACGAAGATGATGTAACGCCTATCCCGGGCGATGGAAGCGTCGTTGTAGTGAGCGATCAAAACGTTGGCGGAAACTCCATGGAAAAAATATCCGAAAATATATTCAGAGCAAAATATCATATCGGAAGTATTAGCAATTGGACATCATATGTAACAACATTTAACACGCCGCCAAAAACAATTGATTTGACGCAAATTTCCGCGCTTGTGTTTGGAATAAGCTCAAAGGATTTGAAGAATTTGAAGTTTGAGGTTGAAGACGCTGACGGGAAAACGGCGAGTTATTCGGTAGGAGATATTGATGTCGAGCGGAATTATTATAAATTTTTGACGAAACTTTTGCGCGGTGAAATAGACCCAACACGCGTAAAAGCGCTAAAGTGGACGGTAGATGGAAGTTCTGTCAAACCCGGCTCTGACGAGGGCGAGTTCTTTCTCGAAATTGGTGGTTTTTCGCTGGCTATGATTGATCCGGAATCGTTGTTTGCTGAGGTTTCGGACAAAGCGCCGATGATACAAGCGGACGATAACTTCACAAATGAAAAAGGATTGCAGGCGATAGTAATCGGTGAGACGGAAATAGAAGAAAAATAGCAGTCTTGCTCTTGACAAATAGTAATTTAGAGGTTACGGTCTATTATAGGTAGGAAATAGTAATCTTTGACATATGGGGCGGTGAGATACCAAAAGTCGCCGCCCTCCATTATTTAGAGCCTCAAGCGCGGGATAACAATAAGCCACAGCCTAGAGGGTTTCGCCTGACGAGCAAAAAGTATTATTTATTTTTATAATGCCGACTAAAGCGGAATTCTTCAACCCTCGCGTTTGAGGCTTTTTTTATTTGTAGTCTTATTTTGACAGAGTGCGGATTGTCGCTAAAATATAATATTCTGTAACTCTTAAGAGGATTTTAAATGGCAAATTCCATTGAAGAAATAATAGAAGATATTCGAAGCGGTCGTATGGTGATTATGACTGATGACGAGGAGCGCGAAAATGAAGGCGATGTGATTTTCGCGGCATCAAAATCTTCGCCTGAAATGGTTAATTTTATGATGCGGCACGCCCGAGGGCTTATTTGTGTCCCTATGTCCGTGGGGAAAATTCGTTCTCTCGAACTCGACCAAATGAATCCTCGCCCTGAAGATCCCATGAAAACAGCGTTTACCGTTTCGGTTGACGCGAGACTTGGCGTAACAACGGGCATTTCCGCTTACGACAGACATAGGACAATAGAACTTTTAGCGGACAATAAAAGTTGCCGTGATGATTTTGTAATTCCCGGTCATATTTTCCCGCTTGAAGCGAAAGACGGCGGAGTGTTGCGCCGCGCGGGACATACCGAAGCGGCTGTCGATTTAGTCAAGTTCGCGGGGCTTCCGCCTGTCGCGGTTATTTGTGAAATAGTGAACGATGATGGTTCAATGGCACGCCTTCCGCAGTTAAAAGAATTTGCTAAAACTCATAATCTCAAAATCGGAACCATTCAAAACTTAATCGCGTATAGCATTAAAACCGATAAACTTATCGAACGCGTAAGCGAAGCCAGTCTTCCGACATCAACGGGCGAATGGACTATACGTATTTACAAATCCATCCTTGACGGAATTGAGCATATCGCGATTTTTAAAGGAGACATAAAATCGAAACCCGCGCTTGTCCGCGTGCACTCAGAGTGTTTTACTGGAGATGTGTTGGGTTCTCTTCGCTGCGATTGCCAAGGGCAGCTTCACGCGGCGATGAAAATGATACAAAAAGAGGGAGCCGGTGTTATTCTTTATATGAGACAAGAAGGCCGCGGAATTGGACTTGGAAATAAAATAAAAGCCTATGAACTTCAAGAAAAAAAAGGGCTGGATACGGCACAGGCAAATGAAGCGCTTGGATTTAAACCTGACCTTCGGGATTATGGAATAGGCGCGCAAATTCTTCACGACTTGGGATTAAAAGAATTACGGCTAATGACAAACAATCCGCGAAAAATAGTCGGACTTGAAGGCTACGGACTTAAAGTGGTGGATCGTCTTCCTCTGATTATTCCCACAAATCCGATTAATAAAAAATACATACAAACCAAAAAGGAAAAATTCGGACATTTTTTTGACCTCGCTGGGGATGATAAATGAAAACGTATCAAGGAACTTATGACGGAAAAAATAAAAAATTCGGCATAGTTGTTTCGCGCTTTAACGATTACATTACAGAGCGGCTCTTAGACGGCGCGCTGCGTGTTCTGAAAAAAGCCAGCGTGCCTGATGAAAATATTAAAATCGCGTGGGTTCCGGGAGGACTGGAAGTGCCGTTTTTTTGCAAAAAATTGAAAGCGGAAAAACATTGTGATGTTTTAATAGCTCTTAGCTGCGTTATCCGCGGCGGAACATATCACTTTGAATGCGTGTCAAATGAACTTACGCGCGGAATAAGCCAAGTCGCTCTTGAAACAGGAACGCCGATTGCGACAGGCATTATTACAGTAGATAATCTGGAACAAGCAATAGATCGCGCGGGACTTAAAAGCGGAAACAAAGGAGAACAGGCGGCTCTCGTGGCGCTTGAGATTGTTAATTTAAATTGGACAATTTCATCCGCTAAAGTTAAAACAAAATCTAGAAAGAGATAATCAAAAGTATGCATAGAAAACGGACGCAGGCAAGAGAATGCGCTCTTCAGATTCTTTATCAACGCGATATGAATCCTGAGCCGCTGGAGGTTCTGACCTGTAATTTTTGGGCGACTTTTGAAGGTGTGTTTTCCGATGATGTTAAGAACTTTGCCGAGAAACTTGCATACGGAGTCGCAGAGCATCAAAAAGAAATTGATGAGGCTTTGGAGCGGGCGGCGGATAATTGGCAGCTTCCTCGTATGGCGTTTATTGACCGAAATGTTATGCGGCTTGCTGTGTATGAACTTTTGTATCTCGCGGACGTTCCCGCTAAAGTAACGCTTAATGAGGCGGTGAATTTGGCGAAAAAGTTTTCTCAAGAAGAATCGGGAAAATTTGTAAACGGTGTTTTGGATAAAATCAGCCGGACAGAACCCCCCAAACAGCAAAAAAAAAATGATAAGCCTGACGCATAAAAAATGGATGCGGCACGCTATCGCGCTAGCCGAAAAAGGTCGCTTGACTGCAAGCCCCAATCCAATGGTGGGAGCGGTTGTTGTCCGAAACGGCAAGTTGATTTCCTCCGGATTTCATCAAAAGTTTGGATGCTCGCACGCGGAACCTAACGCTCTTAAAAAAGCTGGAGTTAAAGCCAAAGGCGCGACTCTTTATGTAACTCTTGAGCCATGCTCCACTTTTGGAAAAACTCCGCCTTGCGCGCCGCTTATAAAACAATATGGTATTCGAGAAGTTGTGATTGGAGCGCTTGACCCCAATCCTTCGCATAATGGGAGAGGCGTTCAGTATTTACGCTCGCAAGGCATTCGAGTTGTAACGGGTATTTTGTCCGATGAAGTCGCGAGGCAAAACGAAGGTTTTTTTACGTTGATGACAAAAAAACGTCCATTTGTAACCCTAAAAATGGCGCAGACGTTAGATGGAAAAATAGCCGCAAAAACGGGACTTTCCCGATGGATTTCGTCTGACGCAGCGCGCGAATTTGTTCTGAATCTCAGAGGTTCGCAGGACGCTGTTTTAGTGGGGAAGAACACTTTTGCGAAAGATAACCCGGAGCTTTTGGCTAAAAAGGGAAGCGTTGCCCGCCAAGCTGGTAAGCCTTACCGCGTTGTTTTAACATCCGCGAAAACTTTTTGCGCGAAAGCTAAAATTTTCAATTCATCAACAACCACTATTTTGGCATTTTGCAAAAACGAATTGCCCGATATGGTAAAAAAAATAGACGGGATAAAAAACTCCCCGATTCTTTTACCGGTAGAAGTTGTTAATGGAAAATTGGATATTAAGGATTTGTTAGAAAAACTAGGTGATATTGGCATTGCTAGGCTTTTGGTGGAAGGCGGCGGAGAACTTGCTTGGTCGTTCCTTAACGCAAAATGCGTTGATAGGATTTATTGGATTGTCGCGCCAAAGATTTTTGGCGGACGTAAAGCAATAACCTCCGTGGAAGGCGATGGAGTTATAAGCCCTGAACAAGCACTGTTTGTTGATATAAAGAATGTTAGGCGGCTTGGTAAAGACTGGCTTTTTGAAGGAGATATTGATTAGGTAATAAACGGATGTGGCATGTGCGTGGATTTACAGATAACATCTGATGTCTCAGTTAAAAGATAAAATCGAAATTAAAGAGGAGTGAAAAATGTTTACAGGAATAGTCGAGAATCAAGGGATTATTTTTAAACGCGAAGAAATTGAAGGACAAATAAGGTTTGGTATCAAATTTCAAAAGCGCGAAAAAGACCTGAAAATAGGCGACAGCATTGCTGTCTCAGGCGTGTGTCTTACGGCTGTCCGCGCCAGCGAATCTTCGTTTGAAGTGGATGTCGTTCGCGAAACATTGCAAGCGACAATTCTTGGAGGCTTGAGTGAAGGAAGTCGAGTCAATTTGGAAAGATCGCTCAAACTCGGCTCACGCCTTGGCGGGCATTTTGTAACGGGACATGTCGATGGGCGAGGCGAAATTACAAAAATTGAGAAACGCAAAAAAAACACGACATTATTTATCAAAGCGCCTAAGCACATTATCTCGCTTTTAGCGGATAAAGGCTCTATTGCTTGCGATGGAATAAGCCTTACCGTGCAAAAAGTTTCGGTTAGCACATTTCAAATCGCGATAATCCCTCACACGCTTGACACAACAACGCTTGGCGATAAACAAGTCGGCAGCGAACTTAATTTGGAAGTGGATATTATAGCGCGTTATTTACAGAAATGTTTTGCGAAGGAAAAACTGAAGAAGGCGTTCTCGTCTAAGGTAATTCTGGAAGAACTTTTGGGGGCGTGGAAAAAGTAGTTTTTTGTTACTTGTTTCTTGACGCTTGGACGCGGCGGTTTCTATAATACGTGCGTTTATTAATGGGAGAAAAAATGTCAGAAATTGAAAGTAAGACTGATTTTCAAGAGAAAAGCTCGAATAAAAAAGAATCGCAAATTTATGCGGCGGTTGGATACTTGGGATTTCTTTGTTTTGTCCCGCTGATTTTTAAAAAGGACGATGAGTTTACCTATTATCACGCGAAGCAAGCGTTGACGCTTTTTATACTGGAGCTAGCCACGGTTGTGTTAAAAATAGTGCCTGTTTTGGGAGATCTTATTTGGACGTTTTCTTTTGTAGTGCTGGGCTCTATGTCGGTAGTAGCCATCTTTAAAGTTTTCAAAAATGAGCGGTGGGAAATACCTTTGATCGGCGAAATAGCGGCCCAAATCAAGATATAATTAAAATTTTATTATTGTCAATTTCATATATTAAGGAATAAACATGCTTACGGGGACAAAAAAAACGCAGCGCGACGGGCAAGATTGGTTTGTGGTTTTAAATCCGCTTAAAAGTGAAATAGAGAAAAGACAAATTTCAAAAGAAATAGCAAAAGCGTTTAGGCTTCCCATCAGCGACACGCTGGATCTTATTGCTAACACGCCGATTATTTTGCTTGATAATCTTCTTTATGCTACCGCCTGCCAAATAAAACAATATTTCCAAAGTTGTCCAAATGAAGTTGTGGTCAGCAATGATAGTTTTTTGAAACGCCGCTGCTATAGGACCGTGTGGCCGCAAACGCCGAGCCTTTCTTTTTTGAGAGATATGCCGCAGTCTAAAGACGCGACAAAATGTTTAGACGGCGACGAGGCTATACGAGAAATACGCTCTTGGGGACAAGCCGAAGGGATTCTCACATCCGGGAAAACGCAAGAATCGGACATTGTCGCGCCGACATCCGTCGCGGCATCAAAGCGAAACGGAAGACATTTTAGAGATATTTTGGAAGAGGAACGCGAAAAACTTTTAAAAGAAAACAATGCTCTCAGAGAATCTTTAGACCAGCTGCGGGCAAATGTGGAAAAGTTTCAAACTGAAATCGCGGAAAGAAATCGAGCGGTAGAGAACGCTAAAATTATACAAAAACAAAGAGAAAAAGAAGCCCTTGAGTTGCATGATCTTGTCTCGCAAGCGGAAGAAAAATACGAACTTTTGAGAGAGGAATTTAGACAAACTCGCCGCTGTTTTGAGGAAAAGGTAGTTTTGGAAGGAAGCAAATCGGAAGATTTGCTCAAGAGAATCGAAGAGCACGAGATGAGCAAAAATGAACTCTCGAGAGAGAAACAGGCGGTTATAAAAAGTTTTGAAGCGCTTAAAATTAAAATGGATAGAGTTTTAAAAGAAAATGAGGCCGCGCGTTTTGGTTGGGAAGAGCAACGGCTTCAACTCCAAAGAGAAATAGAAAGCCAGAAAAATCTTTCTGAGGGACTGCGGGAAAAAGTAAAGAACCTTGAAGAAGGTAAGAAAATTGTTCAGCAAAGCGAGACTCGGCTTTTGGAAGAATTAGAAAAACAAACGCAAGATGTTAAGCGTTGGGAACAAAAAGCGGTTGAGTTTGAAAAAGAAGCAAGAAATCTCAAAAGAGACTTTGAAGACAAGGAAAATACTTGGAAAGTTAGACTGGCTGAACTTGAAGCTCGTGAACACGATTTGGAAAACGCGAGACGTCAAATTAGGGAGCTGCACCGCGAGATGGAGCGGAAAGAAAAGGAACAGAAGAAAAAAGAGCTGCAAGAGCGGCTGTTGCTTAAAGAAACCCAGCTGAAGCAAGTGGTTCAAAGTCAAGAAAAGATAGAGTCTGAAATACGCTTATATGAAGAAGAAATGACAAAACTTTTGTCTGAACAAGAAACTATTGAACGGGAAATTATCGAAATCAAACAAATTGAAAGGCATTTGGCGGAGAAAACTAAAAAAGAGAATCTTGGCGATAACGGACGGATAAGACTTTCTGATACGGTTGAACATTCCGCCGGCGGAGTAAAAGGGCTTGACGCAGAGAGAGAAAATGGTTGAACTTCTTTTAAATAAGATTCGTATGGACGAGTCTCGCCCTGAACAGCTGCTTGTTTTGAAAGAAAAACGCGGCGCACGCTATCTTCCCGTGGTTGTCGGTTTTCCTGAATGTCAATCCATAAAAACATTTTTGCGAGGCGTGAAGTCGCCTAGGCCTTTGACGCATGATTTGATGTTTTCTATCATCAAAAAATTAAGCGGCAAACTAGAAAAAGTTGTAATTGATAAAGTGGACAATGGAACATTTTTTGCTAAATTGCATTTTCTAAAAAAAACGGGTGAGACGATTTTAATCGACTCAAGACCGTCCGATGCGGTGGCGCTCGCTCTGCGCGCGGCGGTGCCTGTTTTCGCCGCGGATTCAGTGCTTGACACGGCAGGTGTTGAAGAGGTTTAAATGACGGAAAAAATCTACGATGTGATAATTATTGGCGGCGGAGGAGCGGGGCTTACGGCGGGGCTTTATGCTTCGCGCGCGAATCTTTCTGTCCTTCTTTTTGAAAAGATGATGGCTGGCGGACAAATCGCTTCAACTGATCTTGTGGAAAATTACCCGGGATTTGAAGAAGGAATACAAGGGGCTGAGGTGGCCGTAAAAATGGAAGCTCAAGCAAAACGTTACGGCACAGAGTTTGCATACGATGAGGTTACGGCGATAGCTAAAAAAGGCGATGTGTTTGAAATTAAAACTTTGTCTGCCGCGTATATCAGCAAAACGGTGATTCTCGCGATGGGCGCATCATTTAAGACGCTTGGCATAGAACATGAAAAAGAGCTCATAGGGAAAGGGATTTCTTATTGCGCGACCTGCGACGGCGCGTTTTTTCGCGGCAAAAAAGTGATAGTTGTCGGGGGTGGAGATTCGGCTGTTCAGGAAGGGCTTTTTTTGACGCGGTTTGCGGAGTCCGTAACAATAGTTCACAGACGCGATAGTTTGCGCGCTAGTCCGATTCTTCAGTCGCGCGCTAAAGCTAATCCTAAAATAGATTTTATTTGGAATGCGGTTGTGGAGGATCTTGAAGGCGCGGACAAACTTCAAGCCGTCGTTTTGAAAGATACTAAGACAGGAGCGGCTAAACGGGTAGAAACAAACGGTGTTTTTGTTTTTATTGGGCATAATCCTAACAGCCAATTGGCGCGGAATTTTGTCGAAGTGGACACGTTTGGATATATAATAACGGCGGACAACACAAAGCAAACTTCCGTAAAAGGAGTTTTCGCGGCGGGAGAGGTTAGACTTGGCGCGACAAGACAACTAGTAGCCGCGTGCGGCGAAGGCTGTTCGGCCGCCATAGAAGCGCAACAATATTTAGATGATAAAAACTGATTTTATTTTAAGAGGAAAGGACGCAAGTTATGGATTTTGATAAGGATTTTGAACAAAGTCTTAATCAGTTAATGCGAATTTTAAAAAAAATTATAGGACAAAGTTCGCTGGACGATAAAAGCCCCGCGGAACTTCTAAAAATGTTTAAAGACGCAAAAAGTAAAAATCCAAATGTGAACATATTCTTTCTCAATATGAGTCCGCTCGACCCGGAAGAGTTTGACGAAATGATGGAAGAAGGCTTTGAGATCTTGGGCGAGGCTATTAAGCAGCCTGAACTTAAATGCGAGTTAAACGATTCCGACCAAGCGTTTTTAAAACAAAATGGCATCAAGTTTTAAGTTTTTTCTCCGTTTCCTGTCCATAGCAGTTATTTTCTGTTCGGGCATCTTATTATCGTCCGCTCTGTCCTTTGCCGCAACAGACCGCTTTGACCATTCTTTGCTTGATGAAATTCTTAAAAAAAACGTAAATAGTTTTGGCGATGTCGACTATGAAGTTATTCAAAAAAGTCCGCAAAGTTTGCGTTATTATTTACAGTCACTTATGGCGGTTCCTTCGCTTGAACGAGACTCTTGGGGAAGAGAAGAGCAGCTTGCGTTTTGGCTCAACGCGTATCACGCGATTTTAATTGATTTGGTCATAGAAAATTATCCCATTAAGTCGGTCAGCAACGTAGCGGGTTTTTGGGATCTTGCGATATTTAGGACAAATGGCGAAGACGACGAAAGTTATAGTTTGAACGATATTAGAGAGAAAAAACTTCTTGGCATTTATAGGGATGAAAAAATTCATCTAGCATTATCGCAGGGCGCGAACAGCGGACCTCTTTTCCCGCGCGAAGCGTTTACCGCGTCAAAAGTAGAAGGTCAGCTTTTTAATCTGACGAGAAAATTTGTTAATGACGCCAGAGAAGTTGAAATAGATATTTCCTCTAAGCGTGTAAAATTATCAAAAATTTTTAAATGGTATGGTCAGGATTTCAAGCTGGACTTTGGGACGCCTGAACCGATAGGTAACTTTTCATCCACAGAAACGGCAATTTTAAGATTTCTTGCTTATTATCTTGAAGACGATGCTAAAATTGAATTTGTTCAGAATGGTCGTTATAAAATTCGTTATCTGGATTTTGATTATTCGCTAAACGACAATTCCGTCTCTAAAACCGTTGACATTCAATAGTGTTTCTCTTAATATACGCCACTCTTACCAGTTCAAAGGAGTTTTCCCCATGTCAAATTATGCAATTATCGAAACGGGCTCTAAGCAATATTGGGTTGAGCCTAAACAAGTAATAGAAGTTGAGCTTTTGGATTCTGCCGAAGGTCAAAAAGAAGTTGTTTTAGACCAAGTTTTGTTTGTTCAAAACGACGGCAAAATAAGCGTTGGCGCGCCGACCGTAAAAGGCGCGACAGTGGTTTGCGAAAATCTCGGAGAGTTTCGCGGTCCCAAGGTTGTTCATTACAGAATGCGCCGCCGCAAAGCTTCACGAAAAAAGAGCGGACATCGTCAAGATCTCTTGAAGTTGCTCGTCAAAGAAATCAAATTAGGATAGTAATCAATCATGGCACATACAAAGAGTCAGGGTAGTACAACTAACGGAAGAGATTCAAACGCTCAGCGGCTTGGCGTAAAGGCTTATGGCGGACAAAAAGTAACTGCGGGCAGTATTATTGTTCGGCAGCGCGGGACGCGATATCGCCCGGGAAATTTTGTTGGAATCGGAAGCGATGATACGCTTTTTGCCAAACGAGACGGAGTGGTTGAGTTTAGAGCGAATAAAACCGTTCATATTATCCCAAATTAAATTCGGTTTTCTCCAATTCCAAGAGGCTGAGAAGCACATCGTTGCTTTTTAGCCTCTTTTTTTTATAGGAAAAATTATGTTAATTGATCACATTCATTTAAAAGTTCAAGGCGGACGCGGCGGGAAAGGCTGCGAAAGCTATTTTCATCGTAAAGATCGCAAAAAAGTTTCCAACGGCGCGGACGGCGGCAACGGAGGAAATGTTGTTTTTCGGGCATCTCACAACGCGCCCGGTCTTGATCGGTTAAAATTTAAACAGCATCTTGAAGCGGAACACGGCGAACACGGCGGTAGTTCGAATCAACGCGGAAAAAACGGCAAAGATTTAATCGTCATTGTGCCTGTCGGAACATCGCTTTATAGGCGTGATAATAACATGGCTATTCGCGACCTTTATGTCGATGGCGAAGAAGTAATTGTGGCGCGTGGAGGACGCGGAGGATTGGGGAACTCAGGCGATAGAACGGCTACGTCTGGTGAAGCGGGCGAGGAGTTTGAAATTAATTTAGAATTTCGTTTGATGGCGGATGTCTTTTTAGTCGGATTGCCGAGCTCTGGGAAATCGTCTTTGTTGCATCGTCTTACGCGGGCGCCTGTAGAGGGCAAAGATTATCCGTTCGCAACCCGCAGCCCTGTTCTTGGCATTCACGAATATGACGATTATAAACAAATAAGTTTTTGTGAATTGCCGTCAATCTACGAACACTCCTCAACGGGACATGGGCTTGGGACGGAGTTTTTAAAACATTTGGCGCGCGCGCGTCTCGTTTTTTTTGTGGTTGATGGAACGCTGAAATTTTCCGCGTCAATTTTATCAGGGCTTGAGACATTACAAAAAATTGTATTTGATTTTGACGCGGCTTATAAAAGATTGCCTATGGCAGTTGTGCTGAATAAAGCGGACACAATTGAAGATTTGAAAAAAGCGGGAAAAGAACTCGCTAAGTTTGGCGCGCCTTATTTTATGGTGTCGACTCAAACGGGCGAGGGGATGGATTCTTTAATGAAATTTGTATATGAAAAGATAGAGCCGCAAAAAAATGTCTGAAAAAATTCGTAATGCAAAAAAAATTGTTATAAAAATTGGGACAAGCATTCTTAAAACTAAAACGGAAAGTTTTTCTGAGATAGAGCACGTGCGCGTGTGCGGAGAAATATATTCGCTTATTGAACAGGGGAAAACGTCTGTAGTAGTGAGTTCGGGAGCAATCGCGCTTGGTATGCGTTCTCTCGGCATTAAAAAACGTCCGCAAAAAATGCAGGAATTGCAAGCTTGCGCCGCGGTTGGACAAGGAAGATTGATCGCCGCTTACGAGGACTTTTTCACTAAAAAAAATATCGTGACGGCGCAGCTCCTTTTAACTCGCGATGGACTTGAAGATCGTAAAAGATTTTTGTGCGCCAGAGGAGTTTTGTCTAGTCTTATGTCTTACAACGTTCTTCCGATTGTAAATGAAAACGACACGATTGCCGTCGAGGAGATTGCGTTTGGCGATAATGATATTTTATCTGTTCATATAGCGCATCTTGTCGGAGCGGATTTGCTTATAAATATGTCTGACGCGGAAGGCTTTTTGCTGCGGGATGGAACGCGCGTTCGCGAAGTAACTTCGGAAGATGAAATTGACCAAAAACTTTTGGGGCATTTGAGAGATTCCAAACGGGAAGAAACGGTTGGCGGAATGCGGGCAAAACTTAAGGCGGCGCGCGTCGCGATGAGGCTCGGTATTCCTCTTATGATTGTAAACGGGCACACACCGAATATTTTAAAAGACATTGTTGAAGGAAAAGATGTTGGAACGCTTTTTACCAGCTCTGGGAAAAAGAAAGATTTGCGACGTAAATGGATTGCTTTTACCGCGATGAAAAGTGGGTCAGTTATAGTTGACGACGGCGCGTCTGCCGCGCTATTGGCAAAAAAAAGTTTGCTTCCCGGCGGGATAGTTTCTGTAAAAGGCAATTTTGAAGATGGACAAGTTATTGAAATCGAAAGATTGGACGGGCGTGTTTTGGGCCGCGGTGTAACTAGATATTCCGCAAAAGAAATAACGCGAATTGCCGGAAAGAAAACTTCGCAGATAGCGGAGATACTGGGCGGCGTCCGGTCTTCAGAAGTTATTCATCGTAACGACATTGTGATGTGGAGTGAAAGATAAAATGAAAAAAAACTGGAAAATGGAACTCGAAACTATTTTGAAAAACACAAAGAAAGCAGCGGCGAAAGCGTCTTTGCAAAGTTCGTCATTGAAAAATAAACTCTTGATTGAAATTGCCGGCGAAATCGAAAAAAACTCAAAGTGGATTATTTTCCAAAATCAAAAGGATTTAAAAAACGCTAAATCGCTTAATTTATCTTCAGCTATGATTGATCGGCTTACGCTTAATGACGCGCGTATTAAACATATAGCGGACGGAGTTAGAGCGGTGGCGAAACTGAAAGATCCTATAGGTAAAACACTTGCTAAATGGACTCGCCCCAACGGACTTCGTATTCAAAAAATATCTGTTCCTCTCGGCGTGATTTTTATGATTTATGAATCGCGGCCGAATGTAACGGTTGAATGCGCCGCTCTTTGTCTTAAAAGCTCTAATGCAGCGATTTTGCGCGGCGGCCGCGAAGCTATGGAATCCAACCGAGCATTTGTCGCGATTTTTAAGAAAGTTTTAAAACGACACAAAATTTCCGACTGTCAGATAAATTTGGTTACAACTACCGACTATGAAGCTGTAGATTTTCTCTTGAAACAAGAGGGGGAAATTGACCTTGTTATTCCGCGCGGCGGAGAAAAACTAATTAGGCGGGTGGTCGAAAATTCGCGTGTTCCAGTTGTGAAGCATTATCAAGGAATTTGTCATGTGTATGTTGATGCCAAGGTTGATTTAAAGAAGGCGGCTAAAATTGTTTTGAACGCGAAACTTCAGCGACCGGGTGTTTGTAATGCGACAGAAACTTTGCTTGTTCACCAAAAAATCGCGAAAGCGTTTCTGAGTATTTTGGGAGAAGAACTTAAAAAGGCGGGATGTGAAGTCCACGGAGACAAAACGACTTGCCAAATTATTAAATGGGCGAAACGCGCTGAACAAGCTGATTATGGCCATGAGTTTTTAGACAGGATTTTGGCTATTCGTGTTGTGAAAAATATTAGCGAGGCGGTTTCTCATATCGAAACATTCGGGTCTCATCACACGGACGCGATTGTTACAAATGAAAAGCGAGCGGCGGATTTTTTTAAATCCCGCGTTGATTCGTCGTCGGTTATGATAAACGCATCCACTAGATTTTCTGACGGGTTTGAGTATGGTTTCGGCGCGGAGATTGGAATTTCTACGGACAAAGTTCACGCGCGCGGGCCTATGGGACTTGACGGGCTTACTTCTTACAAATATATCGTTGAAGGAAATGGTCAAATTCGCGCGTAAAACGGAAATGAAAATAGGAATTTTGGGCGGGAGTTTTGATCCCGTTCATAATGGACATACCGCGTTAGCGCGAAACATTTTAGATAAATTCAAACTCGATAAAATAGTTTTTGTTCCCGCGAATTGTTCGCCGCATAAAAAAGAAAATGCGCCAATAGCAACGGCAAAAGAGCGCGTTGAAATGCTCCGCCTTGCGACAAAAAACAATAAGAGTTTTGAAGTGTCGGATTGCGAGATGAAACGCGGAGATATTTCATACAGTATTGATACGATTTTGGAGTTTGAAAAAAGGTATCCTTTCGCGCGATTGTTTTGGATTATAGGCGGAGACGCGTTTGGCAAACTTGATACATGGTTTGAGGTAGAAGAGATAAAAGAAAGAGTAACTTTTATTGTCGCCAAACGGAATGATGGGATAATTGTTGTTCCTGAAAAAACCAAAACTGAATATCTAGAAAATGATATTTATCCGTTTTCTTCGTCTGATGTGAAACGCGGAATAATCGCCGGCGAAGACATTTCTGACGCGTTAAATGCTGATGTTTTAAATTATATAAACGAGCATAAACTTTATCGGAAAAAATAATGGACCTGCTATTTAACATTTTTATTTTGGTCGGACTTTTTATATTGTCATTTTTTTTCTCCGCGAGCGAAACCGCTCTTTTTTCTCTCTCCAAGATTGATAAACGAAAACTAAAAGAACGATATGGCAAATCCTCAGAATCAGTTTTAAAGCAGCTTCAATCTCCCCGGAAAACTCTCAGCACAATTCTGATGGGAAATTGGATTGTCAACTCATTTGGAGCGGCGCTTATCACGCTTATTGTGATGCGCGAGTTTGGCGAACAACATTTAGGTGTCTCGATGGCGACATTCACAGTTTTTGTAATTCTTTTTTGCGAAATGCTGCCAAAGTTTTTAGCTGTTCGCGCGCGCGTTAACATGGCGTTTGGAGTATCTTTTCCACTGCGGTTTTTTGAAACCATTCTCGCTCCATTGAGAAACCTCTTGCGATGGATTACGGACAAAATCATATCACTGCTGGTCCAGGAAAAAATAGAGCAGTCGGATATGATTTCAGAAAAAGAATTGAAGGTGCTTGTTAAAATAGGCGAAGAAGAAGGCGTTCTAGACGGGCAAGAACGGTATATGATTCAAAAACTTTTAGAACTTGGAGAGCGTCCCGCCCGAGACATTATGACGCCGCGCACGGATTTAATAGGACTTGATATCGATGATACGGCTAAACAACATGAAGCGATAATCAGGAAAAGCCAATTTTCCATTTTGCCAATATACAAAGAATCTCCGGATCAAATTCTAGGCGTTGTCGAATCGCAAAGTTATCTTTTGAGAGAAGAAAGTAAAACCGTAAAAGAAATTATGCGGGAGCCGCTGTTTGTCCCTGAAAGTAAGCGCATAGACGAACTTCTTGAACTATTTAAAGAAAAGGAAGAGAGGTTTGCTGTTTGCGTGGATGAATTTGGAGGAACGGCAGGAGTTGTTACGCGTGAGGATATTTTGGAAGAAATTTTTGGCGAGTTTTACGATGAATACGCGAAAGTAGAACATCCAATCCGCCAACTTGAGAATAATCTTTATATCGTGGAAGGGAAAATTCCCATAACGGAATTTAATGATTTTTTTTCAATAGACTTAGCTTCCGGCGAAGCGTCCACTCTGGGCGGATACTTACTTGAAAAAATGGGAGTGATTCCGACAAAGGGCGCGGCTTTTGAAACCGAAGATTTTGTTTTCACTATTCAAGATAGAATCAGACAACGAATCCATCAAGTTCTTGTGAGGAGGAAAAATGGTTAGCTTTATAGCAATTTTTCTTCTCGCTTTCATTATCATATCATTTTTATCTGCCGCGGAAATGGCGTTTGTCTCGTCCAATAAGTTAAGAATCCGTGAAATGGCTGATGCCGGAGACAAAAATGCGAAGTTTATTTCACAGCTTCAAGAACGCCCCAATCACTTTCTTTCCGCGTGTCTTATCGGGAGCAATATTGCCAATATAACAGCTGTTTCGGTATGGACTTATATGTTTCAAAAATACTTTGGCTGGAATAATGAATATGCCGCCGTAGCGGTTCTCGCTCCATTTTTAATAGTGTTTGGAGAAATGGTGCCTAAGGATTTGGGACGAATTATGGCGGTTGTTCTTTTGACAAAACAAACTTTTTGGTTTCGGATTTTAAAGTGGTTTTTTTACGGACCGATTATTTTCTTTTTTAAACTGCTGCGAGTTTTGGGCATTTCTTTTGACAAAGAAAAAGACGGCGATATTTTTGTGAACGAAGGGGAGTTTCGCTCTCTTATAGAAGAAAGCGCCGAACGAGGCGTTGTCGGAGAGCAGGAGAAACGTTTAATTCATACAATACTTGATTTTGAACGCGTTCACGTTTCCTCGGTAATGATTCCTGTTGAACAAGTTCCAATGGTCGACATTAGCTCAAAAATAAACGATGTTTTTCGCATTGCCCGCCAAACGCAATCGAAAATGATGCTTATTTATGAAGAAATCCCGTCAATTGTTATGGGAATGATATATGTGTTCGATATTTTGTGGGAGGAGAAAACGGCGCAAGGGCTTCATGATTTTTTGAGGGCGCCGATTTTTATGCCTCTTGAAACCTCTCTTGAGAAGGCTTTTTTAACATTACAGAAAAAACGACAATCGTACGCAGTGGTAACTGACCGCTTCGGCGACATACAAGGCGTTGTTCCAATTGAGCGACTTTTGATGTTTGAAAAACGATAAACAATAAAACATTACCCGATTAGCCGTTGAAATTTAATGAATTATTAAAAAATACTTATTAAAGCAAAAATGGTTTTAAAAACATTTTTCACGATTTTATAAAAAATTTTCCTCAGTTGTGCAATAGAGTCTTCATTTCTTTAAAGGTTTATAAAGTCAAGCCGATAATTCTCTCGTAAATTCATTAGTTCCGGGAGGCTGTTTTGAGAGTTATCGCTGTCGCAAATCAAAAAGGCGGATGCGGAAAAACTACAACCAGCATTAATTTTTCTGCCTGTCTCAATTTTTTGCAAAAAAAAGTTTTACTTATAGATCTTGATCCCCAAGGGCATTCAACTTGCGGGCTTGGCGTCAAAATTCCAAATGGAGGATTGACGCTTTATGATTTATTAAGCCCGATGCAAAAACTTCCGCCGCGATTTTCCGATGTCGTCCAAAACATTCACCCTCGATTTGATATTCTTCCTTCCAACAGCGCGTTAAATGCACTTGAAGAAGATTTGAGTTTTATGCCGAATAATCATCTCAAACTAAAAGGGCTTATAGAAAAAATTCGCGAGAAATCTTCCACTTCATACGATTATGTGGTTTTGGATTGTCCGCCTAATCTTGGGGTTTTGACGTGGAACGCGTTTCACGCCGTTGATGAAGTTATCATTCCTGTCGAACCGTCGTTTTTTTCTTTGCACGGACTTGCCAAAATATCCGAAACGCTGGAACGCGTTGGACATTCGCGGAACACGCGGCCTGTCATCCACGCACTTCTTACGATATTTAATTCCGAAATGAATTTTTCACAAGAAATTTACGAAGAAGTCCGAGCGCATTTTCAAAATAAACTTTTCACGACAATTATTCACGAACATATTCATCTCAAAGAAAGCGTCGCTGCGGGGAAGTCAATAGCCCAATATGCTCCGGAATCGCCCGCGTTTCGTGATTATCTCAATCTTGCCGTGGAATATCTTGAACGCGACTGGAATAGAAAACTTCCCGAAAACGATTTGGGCTGGGAAAAAGTTTATGAAAATCATCTTGGCCCCAGGCGTGTTTCTGACGGCGTGCTTTTTCAGTTTTTGAGCAAGTCAGCGGAATCGGTAGAAATTGCCGGAGATTTTAATCACTGGATACCGGAGCTGTTAGTGAAACGTACGGTGGAAGGTCTTTGGCAAAAAATTATGCCCGTGGAATTGAAAAATTTTCGTTATAAATTTATTGTCGATGGAGAATGGCAAGTTGATCCCAACCAGCCGGAGAGAAAACAAAATGCCTACGGTGGCGTGGATTCTTACGCGGAGTTGGTGTGATGCAGGACGCCGACAAGAAATTAATACGCGGATTGAAAGATTGCTCTTCTATATTTGACGATGCTTCTTCGAGGGAGCAAAAGTCAGAAGTTTTTAAGCTCCCTGAAATTCAAGTCCTAGCAGTATCAGGTCCCGATCACGACGCCGATTCGCTTTTTTTAAATACTTTTTTTGCGACGCAGCTTGCCGCCCCCAACAAAGAGTGTTCTCTTATAAGCGTTCTTTCTCGGTCTTCCAATGAGTCGGCGGCTTCCGTTCCGCTATCTATAGAAAATCTTGGAAAATCTATTTTGCGATATGGAATTTATTGGGACAAGCTTAAAACTTTGTTAAAAAGCGCTTCTCTGGGGCGTCCCGAAGGAACACTTTCGAGCCGCGATGTTTTTATCGATTTTGAATACAGGCATCTTTTGCATTGCGAACAACTGATGACGGTTTTAGATAAATGGGTGCTGTTGCTTCGTCCTGACGCAGAATCGATAGAAGAAGGTTATAAGATGATTAAAGCAGCGCTTGGAATTAATCCTTATTTGGAATGTTATGTCGCGTTGGAAGGCGTTGTGCATAGCGCAAAAGGCGAACTTATTTTTGAAAGGTTTTCCGAACTTGTCGAACGGTATCTAAAGACGCGCGTTAATTGGCTTGGCTGGATGAATTTAGCTGATCCTCATAAGCATTTTTCTTCCTCGCTTGAGGTGGAACTTTTGAAATATCAGGCTTGGGCAAGCCAACCAAGTTTGCCGCGCGCGATTTTAGCGAATTGGATTGAAAAAACTCAAAAGTCGTGCGGGGCAAAAGAACCTCAAGAGGTGAGACCGTGATAACCCAGGCGTCCCAAAATGTCCGTGATAAAATTTTCAAATCCATACGAACTTCTATTAGCGAGTTTTATTCCGACGAAATTGTTTTAGAAGAATTGGAAGATGAGATTGAGTCGCCGTTTATTTTTAAAAGCAAAGACGCTAAGATTTGGGCTAGAGTTTTTTATCGTTCTATGAAAGATTTTTCATTTGAAGAAATTTATCGTGAAATTAGGAAGCTGCAGATGATGATGCCCGCCGATGCTATGCTTTGTTTGTTCGCTCCCGAACTTGACTCGAAAATGAGCGCGAGACTTTCCGCGCTCGGCAATGAAATTTGTTTCTTTGAATATGCCGGAAGAAATACAGATAAAAAAACTCTTGATATGCATCTTTGCAAATGGGACTCCTCGCGCAGCTTGGCGGCGACGACGCGCGTCAGCGTTGAAAACCCAATGGTTTCGCCATCGTTTTCCGGGCAACTTCTAAAACTATCTCGCCTCAGCGAAGAAGAAGTCGCAGCTTTTACGGATTTCGCCCTCGAATTAAGCCGAATTAAATAACTTTTACGCCTTTTCTGTATTGTCTCTCAGATCATGCGTGGGAAAAATAAACGTTTTTATTATCCGCGACATTTCTTCAAACGTTTTAGCGCGATTAATATTGTTTCTAAACTCTGAAACATTGGGAAGTCCTTTGAAATACCAAGTGGCAATTTTACGCGTTCTTAAAACTCCGTTTTTTTCGCCCTCGTATTTAATTTCCAATCGCAAATGTTTCAAAAGAATTTTTTTCTTTTCGGAAAATGAAATTGTTTGGACTTTTTTATTATCTAAAATATTTTGAATATCGCGATAAATCCAAGGATTGCCAAGCGCGCCGCGTCCGACAACTACGGCATCGCAATTTGTTTCTGAAAACATTTTCTTCGCGTCTTGCGGAGAAAAAATATCGCCATTTCCAAAAACGGGAATTGTTAATTTACTTTTTAATAATGAAATAATTTTCCAATCCGCTTTGCCCGAATAACCTTGTGAACGAGTTCTGCCATGTATGGTAATTGCCGCAAGTCCTAAATCTTGAGCGATTTGTCCCAATCGCAACGCTTCTTTTCCGCTTGAGTCCTGCCAGCCGATTCGTGTTTTTAAAGTAACTGGAATGTTTCGCGTGTTTTTTATTACAGATTTAAATATTTTTTTTACAAGGTCCGGATTTCGCAAAAGAGCGGAGCCAGCACCCAATTTTGTAATTTTAGGAACAGGACAGCCGCAATTTATGTCTAAAACATCAAATCCCATTTCTTCAATCATAGCGGCGGATTTTGCCATAGAATCTGGATTTGCGCCTACCAGTTGGGCGCCGATTGGCGAGTCATTTTTTTCTCGTCTTAAAAGAGGGAGCGTCTTGCGATTTTGTCTCGCAAGAGCTTCCGCGGAAATCATTTCCGTCCACGCGAATTCAAGACCGAGGGATCGCGCGATAACGCGAAACGCAATATCCGTGCAATCTGCCATGGGAGATTGAAAAACTCGAGATTTTAATTTTAGCTTTCCGATTTTGAACATCGAATTTTTAAGAATAATTTTATTGAGAGTTTGCTAGAAAAAAGAAATAGTCTGTATATAATAGCAAGGCGTATCGAACTTTTCTAAATTCTTTTTGATTTTAGCCGTCAATTGATGTGCGAAATCTAAAGGAGAAATGGCTTATTTCTAATGAGAGGTGAAACAATGGCTTCAAATCCTACGCAAAATCTTCCGGGTCAAAATCAAGCAGATTGGGCGGTTATTTTTCAGTCTGTTCCATCAAAAACAAAAAAAAATGTGATTAAAAGTTTAGAAGAAAATTTTGATCTCGAATCAGAAGATGCCGCGCAAGTGTTGTCTAATATGCCTCTTTTGCTGCTTGATAATGTTTTTTCTGAGGAAGCCAAACAAGTTAAGGAGTTTTTTCAGGAGAGCGGGGTTGTGGTGGAAATTACTAATCACCAAATGATAAAGAAAAATTGTTTTCAGATAGTTTGGCCTGAAAGACCTGATCTCGCGATATTCTTTAAAAAGAAAATAAAAGAAAATTTACCCGTCGAGCCGATTGCCGAACTTGTTAAAGAAAACAATGAAAGCAAAGAAGCCATTGTCCCGCCGGCTGAGAATATCTTGAATACTATTGAAAAAGATGATGAGTGGGAGCGCAGGACGCGAGAACTCAATGAGAAACTAAAACTTTTTCAAGAAGGCAAAAATCTTGCTTCGTCGAAAAAGGACGAGGACATTGAAACAGAAGCGGAAGATGTTCAAATAAACAAAACAGAGAATGAGGAGTTTGCGGGAAGCTCTCCTGTCGATTTGCCCGTATCCGCGGCGGAAGAAGCCAAGA
Source organism: uncultured bacterium (assembly GCA_964410905.1). Lineage (GTDB taxonomy): Bacteria > Omnitrophota > Omnitrophia > Omnitrophales > Aquincolibacteriaceae > Aquincolibacterium. The sequence continues at coordinate 95,135 of CAYPIR010000005.1, read as the reverse complement.
ATGCAAGCGAAGCTGAGTGGCAATATAAGATTGATTTTTTGAATGGAAAACTTTCACAACTTGAAAAAACGGTTTATGAGAAAGATGAAGCAATCGTAAATTTGAATCGAGAAAAAGAAGCGCTTTCAAACAAAATACAGGAATTAACACAGCGTGAAAATGCGGTTAGTGAACATGCGGCGTATGCGGGAGACGACGATGCGTCTCGCAAACGTATTTCTGAATTGGAAGAAGCAATCAAGAATTCCGATTTTGAAAAAAATGAATTGAAGAACAAACTTAAATCCGTAGAAGAAAATTTTGCCGGTGCAACTCGCGAAAACGAAAGCCGTCAATCTAGGATTTTGCAACTAGAGCAAGAGACGCGAGGCTTTGACGAGCAAAAGGCGAAGTTTGAAACGAGAATTCAAGAACTAGAAAAGAATATTGAGAATGCCAAACGCGAGTTTGACGCTGTCAGCTTAAGAGAAAAAGAATGGATTTTAAAAGCGTCGGGATTGGAAAAAACTCTTGGCGGCATGGAAGAGTCATTAAAATCTCGTGATGCCGCGTTATCGCTTTTTGAAAAACAAATACTGGAACTAGCGCAAAAATTGCAGGCGGCAGAGGCGGTTAAAAAAGAGCACGCGCAGCTTGTTCAAGAGCGCGCGACTATCAAGCAAGAATACCACGCGCAACTGGCAGACCAAGAATCCAGACTCGCGAAATTAGAAGATGAACACCGCAGATATAAAAGCCGCGCGGATAGAAAAACCGCGGCCGCGACTCGCGAGCTTGGCGAGTGGATTCGCATTGTCGATACGGTCAGACAAGGGCTTCAAAAACTAATTATGTTTTTAGGCAGTGAGTCGGCGGTATTGGACACGGATAAAAAATCCTTGCCGCGGACCTCTTTTCAACGCGGGAAAGACAGCATGCAATTATAGTTTGAATTTTGAAATAATCTTGCAGCGAATACACAAAATAATAGGAAATAAAAGTGCGGAATTTTAGACGGTTTCCAGACTGGTTGAGGCGTTCCCTCCCTAAAGATTCTTCCCAGAGAACACACGCTATTTTGCAAAAATACGAACTCAACACGGTTTGCCGCTCGGCACGATGTCCAAATAGCCACGAATGTTATTCAAAGGAAACCGCTACATTTATGATTTTGGGCGGGATTTGTACTCGCCATTGTAAATTTTGCGCTGTTCCAAGCGGACGAGCGGAAGATTTAAGAGCGGACGAGCCGGAACGCGTGGCGTTTGCCGTAAAAGAACTTGGATTGCGTTATGTGGTTGTAACGTCTGTAACGCGTGATGATTTGCCCGATGAAGGGGCGGGACATTATGCCAGAACGGTTTGTGCCATTAAGCGTGAAATTCCAGATTCGGAAGTTGAGGTTTTGACGCCCGATTTTCACGCGCGCGAAGAACTTTTGAAAAAAGTTACGGACACCAATGTGAATGTGTTTAATCATAATCTGGAAACGGTTGAGAGACTGCAGACTTTGGCTCGGCCTCAAGCGGGTTATTATCGCTCGCTTCAAGTTCTGGAAATCGCGAAACGCCTAAATCCGTTATGCGTTACAAAAAGCGGACTGATGCTGGGTCTTGGCGAAACTGTTCCTGAGGTGCTTGAAACAGGGCGACATCTTTTGTCCGTGGGTGTAAGTTTGCTGACGCTAGGTCAATACCTACAGCCCAACGCGCAAAGCCTCGAAGTTCAAGAATATATTTCACCAGAAAAATTTGACGATCTTGCGAAAAAATTAAAGGCGATGGGTTTCAGCGGCGTGAAGGCGGGTTCGTATGTCCGAAGTTCTTATCACGCGAGAGAGTCATTTTCAGTTCTTGGGAAATCTAAGAGTTCAGAATGTTCCAACTTTTCATCAAATAACCTAAACAATACTTAACCAATAAAGGAGATACAGGCGATGTTCGAAGTCCTTGCTAAAGGGTTTGCCAAAAATGCTGATGAGGCGGTAGTAAAAACTTGGTTTTTTGAAGAAGGCGATGAAGTTGAAGAAGGCGATGAATTGGCGGAACTTGTCGCGGATGATGTCTCGGTTCTGGTTACCGCGCCTGTTTCGGGTGTTTTGACTGAAGTTTGCGTGGATGAAGATGAAGCGGTTGGACGAGATGAGCTTTTATGCATTATAGATGACGAAGAAATTAAAATCGGAGATGATGCTGACGAAGACGCTTAAGAGCGGGAGAGATTTTGCCGCGCAACTAATCCTCTGTAATTCGATACAATAATAATGACTGTTCTGGAAGGGAACGTCTTTTCTTTCTACTATGACACAAATTTTAAAACTTAAAAGTCCCGCGGATTTTATTGGCAAACAAGGAAATGGCGTAATTAGTTTCGGCTCTGGTCAACCTGATTTGCCGCCGCCAAACGAAGCGTTTCAGGGGCTTAATCTTCGTTCTGACCTTCGCTACGGGCTTATTCAAGGTGAAGTGAAATTGCGCGAAAGCCTTGCCAAAGAATATCCCAAGTCGACAGCTGAGAATTTTGTGATTACCAATGGAGCATCCGAAGCCCTTGACCTTATTTTTCGCAGCTGGGGAAAAGGTGAAAAAATTCTTCTGCCGCGGCCGTTTTATTATTCGTATTTACCGCTTGTCGAGCTTGGCGGAATGCAGCCCGTTTTTACCGATCTCGTAGACGGCAGAATCGACATAGACGACTTTAAGAAAAAGATAAAAGGCTGCAAAGCCGTGCTTATTAACTCGCCGTCAAATCCGACCGGACTTGTGGAGAAAATCGAGACGCTTAAGGAAATTGAACGTGTTACGCAAGAGCTTGGTGTTTATGTCATATCAGACGAAGTTTATAAAGATTTAATTTACGAGCGTGAAAATTATCAAATTAAAGGCTCTCAAGTTATTACTGTAAATTCGTTTTCTAAAACATATTGCATGTGCGGAGTGAGGGTCGGATACCTTTGGAGCTCAGATAAAAAAATAGTCGAAGACATTTGCGAACTTAAAACTCATACATCAATGAACACGACTTTGATTGGACAAGATATGGCGCTTGCCGCGATGCGAGCTCCAAAAAGTTTTATTGTTCAACAACAAAATATTTGGCGCGAAAGACGAGATTACATTTATAAAGGTTTAAGCGAATTAGGATTCGATTTATGGAAACCAGAAGGTGCGTTTTATGTTTTACCCAAATGCAAGAACGCGAGGGAGTTTTTGTCGGTGCTTTACAATGATTTTAAAGTGATAACATATCTTGGGGAATGGTTCGGGTCGCCTGACAGGATTCGCCTAAGTTACGCGCTTGATGTGAAGCAGATTGAAGAAGGGCTTGGCAGAATTAAAGACGCGATGAAAAAAGTATCAGTGCTTTAGACGCCGGAGTTTATGAAAAAAAAAGGCTCTGAATCGAAACGGAAACAAAATAAAGACGCGAATGCTCCAATAGGAGTTTTTGACTCCGGACTTGGTGGTTTGACGGTTGTCCGTGCCCTCCGCAGGGAATTGCCTTTTGAGGAAATTGTTTATTTGGGCGACCTCGCGCATCTCCCATACGGAACAAAATCCGATGAAGAAATAAAGCATCTTTCGCTTTCGTGCGCGGATTTCTTGCTTCAAAAAAAAATAAAAGCGCTCGTCATAGCTTGTAATTCAGCCTCCAGCGTTTCGGCAAAAACGCTTGCAAAAAAATTATCGATACCCGTTCTCAATGTAATATCTCCCGCCGTTGATGCCGCGATACAAATTTCTAAAAATAAAAAAATCGGCGTAATCGCTACAAACGCGACTATTGAAAGCGGAAGTTATTCCAAACAAATAGAAGAAAAGTGCCCCGCAGTTCAATGCTTTTTAAAAGCCTGTCCATTATTTGTTTCGCTGGCGGAAGAAGGCTGGCTGAATGACCATGTGTCCGTAGAAATTGCCCACAAATATCTCAATCCGCTTAAGCAAAAAAATATTGATACACTGATTTTAGGTTGCACGCATTATCCTCTTCTTTCAAAACCTATCGCTAAGGTGATGGGACGCGGTGTTTCGCTGGTTGATTCTGCTAAGCCTACGGCGATTCAACTTAAAAATAAATTAACTGAACTAGGACTTTTGGCGGCGCGAAAAAGCAAAGCGGATTTACGGATTTTTGTAACCGATTTTGTTAGAAATTTTCTTCGAGTCGGAGAAATATTTTTGAGAGAAAGTTTAGAGAAAATTCAGAAAGTCAAAATTGTATGAAAAAAGCAGTTTGTCTTTTATCCGGCGGACTTGATTCCACTGTGGCGCTTTACGCGGCGCGTGCGGAAGGCTATACCGCAATAGCATTGTCGGTTGAGTATGGACAGCGGCATTTTAGAGAAATTGCCGCCGCTCGCAAAACTACAAAACATTTGCAAATCGCGCATTATTTTTCCGCTCTTAGCATGCCGTGGAAGGGCAGCGCGTTGCTTGATAAAAAAATCTCCATTCCTGAAAATGATACAGAAAAAAAAACAAACGAGATTCCCGCCACATATGTGCCCGGACGAAATAGCGTGTTTCTTGCGATGGCGATTTCGTGCGCGGAGGCTGTCGGAGCGGAGACGGTTTTTATCGGAGCGAATGTTCTTGATTACAGCGGTTATCCCGATTGCCGTCCCGAGTATTTAGCGAAAGTTGGAGATGCGATTTGGGCGGGAACTCGCGCCGGAGTGCTAGGTAAAAAAATAGAAATCAAAGCGCCTCTTATAAGCCTCACAAAAAAAGAAATAATTTTACTTGGAAATAAACTGGGCGTGCCGTTTGAAAACACTTGGTCGTGTTACGCTGGCGAGGATAAACCGTGCGGAGTTTGTGATTCTTGTAAGTTTCGCGCAAAAGGTTTTCAAGAGGCGGGACTTTCGGATCCGCTTTGGGCTGGCAAATGAAATTTAATGATCAAAATAAAGCGCCAATTACGGAAATATTTTCATCATTTCAAGGTGAAGGGGCAAGAGCGGGCGAGCGGCAAATTTTTATACGGTTTTCTGGCTGCAACATAAAATGCCGATATTGCGATGAAGCAAATAATAAAGTTAGGCAATATTCTGTCTCGGAAGTTATCTCCGAAGTAAAAAGGTTAAATAAAATAGCCCGACATTCTGTAATTAGTTTGACGGGCGGAGAGCCGCTTATTTACATTGATTTTTTAATGTCGCTTGTCAGGGTTTTAAAAAAATTAAATTTTAAAATCCTGTTAGAGACGAACGGCATTTTGTGGAAAAATTATCGTTTAGTCTCGGCCGCCGTTGATATTGTTTCAATGGATATAAAACTTCCGAGCGTAACAGGATCGGGTAATTTTTTGCGGGAGCACGGGCAGTTTCTCTCTCTTGCTAAAAAGAAAGAAATTTATCTTAAAGCGGTCGTGCGAAAAGGATTGAATTTAAAAGAATTTAAAGAGCATCTTGAAGTAATAAAAAAAAACGCTGCTGAGATTGTTCTTTATTTGCAACTCGCTTTTAACCGTAAAGAAAAATACGTCTCAAAAAGCAATATCAAATTTTTAGATTGCACGCAAAAGATGGCATCTAAAATTTTGTCGAACGCTCGCATCGGAGTTCAGCTTCACAAAATATTATCAATTAAATGATGAGTCTAATAAGGAGAGAATATGACAAGGTTTGATAAACGAAAAAACAATCAGCTGCGTGAAGTTAGAGTGAAGACAAATTATCTGAAAAACGCGGCGGGTTCTTGCTTGATAGAAATGGGAGACACAAAGGTTTTGTGCTCGGCGTCCGTGGAGGAAAAGGTCCCACTGTTTTGCAAAGCGGAAGCTAAGGGCTGGCTGACCGCCGAATATGGAATGATTCCAGCGTCTTGTAACGAACGAATTTCCCGTGAGGCAGCAAAAGGAAAGGTGTCAGGCAGAACGCAAGAGATACAGCGCCTGATAGGGCGCAGCCTTCGCTCCATTGTTGATTTAAAAAAACTAGGCGAGCGGACGATTTGGATTGACGCGGACGTTATTCAGGGCGATGGCGGCACGAGAACCGCGGCAATTACGGGCTGTTATATCGCCCTTTCACTAGCAATAAAAAAACTTATTAAAACGGGCGCGCTGACGGAATCTCCGATAAAAGATTCTGTTGCCGCAATCAGTGTCGGCATCGTAAACGGAGCGCCTGTATTGGACCTTTGTTACGCCGAAGACTCAAAAGCGGAAGTAGATATGAATGTTGTGATGACGGGCTCTGGAAAACTTGTGGAAGTTCAAGGCACGGCTGAAGGTGAACCTTTTAGTGAATCTGATTTAGCGAAACTTTTAACTCTTGCCAAAAAGGGAATTCATGAACTTTCCACGATTCAAAAAAAGAATGCCTAAAACAAAACTTCTTGTCGCGACCACAAATCTAAAAAAACTTGAAGAGTTGCGAGATGTCTTAAAAAACCTTGATGTCGAAATTGTCAGCCTTAAAGATTTTTCTTCCATAAAAGTTGTAGAGGAAAATGGAAAGACATTTGAGGAGAATGCGAAATTGAAGGCGGTTGGTTATGCTTCGCAAACCAGGCTTTTGACGCTTGGGGAAGATTCCGGTCTTTGCTGCGAGGCTTTGGACGGGGCACCCGGAATTTACTCGGCGCGATTTTCTGGAGAGCGAGGTAATGATGCGTCCAATAATGAAAAATTATTGCGACTTTTGACTGACATACCGGAAGAAAACAGGACAGCTTATTATGAATCGGCAATCGCGCTCGCCGCGCCTGAAAAGTTAATCGGTGTTGTCCGCGGGCAAGTTCATGGATTTATTATCAAAGAACACCGCGGTTCAGGCGGTTTTGGATATGACCCACTTTTTTATTACCCTAATTTTAAAAAAACTTTCGCGGAAATTCCTCTTGAACAAAAAACAAGCGTCTCGCATCGCGGGCAAGCGTTGGAAAAATTCAAGCTCTTACTTTCCGATTATTTAAAAAAAACTTAATTCACCGCGGCGGTAATAAATGAAAACATTATTCGATAGGTTTTTAGAAGGAATAAAAGAGAAAAAAACATTTTCTCCCAAAACAAAAGTTTTTATCGCGTGTTCCGGCGGTTCCGACTCTGTATCACTTTTTCATCTCCTAAGATTATCCGCAAAAATTCTCAAAATTAAAATTTCTCTAATCCATTTCAACCACAATCTTCGGCCTACAGACGCGGCGAAGGACGAAAAGTTTGTTCGCGCGCTGGCGGAAAAATATAAAGTACCAATATGTGTTGGACAGGCGGATGTTGCCGATGCCGCGAAGAAAAATAAGCAGTCAATAGAAGAGTCCGCGCGCAAATTGCGGTATGAGTTTTTTGTTAAAACGGCAAAAAAAGTTTCTAAATCGGTTGTAGTCTTTGCGCATACAAAAGACGATCAAGCCGAAACCGTCTTAATGCGTATTATTCAAGGAACGGGAACGCGCGGGCTTCAGGGAATTCGTGCCGATTATTTTTTTGAAGGTGTCCGAATTGTCCGTCCGCTGCTTGATTTTTTTAAAACGGAATTGGTGAGTTTTTTATCAGAAAACAAATTCTCTTTTAGAGAGGACAAGACAAATAATTCTGCTAAGTTTTTGCGCAATCGAGTTAGGCTTGAATTGTTGCCCATGCTCAAGAAAAAATTTAATCCGCAAATCGCGGACGCTTTGGCGCGTATTCCTAAAATAGCGCGAATAGAAAATGATTTTATTGCGTGCGAGGCTGAAAAAATCTGGAGGAGAGTTTCTCTGAAAAATAAGCATGGCAATATCAGCCTTAAAAAAGCATTCCTGCTTAAAACTTACGCCGCGATTCAGTTTAGAATATTGGAAAAGGCGCTTAAGAGCATAGATGCCTCAAGCGGAATAGATTTCGCCGCGTGGCAAGAAATTTCTCAAAATATTTCTGCTAACAAATTTGTATATTTTTTTCCGAGAAAGATTTGCATGGAGGTCTCTCGCTCCCGAATTGTTTTTTATGGAGGAGAGCGTGCTGAAGTTAAGAATGTTTAAAACATTTGACACTGCTTATGGATTTTTTATAATGCGCGTAGTTTTTTATTTCAAGACGCGGGATTGAACAGACACGCAAAGGTTTCCGCGTCTTTTTTGTTTGTATTTCTTGCCGATTCGCTTTAGAAAAGGGAAATATGCCGCAAACAAATGCCCCAATAACAAAAGGTCTTCGTAAAAATAGTATTCCCGCTGGTCTTTGGACAAAGTGTCCGAGTTGTCAAAATGTGATGTTCCACAAAACTCTTCATGAGAATTTCTTTGTATGTACTAAATGTTCGTATCATTTTATTATGGGAGCGACTGAGCGTATCCAACATCTCGTGGACAAAGACACTTTTTCTGAACTTTTCGCCAACCTCACCTCAGAAGATCCTCTGAAGTTTTCTGCTGTTAAAGCCTATAGAGAAAAAATCAAGCAAGATCAGAAGCGGACTGGACTCAAAGACGCTTGTATTGTCGGAACCGCAAAAATTATGAGCAGGAGATGCGCGCTTGGCGTAACTGACTCTCGGTTTATTATGGGGTCAATGGGTTCGGTTGTTGGTGAAAAGCTGACGCGGATTATCGAACACGCTCAAGAAGAAAAACTTCCTTTAATCGTGATTTCGGGTTCGGGTGGCGGAGCTCGTATGTATGAAGGCGCGTTAAGTCTTATGCAGATGGCAAAAACTTCCGTGGCGCTTGCTAGATTCCAAAATGAAGGGAACTCTTTTATTTCCGTTTTGACCAATCCGACAATGGGCGGTGTCATGGCTAGTTTTGCGTCGCTTGGCGATGTGATTATTGCCGAACCTCGCGCACTTTTAGGATTTGCCGGGCCGCGTGTTATCGAACAAACTATACGGCAAAAACTTCCGCCAAACTTTCAAACATCAGAGTTTTTACTTGATCACGGAATGGTGGACATTGTTGTTTCGCGTAAAAAATTAAAAGAAAAACTTGGGCTTCTGCTCGAATATCTTTCATAAAAATAAGGAGCTTTCTTGGCCAACGTTATTTTGAAAAATGTGTCGAAGCGTTATAAGGACGGAAACGACTTGGCCGTTAACAACGTAAATCTTGAAATCGCGGATAAAGAATTTGTTGTTTTAGTCGGCCCTTCCGGATGCGGAAAATCCACAACTCTTCGTATGGTCGCGGGACTTGAGGAAATTAGCGAAGGTGAAATTTTTATAGAAAACTCGCTGGTAAATAATACGCCCGCTAAAAATCGCGATATTGCCATGGTCTTTCAAAATTATGCGCTTTATCCACATATGACAGTTTATGAAAACTTAGCGTTTGGTCTCAAACTTCGCCGTTATCCAGCAAATGAAATTGATCGCCGCGTTCACGAAGCGGCGGAGATTTTGGGGCTTACTATGGAAATGCTGAAACGTCGTCCTAAAGAACTTTCCGGCGGAGAACGCCAAAGAGTCGCGGTGGGACGCGCCATTGTTAGAAAACCCAAGGTTTTTTTGTTTGATGAACCATTGAGCAATCTTGACGCGAAACTGCGCGTGCAGATGCGCATGGAGATTCAAAAACTGCATAACCGTTTGCTGGCAACGATGATTTATGTTACTCATGATCAAGTCGAAGCGTTGACGCTAGGCGACAGGATAGTGGTAATGCATCATGGCATAGTTCAACAAGTTGCCGACCCGGTCAATCTTTATGAACGTCCCAAAAATAAATTTGTCGCTGAGTTTATTGGTTCGCCACCGATGAATTTTTTAAAAGGAACAGTTCTTTCCGAGGGCGGTGATTATTATTTTCAGGATAAGAATATTAAATTAAGAATTTTGCCGCATTTTTATTCCCGTATAGCGCAGTTTAAAGGGCAGGCTCTCACGATGGGGATTCGCCCGGAAGATATTTATGACAAAATTTTCGCGCAGGATGCTCGTCCTGAATTTACTATATCAGCCACTGTGGATATGGTTGAACCGATGGGATCGGAAATTTTTCTTTATCTAACAAGCGGAAGCAATGATTTTGTTGTCAGAGTTTCCAATCAAGATACCGCTAGCGCCAATCAGGATCTTCAGGTCGTGTTTGATATGAGCAAAGCTCATTTTTTTGATCCTCAAACAGGCGTTGCTATTTCGTGATGTCTCGAGAATAGAATATGGGCTCACAAACCCGCCGTCAAATTGCTTTTTTATTAGGGATTGCCTCTCTTGTTTTTTTAATTTATCTCGTTATTTTTACTTTAGTCCAGCTTCGCACTTCCGTCTCTCCAGATGTTCAGCTTGACAGACTAGCCATTTTACTCGTCGCGTTTTCCATGCCTTTGTTTACTTTGTGGTGGCGGTTTAAATGGCTTGGAATTTATGTGTTCGCCGGCGCTTTGCTTATTCCGTTGGTGTTTTTTATTGTGTCTATTACCAAGGTGACGGCGTTTCTTTGGGTATTTTTGGTATATGGAGTGATGGTTTTTTTGCTGTATAGAATCGAAAGCTATTTTGAATCTCAAATCGCGTTGATTGGGATCAGGCAAGAAAAAGCGGAAGATGAAATAAATGATTTAGCGCTCGCGTTTAAAACGAAAGGCGAGGGAATCAGCACGTTTTTTGAAAAATATTCCACTTATTACAATTTAAGAAAATTGGCGGAAGAAATGGCGGCTAGTTTGTCGTGGGCGGATTTAATTCAGAAGACGGTAGATAGGACAATGGATTTTATATCTCGCGGCGATTTTGCCAAAATCACTTGGGCTAGAGGCGATGACTCAAAACTTCCTGTTGTTGCGAAGCGCCGTAACCGTCCCGTTGGAAATTGGAACGCTAAGCAGGGAGATTTGTTTGATTTTTGGTGCATTAAAAATCGAAAACGTTTAATAGTTATGGATACCCAACAGGATTTCAGATTTGTCCTTGATGATGTTGAAAAGAAATCGCCTTTTAGGAGTTTGATTGCAGCGCCTCTTTTTTACGAAGGCAGGGTAAGCGGAACGCTTGCCATTCATTCCGTGCGGGCGAACGCTTTTAGTCATGACGATTTAAGACTTTTAGACGCTTTGGCTACTCTTGCCTCTTCGGCTATCTCAAACGCTATTCTTTACGAAAAGACGGAAGATCTAGCTATACGAGACGCGTTGACCGGGCTCTTTATACGAAGATATTTTTATGAACGCTTAAATGAAGAACATCGGCGGGCGATTTCAAATAAAAAGAATCTTTCTTTTTTTATGTGCGACCTTGACCATTTTAAAGATTGTAACGATAAGTTTGGTCATCAGGCGGGCGATTTGATGTTGGTTCAATTCGCGGAGATTCTCAAGAAAACGGTGCGTGGAGCGTTGCTTACCAGATATGGCGGAGAAGAATTCGCAATTTTGCTTCCGGAAACATCGAGGGAAGAGGCTCTGAAAATCGCGGAGCAAATACGTGAGGCTGTCGAAAAAACTTCTTTTAAAGTCCGCCGAGAACGTATTCAAATGACAGTCTCTATCGGTGTTTCAAATTTACCAACGGATACGTTGGATCCGGAAGAGCTGGTATCAAAAGCCGACAAGGCGCTATATTGCGCGAAACGCAAAGGGAGGAACCGAGTATGCGCCGCCGCTTCCTAGCGTTTTTTGCATTTTTAGCCTCCATTTTACTTACCGTTTATATTTCAAAAGAAATTTCTCTTTATTACTACATAATGTCGACGATTTGCGTTTTCCCGGTTTATTACTTTTTAAAAGAGAGAGCGTGGATATTTTTTACATTGAGCGGACTAATCTGGGTTGGATTGCACTCATTCTTTTTTTATAAACAGCCGGCAATTAGGATTTTGATACTTTTCTTTCTTCAAAGCGGGATAGCCTCGGCTCTTTTGTTGTATCACTGGGAGTTGAAAAAATTGCAATTTCGTGTTTTGGACTCAGAAGCAATAGTCCAAAAAAAACTTAACGATTTTCAGGCTAAATATCAAGTAAGAATGCAAAGTTTGCGTCACCTCGAAGAACAAGTTTCCAGTTTGGTAAATCTTTTTGAGATAGCGCGTGATTTTAGCGAATGTATGGATTTTTTGACTCTTTCAGAATTCCTCCTAAAAAAAATTCGAGTTAATCTTCAGTTTAAAGAAATGCAAATAATTTTGTATCCGTCAGAGTTTGACGCGTCTGCAAAACAAGCAAAGTTTTATATTATGGAAAACGATGGAGTTTCGATTGAGACGCGTGTTCTCTCTGAGGAGGAAACCGAACAGTTTTCTTCTCTAAAGGAAAGCAATTCGCAAATTAAAAAAAATGATTCCTACTGTTTCCCCATAAAAGACAACGGATCCATAGTGGCAAGTTTTTCGATACGGGGAATCGCGGAAGAAGATTTTGCGCAAGTTGAAGTTTTGTGTGCTTATTTAGTTCTTTTAATTAAAAAAATTCGTCTTTATGAAACTGTCCGTGAACTTGCTATTATTGATGAACTTACACAAGTTTGGACGCGCAGACATTTCTTGGAACGTTTTGAAGAAGAGCTTCGACGAAGTCTGCGTTTTAAGCGCCCTCTTGCTGTGTTAATGTTGGACATCGACCATTTCAAAAGATATAATGACGACTTCGGACATATTGCCGGTGACGCGACCATAAAAGAAGTAGCACATCTTCTCAAACAAAGCCTCCGTAAAATGGATTTAGTAGGACGTTATGGCGGAGAAGAGTTTGTTGTGATAATGCCGGAAACAAAAATTGACGATGCTTCAGAGGTGTCTGAACGTATCCGCTCAACTATCGCCCGACACAGTTTTAGTTTTTACAATGTAAAAACAAAAGTAACTGTGAGCCAAGGTATTGCGATTTTTGATGACTTTATGATACAAGAATCCGAACAACAATTTAAAAAAATCACCGCCGAACTTATTCGCAAAGCCGATGTGTCAATGTATCGAGCAAAAGAAGAAGGCCGTAACCGTGTTTGCGTTTATAAGGAATAAGTAAAATGGACATAAAGTCTCTATCGAGGGGCGCTCTTTTTGTTGTAGCTTTTTTATATATTTTATCTGTCAATGCTTTTGCTGCGGAAACAGCCGTGGTTGAAAGCAAAACAACCACGGTCAAGCCCTCCAAAAAGTCAGAATCTCTCAAACGAGCCATGCGCGTTCCGGTAGCGAACGAAGCAGAATCTCTCGCCAAAGTGGAAGCTGTCGCGGACAGTCTTGAATTTCAAAAAGATACGGGGAAGTTAATTGCTCGCGGCAACGCCGTCATAACTTATCAAAACATAAAAATAATTTCCGATTACGCTGAGGTTGAAACAAATACAAAAAAAGCATTTGCCAAGGGGCATGTAATGATTTTTAAAGATGAGAAGCCGAATTTGAAAGGCGAGGAAATTTATTACGATTTTGAAAACAAAACAGGCTCTTTCCCAAACGCGAAATTGATGAACGAACCTTGGTTCGCGAGAGGTGAAGATGTTTTGCAGTTAAAGGAAAAAACATATCAAATAAATAATGGGGCAGTTACCACTTGTAATCTTGCGAAGCCTCACTATGAAATCCGTTCAAAAAAGGCGACGCTTTATTCTGATGAAAAACTAGTCCTTTCAAGCGCGACAATCTATGTTTTGGGAAAACCTGTGTTTTGGCTGCCGCGCATGACTATTCCTCTTTACTGGCGACACTTGCCGTTTCAAATTTCCGCCGGCTATTCTAAACGATATGGCGCTTATGTAGAACTTTCAAAAGGATTTGTTTTTAATAAAAATTTGTGGGGGAGAGCGTTGCTTGACTGGCGTTCCAAGCGCGGTTTTGGTGCCGGGTGGAATCAATACTATGATTATGGAAAAATAGCGAGCGGAAGCATCAAAACTTATCTGACACAAGACAAACGTGCTCCGATTCCGAATCGTCCAGACCCGTATTCCGAGGAAGAGGACAGGAATCGCGGGAGAATTACTTGGCGGCACCGTTCGGATTTCGGAGAAAACACGCATATTTTAGCGCGCTATCATCGCGCTGCCGACCGCTATCTTTTACAAGATTTTTTTGAAGAAGAATACCGCAATCAAATGCAGCCCAATTCTTTTATTACCGCGACTCATAATACGGAACGCTACGGAATTATGCTGCACGCTACTTCTAAAATGAATAACTATGAGGCAATGGTGGAACGGCTTCCCGAATTAAGACTTGATTGGAAAAACCAGCCGTTTTTTACAGATAAGATTTTTAACGAAAGCCGTGTTCAAGCGGACAATCTTGTCAAGCGTTACGCGTATACTTCAGAAAAACAAAAACTTTTGCGGGCTGATGCGTATACGCGTTGCTATGTTCCGCTTAAATGGGACGATGCGAGCATTATGCCGTTTGTTGGTTATCGCGCTACTGAGTATAGCCGGCAGGTTGAAACAAAAAGTTCGATTTTTAGAAACACCCTCGAATACGGTATTGATATTCGCAATCATTACTATAAATTTTTTGATGTTTCTTTTGATGAATTGGGAATTGAAGTTAATCAATTGAGGCATATTTTTGAGCCAAGTATAACTGTAAAGGGAACGGAAACATCAATGCGCAGAACAAAAGTTGTTCATTATGATTCCGTCGACCGCCTCAGAAGTAATCAAGAAGTAATTTTAGGAATGGCGAATAGACTTCAAACCAAACGCGTGGTTGATGGGAAAATGAAGAGGGTAGATTTTGTAAGTATGAACACGTTTTTGCATTTTGAAGGTTCGCCTCAAGACCCTGATGCAAACAGTGCTTCCTTCACGGTGGCTTCAAATGAAATAACTCTTCGTCCTTACGAGTGGCTACAATTTAGGAATTATGTTGAGTATGACGCAAGCCGCGATTATTTAAAGTTTGCTAACACAGATATGATTATCAGAAAAGGGCCGGCTAAATTAACACTTGGTCATCGTTACGCCCATCAGCATCAAGACTGGTATTTTGATGAATGGATTGATACAAGCGATCAATTCACAATCGATTTGCGTTATCAAATAAACAAACTATGGGAATTGGGCGGATATGTGCGTTTTGATAATAATATCACAAATGAAAAAACGACTTTAGACGACACTCCAAACGGGCTTCAGGAGTGGGAAATTTCAGCGACGCGTGATTTGCATGACTTCATACTGGAGTTTGGTTACAACTGCCGCCGTTCGCGAATCGACCGCAACAACAATCAAATTTTCGTCCAATTTCAGATGAAGGCACTACCTGGAATAAAACTTGGCAGCGCCGGCAAATCGGGCGTTTCAGAACCGCGTATCGGAGAAACTGTCGCGGGAGCAAACGAATACGCGGCCTGGCGCGATAGAAATCCGCTATTGTCTGAATTTGACCGTTTTGCAAACCACTAATTATTTCAAATAGGAGTTTTTGTGAAAATTGGTGTAATTGGTTCGGGTTATGTCGGACTTGTAACGGGCGCGTGTTTTGCTCATTTAGGGCACACGGTTATTTGCGTCGATCAAGACAAAGCGAAAATCAAATCCTTAAAAGCCGGCATTGTTCCGTTCTTTGAACCGGGATTGCAAGAGATAGTAACAACCAATATTAAAAAAAAACGACTTTCTTTTTCTTCGGAAATTTCTTCCATAGTAAATCGCTGTGAAGTTCTTTTTATAAGCGTCAATACTCCCGCGAAGGCCAACGGCGAAGCTGATCTTGGTTTTGTCGGTAAAGTTGCCAGGCAAATTGCCGAGCGGCTTAAAAAATATTGTCTTATAGTTGAAAAAAGCACAATACCCGTGGGGACAGGTGAATGGGTTAGAAAAACCATTATCAGCCACGCAAAAAAAGGCGTCCAATTTGACGTCGCTTCAAATCCGGAATTTCTTCGTGAAGGAACGGCTGTGCGCGATTTTTTAAATCCGGACAGAATTGTTATCGGAGTTTCTACAGCGCGTGCTGAAAAAATTTTTCGCACACTTTATTCGACAATTAAAGCGCCTTTGATTGTTACCGACATTAAAAGTGCGGAACTTATAAAACATGCTTCAAACTCATTTCTCGCGACAAAAATTTCATTCATAAATGCCGTGTCTCGTGTTTGTGATGAGACAGGTGCCGATGTTGAAAATGTAGCGCTTGGTATGGGGCTGGATACTAGGATTGGAAAGTCTTTTTTAAGAGCGGGTATAGGCTTCGGCGGTTCATGTTTTCCAAAAGATGTCAGCGCGTTTTTTCATATTTCTAAAAAACTTAATGTTCCTTTTGAGCTTTTGGGCGAGGTCCTGCGGATTAACAATGAACAGGCCATGCACTTTGTGTCGAAAATTCGTAAGGATTTGAAGACTTTAAAAGGAAAAACGATTGCGATTTTGGGATTGGCATTTAAATCCGACACGGATGATATGCGTTCAGCTCCTTCTATTCCGATTATACGAGCGCTCCAAAAAGAAGGCGCGCGTATTCAAGCCTATGACCCTGAAGCTATAGAAAAAGCCTCAAAAATTCTTCTCGATGTAGATTATGTTATTTCGCCATATCATGCCGCGCGCGGGGCTCACGCTGTTGCTGTTTTGACGGAATGGGGGGAGTTCTTGAATCTTGATTGGGATCATTTAAAACGCATGATGAAAGATCGTTTCTTTTTTGATGGTCGAAATCTATTTTCTCCTCAAGAAATGAAACTGCTTGGATTTAAATACCGTTCAATGGGCCGTCCAACTCTTTAAGAAAGGATTGAAAATGAAGGGTGTTATTCTTGCTGGCGGCTTAGGCTCGAGACTTTTTCCTCTTACAAAAGTTACTAACAAACATCTTCTTCCTATCTATAACAAACCGATGATTTATTATCCAATAGAAACACTTGTGAAGGCGAGTGTTAAAGATATTTTGATTGTAACGGGCGGGAATTCATCGGGGGATTTTTTGAAACTTCTCGGCAATGGAAAACAATTTGGTTTAAAACATATAAACTATACTTATCAAGAAGGCGAAGGCGGAATTGCTCAAGCGCTTGGGCTTGCTGAACATTTTATCGGCAACGACAAAGTAGTAGTTGTATTAGGCGATAATGTTTTGCAAGAAGATATTTCTCCTTATGTTAAAAAATTTGAGAAACAAGAAAAAGGAGCGAGACTTCTCTTGAAAAAAGTTTCCAATCCTCAAGCGTTCGGCGTGGTAACTTTTAAAAATAAAAAGATAGCTCGAATAACTGAAAAACCGCAGAAACCAGCAAGCGATTTTGCCGTTATCGGCGTTTATATGTATGATTCGAAAGTTTTTAATTTCATCAAAACACTAAAACCTTCGGTGCGGGGCGAGCTTGAAATTACCGATGTGAATAATTGGTATCTTTCAAAAGGTGACCTTGAATATGACTATTTGAATGGCTTTTGGACTGACGCGGGTTCATTTGAATCTTTATACCGCGCTAATTCTCTTATTGCTAAACAGCAAGGAAAAACTAATAAATGAAAAAACTTTTAGTAACGGGCGGTTGTGGATTTATCGGCTCAAATTTTATACGGTATTTTTTAAAACGTTCACCGAGCTGGGCGGTTATTAATCTTGATAAATTGAGTTATTCAGGAAACGTAAAAAATCTTGATGATTTTAAAGGCAGCTCTCGCTACAAACTCGTAAAAGGCGACATTTGCGATAAAAAACTTGTTCTTAAAGTTATGAAAGGCGTTGATGCCGTAGTTCATTTTGCGGCGGAAACACATGTCGACCGCTCAATTGAAAGCGCTGACGATTTTTTAAAGACAAATGTCATCGGCACTACCGTAATGCTTGAAGCCTCGCGTGAGCTTAAGATTAAACGATATGTTCATATGTCTACTGACGAAGTTTATGGTTCTATCGCGAAAGGCTACGCGGCTGAGGATTGGAAGCTCTTGCCTAATAGTCCTTACTCGGCATCGAAAGCGGCGGGAGATTTGCTTGTCCGTTCTTTTCAAAAAACATTCAATCATCCCGCAATGATAGTTCGCTGCACAAACAATTTTGGTCCTTATCAATTTCCGGAGAAAGTCATTCCGCTTTTTATTACAAATTTGTTGGAAGGGAAAACAGTTCCGCTTTATGGGAACGGTAAAAACCGCCGCGATTGGATTTATGTGGAAGACGCGTGCCAAGCGGTCTATCTTGTGCTGACCAAAGGGAAATCTGGTGAAACATATAACGCCGGTGCACATCAGGAAATTAGCAACCTTGAGCTGACGAACGCGATTTTGAAACATTTTGGTAAAGGTAAAGAAATGATTCGCTATGTAGCGGATCGGCTTGGACATGATTTGCGATACGCGGTAAATATTAATAAGCTGAAAAAACTTGGCTTTAAAATGAAGTGGAACTTTAAAAGAGGACTCGCGGCTACGACAAAATGGTATCAAGAAAATCGCGCTTGGTGGGAGCCGCTGAAACACGATAAATGGACAGTGAAATAAATGACTCAAGAAACTAAACTTAAAGTTTTGATTACAGGCGCTGGCGGAATGCTTGGAACGGATTTGTCCATTGCGCTGGCTGATATTTGCGACGTGTCCGGACTAGATAGAAAACCCGCGCCGCATCTGACAGTCCCTTATGACATTTGCGATTTAACGCATGAACGGCAAACGCGCGATGCCGTTTTAAGCCGTGAGCCCAAAGTGATTTTTCATGCCGCCGCGCTTACAGATGTTGATTTTTGTGAAGAAAATCATGACGAAGCAACTCTTGCCAACGTAACAGCAACGGAAAATATCGTTAGAGCCGCGAATGAAATCGATGCGACAATAGTGTTTTTTAGCACGGATTATGTTTTTGATGGAAAAAAGAAGTCTCCTTATTTTGAAACAGACGCGACTTCGCCGATAAGTTTTTATGGCAAGACAAAACAATTAGCTGAAGAATTTATATTGAAAAACGCAAAGCATGCGATGATTTTTCGCATTACGTGGCTATATGGCATTTGGGGAAAAAACTTTCCCAAAGCGATATTGAGACAAGTTCCGGACGCGAAGGAACTCAAAGTTGTCAGTGATCAAACAGGAAGTCCGACTTGGTCGTGGGATGTAGCGCAAGCAATGTATGAAATAATCCAAAGTCATAAAGAAAAAATTCTTTCCGCAAAACCTGATATTTTTCATCTCCATAACGATGGATTTGTTCATTGGGCTGATTACGCCAGATTTATTTTAAAAACGACGGGCTTTGACGATATTAAAATTTTAGATATATCAACAAGTGAAAGCCGTCGCGCCGCGCCGCGTCCTCAAAACTCAACAATGTCTTATGAAAAAATGCAGAAAAATTTTGGCATTCAAATGCGTTCGTGGCAGACCGCGACAACCGAGTTTCTTCAAAAATTAAACGCGTTCAACATAGAACAGGCGAAAAAGGCTGAAGAAACAATTGCTCAAAAAGACAATACCCCATCATGAAAAAAGTATGCGTTATAACTGGCGGGGGAGGATTTTTGGGTTCGCATCTTTGCGATCGCGCCATCTTTCGTGGAAACAAAGTTATTGTTGTTGATAACTTCCTGACTGGCAATCTCAAAAATATTGCGCATTTAAAAACCAACCAAGATTTCTCCTTAATCCGTCATGACATTAGTAAACCTATACGCATACCCGGCAGGGTTGATTATGTTTTGCATTTTGCTTCGCCGGCAAGTCCGCTGGATTATTTGGAATATCCAATACAAACCTTGAAAGTCGGAGCTCACGGAACTCATAACGCGTTAGGACTTGCGAAAGATAAAAAAGCGACATTTCTTTTAGCTTCAACTTCTGAAGTTTATGGAGATCCTTTAGTGCATCCGCAGCGGGAGGATTATTGGGGGAATGTTAATCCGATTGGTTTGCGCGGCGTTTATGACGAGGCGAAACGTTTTGCTGAAGCTTTGACTATGGCATATTACCGCTCGCACAAAGTGAACACGAAAATCGTTCGCATTTTTAACACGTTTGGTCCCAGAATGCGTCTCCGTGATGGACGCGCCATTCCCACGTTTTTATCGCAAGCATTAACAGGAAAACCCATAACTGTTTTTGGAAAGGGAACGCAGACGCGCAGTCTTTGCTATGTTAGAGATTTAATTGATGGGATTGAGGAGTTGCTTTTGTCTAAGATAAATGAGCCGGTAAACATAGGCAATCCTCATGAGTTGTCAATGAATGCGCTGGCAAAAAAAATTATTTTGCTAACGCGAAGCAAAAGTAAAATTGTTTATAAACCGTTGCCTATTGATGATCCTAAAATTCGTCAGCCCAACATTGACAAGGCAAAAAAGTTTTTGAGCTGGGCTCCTAAAATAGATTTGGACGCGGGGCTTATTTATACGATTGAATATTTTAAACAAGAACTCCAAATTTCTTAGTTTGTGATAGAATAACAAAAATTTTTCAAAAGAAAGTCCTTCTTATATATGTCTTCCCAAATCGAAAAATCATTATTAATGGGCAACGTGGCGATGTCGGAAGCGGCAGTGCGCGCTGGTTGCCGTTTTTATTCGGGGTATCCTATTACGCCGCAAAACGAAGTTAGCGAATACCTTGCGACCAAACTTCCTCAGGCTGGCGGTGTTTTTGTTCAGGCGGAGTCTGAGCTTGCCGCGGTAAATATGGTTTTTGGTGCGGCAGCAACAGGTGTTCGGGCAATGACTTCTTCTTCGAGTCCCGGTATTAGCTTGATGCAAGAGGCGTTGTCTTATATTGCCGCCGCTCAAGTCCCTTGTGTTATCGCAAACATTATGCGCGGAGGTCCAGGTCTTGGAAATATTCAAGGTTCGCAAGCAGATTATTTTCAAGCGACACGCGGCGGAGGTCATGGCGATTATCGGCTAATTGTTTTAGCTCCCTGGTCGGTTCAAGAAATGTATGACTTGACCATTAAGGCGTTTGATCTCGCCGACAAATATAAAAATCCGACTATGATTTTGGCCGATGGGATTTTGGGACAAATGGCGGAGGCAATAGAACTTAAACCCGTGAAGGAAAATATTTATATAAAAAAGTCTTGGGCATTAACAGGCTGCAAAGACCGAGAGCCTAACGTAATAAGAACACTTTATCTTCAAGAAAAAGACGCGCTGGAGCAGAAGAATCGGGAGCTTCAAGAAAAATACGCTAAGATCACAAAAGAATTAAGCCTTTATGAAACTCGCTACGTTGATGATGCGGAAATTTGCGTGATCGCTTATGGAACGCCTGCGAGAATTTCTTATTGGGCAATTAAACAGGCGCGCGAAAAGGGAATAAAAGTGGGTTTGTTCCGTCCCATAACGCTTTGGCCGTTCCCGTCCGAAGAACTTAGAAAAATTGCTTCGCATTGCAAAAAACTTTTGATAATTGAAATGAGCGAAGGGCAGATGATAGAAGATGTTCGTCTTTCTCGTCTTCCTACCACTAATGTTGACCCAAAAATAGAATTCTTAGGACGCGGCGGAGGGTGGTATCCCCGTCCCGAAGAAGTCTTAAGTAAAATTAGAGAAATCGCAAAATAATGAGCGTTGAAACTAGAACAATTCGTCCTGTAAAAATGCATTACTGTCCCGCGTGCGGGCATGGAATCGTTCAGCGCATTATAGGGGATGTAATTGATGAACTTGGTATAAGAGAAAAAATTATCGGCACGGCGCCTGTCGGCTGCGCTGTTTTGCTTTATGATTATTTTAACTGCGACATTATTGAATGTCCGCACGGACGAATTCCCGCGGTCGCGACAGGTATTAAACGTTCCCGTCCTGACAATATTGTTTTTGGATATGGCGGAGACGGAGATTTGCTTTCAATTGGTTTAGCCGAAACAATTCATTGCGCTAACCGCGGAGAAAATATAACTCTGATTTTTATTAACAACGCGGTTTACGGAATGACAGGCGGGCAAATGGCGCCGACAACTCTTATTGGACAAAAAACAATCACAACGCCGGACGGCAGAATTGCCGCGTCTACCGGAGCGCCGCTCCGCATTTGCGAAATTTTTGACACGCTCGCGCGCCCTGTTTTTATTGAGCGGGTGGCAGTTTGTGATGCCATACAAGTTCAACGGGCGAAGCAAGCAATACACAAAGGCTTTCAAAATCAAATAAACGGCCGTGGGTTTTCGTTTATCGAAGTGCTTTCTATGTGCCCAACTCACTGGAAACTCTCAGGAAAAGATGCCTGCCAGTTTGTCGGAAACGAAATGGCAAATTATTATCCAATAAAAAACTTTAGGGACACCAACTAATGGAAGAGAGAATTTTTGTTGCGGGATTTGGCGGACAAGGCGTGGTCGTGGCGGGGAACATTTTGGCTCACGCGGCGCTTGTGGAAAACAGATTTGTTCTTGGAATGGTTTCTTACGGTGTTGAGGTCCGCGGCGGTGCGTCTCATAGTTTTGTTATTATTGCTGACCACGAAATAGATTGCCCAATCATAGAAAAAGCGACTCTGGGTTTTGCGTTAAACCAAGCTGCTTATAATAAATTTAAAACCAAAACAGATTCCAAAGGACTATTCTTTGTAAATTCTTCGCAAGTTACCAAAGTTGATAAAATAGAAGACGGAGCAACGGGACGTATTATTGAAATTCCCGCAACCCAAATGGCGCTTGAAATAGGAAATGAAAAAGTAACCAATATGATTATGATTGGCGCCGCGATTGAAAAAACAGGCGTAGTCAAACTTGAAAACGCCATAAAAGTTTTGGGGAAGGTTTTTAAAGGACTACGCAAAGAACTCATTTATGTAAACGAGCATGCTCTTTCTGTCGGCGCGAATTTTGTCAAAAAAATCTTAAAATGAAAATTCCATATTTTGACGTTTCAAGACAACATCAATCGTTTAGTAAAAACGCGATCGCTTCATTTAAAAAAGTTTTAAACAGCGGAGCGTATATACTCGGCCCGGAACTTAAAGCGTTTGAAGCCGCCTTTTCTTCATATGTCGGGACGAAATACGCGTTGGGAGTTGGCTCCGGCACGGACGCGCTTATTTTTTCTCTTCTTTCTCTTGGAATTAAAAAAGGCGATG
The DNA here is from genome assembly GCA_964410905.1 of uncultured bacterium. Lineage (GTDB taxonomy): Bacteria > Omnitrophota > Omnitrophia > Omnitrophales > Aquincolibacteriaceae > Aquincolibacterium. The sequence goes on along the minus strand of CAYPIR010000005.1, from coordinate 72,310 downwards.
AAGTCATAGTCCCTTCTTTTACTTTTACATCCACGGCACTTGCGGTTACTCACATTGGAGCGATTCCGGTTTTTGTCGATGTGGAAGAAACTTCTTTCAATCTTAACCCCGACTCTGTCAAAAAAGCCATAAGCAAAAAGACGAAAGCGATTTTAGTTGTCCATCTTTTTGGGCAATGCGCAAATATGACAGCAATTTTAAATATCGCGAAAGAATATGGCTTGAAGGTTGTGGAAGACGCTTGCCAAGCGCATGGTTCTACGTGGAAAAACAAGCAAGCGGGAAGTTTTGGCGATGCGGGAGCCTTTAGTTTTTATCCTACCAAAAATCTTGGCGGAGTAGGCGATGGCGGAGCGGTTACAACATCAAACGCCAATATTCAAAAGAAGTGTTTGCAGTATCGCAATTTGGGCAAGGGAATAGAAAACCCTATGGTCCATGATGAAATAGGTTGGACAAGCCGTTTAGACAGCATTCAGGCGACGTTTTTAAATCTAAAATTAAAACAGCTAGATGGGATTAATCAAAATCGCCGTGAAATAGCAGATATTTATCACAAAGAATTGAAGACAACACCTCTTGGATTGCCGTATGAAACGCCTGGCGCTTATCACGTTTATCACATTTATGTGGTTCGCGTTCCTCAAGGTAAACGCGACGCACTGAAAGAATATCTTGCCTCAAAAAATATTCCGTCAATGATTCATTATAAAACCGTGGTTGATGAACAGCCCGTCATGAAACGCTTTAAAACTCGCAAAGTTGATCTCTCAACTACAAGAAAACTACAGCAAGAAGTTTTAACATTGCCGCTTTTCCCATACATGAAAAAAGCCGAAATGCTTTTTATTACCAGCGCTATCAAGCAATTCTACAAAAAATAATGTTTTCTGAAACCAATCCCGCAAAAGTTGTTTTTATCGACCGAGACGGCGTTATCAACGTTGATTTATGGAAATATGTCGAGCGTTGGGACGAGTTCAAATTTGAAGAAGATGTTTTACCCGCGCTCAAAAAACTTGCGGATAACAATTTTAAGATTTTCATTATTTCCAATCAAGCCGGCGTGGGAGACGGGGTGTTTACCGAAGCCGCTCTTTGGGACATTCATAACAAAATGCTCGCGGAGATGGAAAAAGCAGGCATAAAAATAGCGGGAACCCAATATTGCCTTCACGGTAAAAAGGCAGGCTGTGATTGCCGGAAACCGAAAACAAAACTTCTCGAAAACGCTGTTAAGGGTGTAACATTTGAAAAATCAAAAACGTTTTTTATTGGGGATAAATTGGGCGACATTGAGGCGGGTAAAAACTTCGGCATAAAAACCATACTTGTGCGGACGGGCTACGGCGCTAAAGCTGAAAAAGAGTTGGCTGGCACAACGCGCCCCGATTATATTTCCGATAATCTGTTTACCGCGGTTTCTACGGTTTTGGAGGCGACAAAATGAAAATTGATATTATTCACGCGACAGCTGGAGAAGGACATAGAAAAATCGCGCTTGCCATTGAGGCGGCTTTTAAAGAACAAAACAGAGACGATCTTGAGATTAGACAGCTGAACGCGCTTGATTATGTGGACTCAACATTTCAAAAAACTTACGCGCCAATTTATTATTGGGCGGTTAGACACGCGGCTGCTGTTTGGGGCGCGTCCTACGAAATACTCGATTGGCAATGGCTTTATAACTTACTTAGACCAATCCGTTCACTAACCAATTCGCATCACGCGAAAAAACTTTTAGCGGCTATAGCCCGCCATCAGCCTGACATTGTTATTTCGACTCATTTCTTGCCTCCAGAAATATTGGGTAGGGCGAAGTTGAAAGGGTTAATCAAGTCGAAATTATGGACGGTGATTACGGATTTTTATCCGCATACATTTTGGGTAAATCCCGGCACAGATATTTACTGGGTTATGACGCACGAAACAAAAGACGAACTCATTCATCGGCATGTCCCTAGTGAAAAAATAGCAGCCGGAGGAATCCCGATACTTAAAGATTTTTTTCCGACAGAAAAAAAGGCGGAGTTTCGGGAAAAGTATGGTTTTAGTAAAGATCGTTTCACGGTTCTTCTTACAAGCGGGAGTTTTGGCTTGGGTCCGCAGGAAGCGATTTTAGAAAACTTGAAAAGTTTTGCTGATAAAATTCAGTGTTTTGTAGTTTGTGCCAATAACAAAGAACTTAAATCCATTTTGGACGCGAAAACTTATCCGTTTCCCGTGAAAACTTTTGGGTTTGTGGATTTTATGCCTGAGCTTATGGAAGCAAGCGATCTTATGATCGCGAAGTCCGGCGGCTCTACAACTTCCGAAGCGTTAGCCAAAGGTGTTCCTATGGTTATTATGTCGCCAATACCGGGACAAGAAACTCGCAATGCAAATCTTTTAAAAAAACGCAACGCTTCTTATTTTCTTAAACGTCCCGAAGAAATAAAAACCATCCTTCAAAGTATTTTTGATAATCCTCAAGAATTTGCCAGAAAAAAGATTGCGGTTGAAACCTTGGCGCAGCCTAACGCCGCATTTGACCTTGTTCAAAAAGTTTTATCGGAATAACAATGTCTATAAATGACGCTGCTTTATTTCTTCGCGCGCTTAAAGAAGATGGCGTGGAATATATAATGGTTAATTCGCAAAGAAAAACTTCTCAAACAAAACCTTTGCCGCCGCTGCCGGCTGATTTTGAAAAAATACGCGAAGAAGTCTCCGCATGCAAACTTTGCGATGAACTCTCTAGGACGCGCGACAAAATAGTTTTTGGCGAAGGGAACGCGGAAGCGGACATTATTTTTGTCGGCGAAGCGCCGGGCGCGGATGAAAATGAACAAGGACGACCGTTTGTGGGGAGGGCGGGGCAGCTTCTTACTAAGATAATCGAAGCTATGGGGTTGAAGCGCGAAGATGTTTTTATTTGCAATGTTTTAAAATGCCGTCCGCCGGAAAATCGTCAGCCGCTTCCAAATGAAGTCGCGAATTGCCGGCCTTATTTAAAACGCCAGCTTGATTTTATAAAGCCCAAAGTGATCATCGCCTTAGGCGCTCATGCCGCTCGTGCTTTGCTGCAAACGGATAAAGGCATAACATCAATGCGCGGAATATTTCAAAAATATGAAGGTATCCCCGTGATCTGCACATATCATCCCGCGTATTTATTGAGAAGCCCCGGCGAGAAACGCAAAGTTTGGGAAGATATGAAAAAAGTTTTACATTTCTTAAAAACAAATGAGCTATGAACGCCGAGTCCGAAATAAATATCGCTCAGGTTGCCATCCCTGTCCCAATCCCTACCGTATTCAGTTATCAAATTCCCGAACATTTTAAAGATAAAATAAAGGTTGGGATTCGTGTTCTTGTCCCATTCCGCAATGATGAAATAACTGGATATGTTATCGCGATAGAACAGAAAAAAATATCCGATATAGAAATTTCATCGAAAAACAAAAAGGCTAAAAAAATAACGCTCAAAGCCGTTTCGAGTTTGCTTGATGCGGAGCCCGCAATTTCTAAAAATATGTTATGCCTGACAAAAAAGGTTTCGGAATATTACGGCTCGAGTTGGGGAGAGGCGATTGAAAATGCGCTGCCCAGATGGGTTAAATATGGGAAAAAAGTTGAAAAATACATTGAGAAAATAGAAAGCGATGAATCTTTGCCTGTTCGGAAAATGTCAGAAATATCTCTCACAGAAGAACAATCCGCGGCATTTAAAATTATTCAAACCCGCTTGAGAGAATCTACTGAAAAAAAATCTGTGAAGCCGATTCTAATATTTGGCATAACCGGAAGCGGAAAAAGTGAAATATATATTCGCGCGATTAAAGAAACTTTAAACCAAAACAAATCCGCCATTTGTCTAGTCCCTGAAATTGCTCTTACCGAGCAGCTGAAACGTTTTTTTATCAGTCATTTTGGGAAGTCGCTGGAAGTCTTTCATAGCAAAATGACTGATGGTGAAAGGTTTCTCGCGTGGAAACGAATTGAGCTTGGAAAATGCAAAGTTGTTTTGGGCCCGCGCTCGGCAGTTTTTGCGCCGTTTTCTAATCTCGGACTGATAATTATGGACGAAGAGCACGAGTCTTCTTATAAACAAGAAACTGTTCCGCGTTATCACTCGCGGGAAGTCGCGGCGTGGCGAGCGGAAGCGGAAAACGCGTTGTTTGTGATGGGAACCGCGACTCCATCCATGGAGTCGATGTCGCGCGCTGAGAAGAAACATTACGAATTAATAACGCTGATAAAACGCGTCGACAAAAAAACTTTGCCCGGAGTTACGGTTATTGATTTAAAACGATACGATGGCGACAAAAAAGCGAGTTATCTGTTTGCCCCGCCGCTTTATTACGAAATCGAAAGAAATCTTAAAGCGAGAGAGGGAACAATGCTGCTTCTCAACCGTAGAGGTTTTTCCACGACAATTTGCTGCACCGTTTGCAAAGAAGTTGAAACGTGCAAAAGTTGTCAGGTTCCTCTCACATATCATCAAGATAGAAATATTCTTGTTTGTCATTACTGTAACTATCAAAAAAAAACTACAGATAAATGCCCCAAGTGCAAAGCCCCTCAACTGCGATTTTCGGGTTTTGGCACGGAAAAAGTGGAAAGTGAAATCGCGCGAATTTTCCCAACGGCGCGCGTTGGCCGGCTCGATACCGATACTGCTCAAAAACGTGGCGCTCACGAACTTATTTTGGAAAATTTCAGAAAGCAAAAAACGGATATTTTGATTGGCACTCAAATGATAGCCAAAGGTTTTGATTTTCCTCACGTAACCCTTGTGGCGGCAATTCTTGCGGATGTGGGAGTTCGGCTTCCAGATTTTAGGTCGGGCGAGAGAACATTCCAATTATTGACGCAATTTGCCGGGCGCGCCGGGCGGGGAGAAAAGCAGGGGCGCGTTTTTATTCAAACTTGGATGCCTGAGCATCCGGCAATTGTTTTTGCGAAAAATCATGATTTTCTTGGTTTTTATAATCAAGAAAGTATTTCGCGAAAAGAGTTTTTTTATCCGCCGGAAAGCTCTCTCATAAACATTATTGTCCGCGGCCGCGACGAAAAAAAAACCTACAGCTTTGCCAAAGAAATGCGCGATATGCTTTATGGACAGATTACGCCTTCTTCCGTCGGCCAGAATAAAATAGAAATTATTGGTCCTGCGCCGCTTCCTTTTTATAAACTTCGTGGACATGTCAGATGGCATATAATGATAAAAACTAACTTGTTGCTTGAACAAAAGCGTATGAATTTTGCTCAGGATATATCTGCCGCTCTTGCCAAACTTAAAAAACCGACTGCAGTAGCATTTCAAATCGATGTTGATCCGTTAAATGTTCTGTAGCCTTTACGCATGTAATTAGTCGTCGTTAACAGTTAAGTATTAAAATCGCGCGCGCAAACAGGAAGGAAATAAAATGAAAAAACTTTTACACATAATCGCGACGCCCAGAAATGAAGAGTCCCGCACTCTTGCGGTTTCAAAATCTTTTTTGCAATCGTTTACCGCAACGCATAGCGATTGGGAAGTTGATACGCTTAATTTGTTTGAAACGGATTTGCCGTCGATTGGCGTAAAACAGGTTGACGGGAAATATACTTTGATGTCGGGCAAAAATTTATCGTCCGAACAAGCCGCGGCATGGGAAAAAATTATGGAAAGGATTAATCATTTTCTTTCCGCCGATGGATATTTGCTCAGTGTGCCGATGTGGAATTTCGGCATCCCATATCCTTTAAAACATTACATTGATGTGATAGCGCAGCCGCGTTATCTTTTCCGCTATACTGAGTCCGGCCCCGAAGGGCTGGCGAAGGGAAGAAAAATGGTAATAGTAACAAGCCGGGGCGGCGATTATTCTCAAGCTCCAGCTAGCCTCGTTGATCACGAGTCAAAATATCTCAAAACTATTTTTTCATTTTTCGGTATAGAGATTAGCGAATTTATTTATGTTCAGCCTGCCGACGCGTGCGGAGAAGTTGTTCGGAATCAAAAAATAATCGAGGCGTCCGAAATGGCTAAAAAAATCGGCGAAACTTTTTGCGAAACTTTTTGATGAAGTCTTTATTTTAAAAGTTATGTTAGAATGCTCCCTATGGCGAAATTAAAAATAAGAATTTATCCAGACCCTATTTTAAAAGCCAAGGTTCAGAACGTTACGGATTTTGGCCCGGCCGCGCAGAAACTTTTTGACGATATGATTGAAACTATGTATTCGTCGGACGGAGTTGGGCTCGCGGCGACTCAAGTCGGTATTTCAAAAAATATTTTTGTCGCTTCTCCCACTATGCGCCAAGGCGGAGAATTTGTTTTTGTAAATGCCGTGATAGAAAAAAAAGAAGGCGCTGTTTCTGCCGCTGAAGGCTGCTTGAGCTTTCCCGGTTTTTCCGCCGAAATTGTCCGCGCGTCAAAAGTAGAAGTGGGTTTTCAAGATAGACTTGGCGAAAAACACAGAATAGTTGCGGTCGATTTTTTTGCCCGCATAATTCAACACGAAATGGATCATTTGTCGGGCAAGACTTTGGTCGATCATTTTTCCGGCGCCGAGCGTGAAAAAATTTTAGAGCAATATAAATCTTTATCAAAGTCCGCGCGCGGTCGAGCCGAAATTCTTGAGAAATACAAACTTCAATCTCCGCAATGAAACTAATTTTTTTTGGTTCGGACAATTTTTCAATTAAAGCGCTTGAAGCGTGCCTCGACTCCGATTTTGAAATTGCGCGAGTTATTACCACCCCGCCTAAAAAAAAAGGACGCGGACTAAAACTCATCCCAAGCGAAATTGAAACTTTCGCGAAAGAAAAAAATCTTCCTCTGGCCGCGTATCAATCCCTTAAGGATCCGCAAATCGCAAGCGACATCAAAGAGCTTAATCCCGATGTCTTTGTGGTTGCGTCTTATGGAAAAATCATTCCGGTAAACCTGCTTGAAATACCAAAATTTCGTTTAAATGTGCATCCCTCTCTTTTGCCCAAATATAGAGGTTCTGCTCCCATAAATTGGCCGATATTAAACGGCGATAGCGAAACAGGCGTGAGCATTATTGATATTGCCGCAAAACTTGATTCGGGTGAAATTTATCTTCAGGAAAAAGTTTCACTTTCAGAAGATATTGACGCTCTTGAACTTAATAACAAACTCGCGGAACTTGGTTATGAACTTTTAAAGAAAGCTCTCAATCTTGCCGCGGCTGGAAATTTAAAAGGCATCGCGCAGGATGACGCGCGGGCGACAGTCGCAAGACAACTTGAAAAATCCGATGGAGAAATAAAATTTCTTCATATGAACGCAACGGAGATTGTTAGAAAAGTCAGAGGGCTTAAGCCATGGCCTGGGACATTTTTTTATTGGGGGAAAGAACGCGTCGCGATATTAAACGCGGAGGTTGTCGCGGTAGATGGCATCGCGAATAAACCCGGTGTGATTTTGAGTCTTGATAGTGAGGGCTTTACTTTATCCGCGCTATCAAATGCTGTCCGCGTAACAAAGGTAAAACCCGAAGGGAAGAACGCGATGTCCGGTGCTGAGTTCGCGCACGGACGGCGAATTATCGCAGGGACAAATATTTCTTAAAAAATCCCCCAAAAGCAAGGCTGATTTCTTGACACTTGCCGACGTTTCCTTATAATTACGCAAGTTTTTCTTCTCGCACGGTTCCATCTCAAAAAGAAATGAATCCAAGAGAAAACGGATGTTCCCCCCGTATTTTTAACTATTTAATCGCGGATGCAAATCCCAGGAGGAAGCAAATGGCGTTAAGAGTTGGTATCAATGGTTTTGGGCGTATTGGTCGTTTAGTGTTCCAAGCAATTTGTGATCAAGGTTTGCTTGGCAAAGAAATAGACGTCGTCGCGGTTGTGGATATTTCGACCGATGCGGATTATTTCGCTTATCAAATCAAGTATGATTCAGTTCATGGACGATTCAAACACGATGTCAAAACTGAAAAAAGCGACGAGTCTTTGGCTGAAGCCGATATATTGGTTGTAAACGGACACAAAGTTAAATGCGTCCTAGCCACCAAAACTCCAGATCAACTTCCTTGGAAAGCACTTGGAGTCGATTATGTTATTGAATCCACGGGGCTTTTTACCGCTTCCGAAAAAGCGTCTCTTCATCTTACGGCCGGCGCGAAAAAAGTTATTATCAGCGCGCCCGCTAAAGGCGATGTGAAAACAGTTGTCATGGGCGTCAATAATGAAGAATACGATAGTGCGAAACACAATATCGTATCCAATGCTTCTTGCACAACAAACTGCCTTGCGCCGCTCGTTCATGTTCTTTTGAAAGAAGGCATAGGAATTGAAACAGGTCTCATGACCACAATTCATTCCTACACGGCAACGCAAAAAACCGTAGATGGACCATCGAAAAAAGATTGGCGAGGCGGACGTGCGGCAGCTTGCAATATTATTCCTTCGACAACCGGCGCGGCTAAAGCTGTTGGCGAATGTCTTCCCGCTGTAAAAGGAAAACTCACGGGCATGTCGTTCCGCGTTCCTACACCCGATGTTTCTGTTGTTGATTTAACTTTTCGCGCGGCAAAAGATACTTCTATAGAAGAAATTGATTCGCTTCTCAAAAAAGCGTCAACGACTTATTTGAAAGATATTTTGGGCACAGCGACAGAAGAATTGGTTTCCACGGACTTTATCCATGACAACCGTTCTTCTATCTACGATTCTCTTGCCACGTTGCAAAATAATTTGAAAGGCGAAAAACGTTTTTTCAAGATTGTTTCTTGGTATGACAACGAATGGGGTTATTCCAATCGCGTGGTTGACCTTCTTCGTTTTATGGCGGGGAAAGACGGCAACAAGTAATAAAATATTGGGGAACGTCTTTCGCGTTTGCTTGCGTATGAGAGAAACGAGAAGACGTTTCTTTTAACTCCTCACTAGCGAAAAGGGAAGAGTAATGAAAAAGAAAACGATAAAAAATATTGATATTCGCGGCAAACGCATTTTAATGCGAGTTGACTTTAACGTCCCAATGAAAGACGGCGTTGTTCAAGATGATACGCGAATCAAATCGGCTCTTCCCTCAATTCGTTATGCTCTAGAACAGGACGCTAAAAATATAGTTTTAATGTCGCATCTCGGCGATCCTAAAAAAGACACGCAGAAAGCGAAAGAAAAAGCAGAAAAAGCGGGTAAGCCGTTTGATGAACAAAAGTTTGTTAACGGCAAGCATAAGATGCAGCCTGTCGCTGTAAGGCTTTCTGAATTGCTTGGCAAGAGCGTTCTTTTTGCTCCTTCCTGCGTAGGTGAAGAAACCGAAAAGATAGTAAAGTCTCTAAAAGACGGCGAAGTTTTGATGCTTGAAAATACGCGGTTTCAAAAAGAGGAAACTTCAAAAGACGCCGCAGAACGCGAAAAACTAGCAAAGCAGCTGGCGCAATATGGTGATGTTTTCGTAAATGACGCTTTTGGTTCTGCTCACCGCGCCCACGCGTCAACGGAGACGGTCGCTAAATTTTTGCCCGCCGTGGCTGGTTTTCTTATGGAAAAAGAACTTGAGTATCTTGAAGATAAAGTTGTTAATAATCCGGCGCGGCCGTTTGTCGCGATTATTGGCGGTGCAAAAATTTCATCCAAAATAGCCGTTCTCGAAAGCCTTTTAAGTAAAGTTGACCGTTTAATTGTCGGCGGAGGAATGGCGTATACATTTCTTAAAGCAAAAGGACTTTCAATAGGGGGATCTCTCATTGAAGAGGATATGATTGCTGTCGCAAGAAAAATTCTTCAAAAAGCTTATGAGTCGCACATATATCTTTATCTTCCAATCGACCACATTGTTACAAAAGAGTTTGCCGCTGACGCGGACGCGAAACATGTCGCGCGCGGAAACATAGGTAATGATCAAATGGGAATGGATATTGGTCCCATGACTATAGAAAAATTTAAAGGCGCGCTTAACGGCGCGAGGACGGTTTTTTGGAATGGTCCAGTAGGCGTTTTTGAATTTGAGAAATTCGCTAACGGAACAATGTCTATTGCTCGCGCGATAGCTGATCTTCCGGATTGTGTCTCGGTTATCGGCGGCGGGGACTCGGTCGCGGCGGTCAATAAATCCGGTGTGGCGTCAAAAATTTCGCATATTTCCACGGGCGGCGGGGCATCGCTTGAGCTTGTTGAAGGAAAAACGCTTCCCGGCGTCGCGGCTTTGCTTGATAAATAAATTTATTTTAAAAACTAAACACTTAAAACTAATGAGAGAGTTATGACAAAAAGACCTTTTATTGCTGGTAACTGGAAAATGTATAAAACAGCGGCTGAAGCGGTTACGCTGGTTCAAACCATTAAAGCGGCAGTTCATGCTGTTTCTAATGTTACAATTGTCATTTGCCCTCCCTTTACGGCATTGTCGAGCGTGTCGGAGATACTTAAGGATTCGCCGATCAATTTGGGCGCGCAAAATATGTATGCGGCTCCGGAAGGAGCGTTTACGGGCGAGATTTCTCCAGTGATGCTGAAGGAAAGCGGCTGCCGTTATGTTATTCTCGGACATTCTGAACGTCGTCAGTATTTCAAAGAGGATAATATTTTAATTCATGAAAAAATAAAAACGGCTTTGAAATATAGTTTAGTTCCGATAGTTTGTGTCGGCGAAACGCTGACGGAGCGAGAAGCAAAAAAACATTTTGATGTAATCAAGACGCAGTTTGATGAGGCCCTCGGGACACTCGCGAAAGAGGATATATCGAAAGTTGTCATCGCTTATGAACCTGTTTGGGCAATCGGGACAGGTAAAACCGCGACTCCCGATCAAGCCGAACAGATCCATTCTTATATTCGCAGACTTTTAAATGAAAAATTCGGACAAGAAATTGGTAATAAAATCTCTCTTCTTTATGGCGGCAGCGTGAAACCTGATAATACAAAGCTGCTTTTGGAAAAACCGAACATTGACGGAGCTCTAGTCGGCGGCGCCTCTCTCAAGGCAGAATCTTTTGCACAAATTATTCAAGAAGCCCAAGCGACGCTTGAGCGCGGAGGACAGTCATGAACGTTCTGGTTATTGCTCTTCACATTATTGTTTGTTTAGTTTTCATTATTGTTATTCTTTTGCAAGCTGGACGCGGACAGGGTCTGACAGGTTCGAGTTTTGGCGGCAATGTTCAATCGCTTTTTGGGACAAAGGCATCTTCCTTTTTGACAAAAGCGACAACCGTTTGCGCGGTTCTTTTTCTTTTTACTTGCATTGGTTTAAATATTTATGAAGTTCGCAAAAGCCGTTCTCTTTTTAGACCCGCAAGCTCTCAAGCGCCTATTGATGTCGAACAGCTTAAAAGCGCTTTGGAAAAAATAAAACAGTCTGACGCTGCTAAAGCTACAGAGTCTGCTGTTGCTGCCGCTAAAACTTCCACAAACGAGGTCGCCTCTTCGGTTTCCGACAAAGCCAAAGACCTTGCCGGAACTCTTACTGATAAAGCAGAAGAAATTGCGTCTTCGGTTTCTGAAGCAGCCCAAGAAATAATTTCTGATGTTGAAGGAATTGTCTCAGAGACGAAATAACGTTTTGCGTCGATAAAATCTCAAATGTATTTCTGGAGCGCATAATGGACAGCGCAGCGCAGAGTTTTTCCGAACTTCGTTTTTTAAAAGGCGTTGGTCCCAAAAAAGCTCTCATATTCCAAAAGATCGGAATTTCATCAATTCGCGATCTTCTTTATTTTTTTCCTCGCCGATATGAAGACCGTTCTCATTTATTACCATTAAAGTCTCTCCCAATAGGTGAATTCGCGACTTGCAGAGGCGAAATTCTCGATGTCAAATTCCGTCCCATTCGCCGCATGCCAATCGTTGAAGTCTTGATTGGTGACGCTGACGGAACGCTTCTCGCGGTTTGGTATAACCAGCCTTATCTGAAGCGTTTGTTTTCCGTAGGACAGAATATTATTTTTTACGGTCGAATTGAACCGCATCAAACTTTTTTAAAAATACAAAATCCGGACTTTGAAATAGTCGACTCATTTGAAGCGGAGGCTTTGCATACTGGAAGAATTACGCCGATTTATCATCTGAAAGAAGGAATTTTTCAACGATCGCTTCGCGCGACTCTTTTTGATGCCGTACAAAATCATTTGGCAAAAAATATTCAGGATTTTTTGCCGGCAGAAATTTTAAATCGTCATAATTTGTCGCAGCTTCAAACTGCTGTCCGCGAAATGCATTTTCCAACATCTTTTGAAAAACTTAAAAAGGCGCGCGAACGCGTGGTTTTTGATGAGTTTTTTGCTTTCGACCTCCGGGTCCGCTTAAAAGTAAAGATGCTGCGAACGCGTTTTGAATCTGAAGAGGTTTCGTCAACGCTAAATTTATTAGAACAATTTAAAGCGTCTTTGCCGTTTGATTTAACTAAGAGTCAAGAAACGGCGATTGTGGATATTCAAAACGATTTATCAAAGGCTATCCCAATGAATCGGCTTTTACAAGGAGACGTGGGATCTGGGAAAACAGTTGTCGCGGCATTCGCTTTTTATCTTGTCGCAAAAGCCGGATATCAATCGGCGTTTCTTGTCCCGACAGAAATTTTAGCCGAGCAACATATGAAAACTTTAAAACGTTTTTTAGATCCGCTTGGCGTTCGTATAGAGCTTCTCACAAAAAGCACGAAAAAAAATCGAAGAGCGCAAATTCTCGGTGATTTGAAAGAGGGAAGACTTTCTCTTATAGTCGGCACTCATTCTATACTTCAGAACGAAGTAACCTTTAAAAAACTTGTTTTTCTTGGAGTTGATGAGCAGCACAAATTTGGAGTCAGACAAAGAACGCAGCTTTTAAACAGATCGCCTCGGCCGCATCTTTTGACAATGACGGCCACGCCCATTCCAAGAACGCTAGAACTAACCACCTTTGCGGATCTCGATATATCGGTATTGCGGGAACTGCCCAAAGGCAGACGTCCAATAAAAACTTATTGGATTACTCGCGCTAAGCAATCAATCGTTTTTGCGCGCGTTATTGAACGGATAAAAAAAGGCGAACAGGCCTATATTGTTTTCCCCGCGATAGAAGAGACGGAAAAAAGTGATATTCTTGCCGCGGAAAAAGAATTTGCAAAACTTAGTAAAACTATATTTAAAAATGTTTCAACTGCGCTTGTTCACGGACAAATAGAATCATCTGAACGCGAACAGATTATGCGAGCGTTTTCACGCGGAGAAATTTCTATTCTTTTTGCGACTTCTGTTATAGAAGTCGGAGTTGATCAGCCAAACGCCACGATAATGATTATTGAAAATGCCGAGCGGTTTGGGCTTGCTCAGCTCCATCAGTTGCGCGGCAGAATTGGACGAGGAGTTATAGAGTCCGAGTGTTTTTTGTTTGGAGAGCCCAATAGCATAGAAGGAAAAAAACGCCTTAGACTTCTTACGACAACAACTGATGGTTTTGAAATAGCAGAAGAAGATTTAAAAATACGCGGTCCGGGAGATATTTGGGGAACCAGACAATCGGGCGAGCCACTCTTTAAAGTCGCCGATCCAATCACCGACCAAGCTATTTTGATTAAAGCGCGAAGTGAAGCGATGCGCTGGGTTTCTGATAACAAAAGCAGTGAAAAAAAATCAGTTTGGATTCAAAAATATCTCGAACAAATGCCCAAAACCGATTAAACTAACAAAATATGCGAATCATCAGCGGTAAATTCAAATCCAGAAAAATAGATTTCCCTAAAAACAAACTCACACGCCCGATGACGGACAGAACCAAAGAAACGCTTTTCAACATCGTTGGCTCTTTTGTGTTTGGGAAAAGCGTATTGGATATTTACGCGGGGTCGGGCAGTCTCGGGCTTGAAGCTCTTAGCCGCGGAGCGTCAACGGTTACATTTGTTGATAACGGGACATGGACGCATAAAATAATTCAAAAAAATCTTGAGACATTGGGGCTTTCGAAGCAAGCGGCTTTGCTGCCCATGGAAATGTCCGCGGCGATAAGAAAACTCGAAAAGCAAAATGCTGGTTTTAATCTCATTTTTGTCGACCCGCCGTTTTTGAAAGGTTTAGTAAAAAAGACACTTATTAGGCTGGACGATTCCGATATCGTTTTGCCCTTCGCGCAGATTGTGGTCGGACATATGTGGCGTGAGGATTTGCCGGCATCTGATGAACTGAAAAATCTCAAATTAATACAAACGCGAAAAATAGGACAGGCCTGTTTGTCTTTTTACTTCAGACTGGAATCAACAAATGAAAAAACAAAAAGCTATATATCCGGGGAGCTTTGATCCGATTACCAACGGACATCTTGATCTGATTGAGCGCGCGCTGAATCTTTTTGAAGAAGTCATTGTGGTTGTCGCGTCAAATAGTTCAAAGACGGCGTTTTTCACAGTGGAAGAACGCGTGAATTTCTTAAAAAACGTTTTAAAAAAATATCCGCGGGCAAAAGTTGAACATTGGGAAGGTTTAAGCGTTGATTTCGCGAAGAAAAAAGGCGCCTCTGCTTTGATACGCGGTATTCGCGCGACATCCGATTTTGATTATGAGTTCCAAATGGCTTTAACCAACCGCGAGCTTGCTTCTCAAATTGATACTGTTTTTTTAATGCCGTCCGAGTCTCATTTTTTTCTTTCCTCACGGCTTGTGAAAGAAATCGCGCAGCTTGGCGGCAACATATCTGCTTATGTCCCAAAACTTGTAGCGAAAGAAATTCAAAAAAAACTTAAACAACGAGAAACGAAATGAAATTAATACTTTCTGATTTTGAGGAAGGGATTCCCAAACAAGTTGAAGGCTCGTATGACGCAAAAGCGTCTGAGGTGGAGTTTCAGGATTTAATTTATTTATGTCCAATCACTCTCAAAGGAATAGGTGAAAAGACAGATGTCATTTTTAGACTGAAAGGGGAATTGACCTCCGAAGTAAAACGCGTTTGTGGGAAGTGCTTGAAAGAAAAAGACGAAAAAATCTCTTTCAATTTTGATTGGATTTTTGATATAACCGGAAAAGAATTTATTGAGCCTCTTGAGAACATTCGCGAACTTTTAATTATCGAACGACCGCTTGTTTATCTCTGCAAGTCTGATTGCAAAGGTCTTTGCTCGCAATGCGGCAAGGATCTAAATGATGGTGCTTGCAATTGTAAAGAAAATCGTTATCATTCAACACCTGTTATCATAAAAAAGTCGAAATCTCATAAGGAGTAACCATGGCTAATCCTAAACGAAGACATTCAAACACGCGTTCCAGAACGCGTAGAGCACACGATTTTATTACGCCCCAATCGCAGTCGCAATGCCCGCAATGCGGCGCGTTTGTTCTCCCGCATCGAGTTTGTAAAGAGTGTGGTTTTTACAAAGGCAAACTCGTTAAAACTGTAAAAGCGAAATCTAAGGCTAAGGAATAGTCTATGATTCGTATCGCTTTAGACGGAATGGGCGGCGACAACGCTCCGAAGGCGGTAGTAGCAGGCGCGGTGCTGGCGGCAAACAATTTTGAAAATCTTGAAATCGTTTTGGTTGGGCAAACCGCCGTTCTTAAAAGTGAACTCAATAGGCACAAGGTTATTGGCGGAAAAATAGTTTTGCAGGAAGCGACCGAAGTGATAGGCATGGAAGATTCGCCGGTTTCTGCTTTGCGTAAAAAGAAAGATTCCTCAATAGGCGTTTGTATTGAACTTCTAAAAAAGAAAGAATGCGTGGCGGCCGTTTCGGCGGGGAATACTGGCGCGATGGTTGCGGCTGCCACTCTTAATCTCGGACTTTTGCCCGGAATTAAACGCCCCGGCATAGCTATATCTTTTCCCACTCTTCACGGAATGTCAGTCGCGGTTGATGTGGGCGCGAATCTTAATCCTTCTGCTAATGAGCTTTTCCAATACGCTTTGATGGCGGATGTTTTTGCGAAAAGTATTCTCAAAAAAAACCGCCGCCCGGCAATCGGACTTCTCAATATTGGCGAGGAAGAGACAAAGGGCACGGATGTTTTAAAAGAAGCATATAAATTGCTCCGCGATTCTAATTTGAATTTTATCGGCAACATTGAAGGTCGTGATTTTTTTTCTGGGCGCGCCGACTGCATTATTTGCGACGGCTTTGTTGGAAATGTTGTTCTTAAAATGATAGAAAGCGTTTTGGAAACATCTGTTTCATTGATTGTCAGAGAACTTAAGAAAAATCCGCTTGCGGCCATTGCAGCTTGGTTTCTAAAACCGGTGCTTTCATCATTAAGAAAAGAAACTGATTATGAAAAAGCGGGCGGAGCGCCGCTTCTTGGCGTGAACGGCAATGTAATTATTAGCCATGGAATTTCTTCTCCGCTTGCGATTCGCAACGCAATTCGTGTCGCGGGCGAGCTTGTAACGACAAAAGTCAACGAACAAATAGTTGATGAAATCGCGCCATATTTAAACGGCGCCGCGTCAACGACCGCAACAGAACATAAAACTAGCGCTTCTTAAGGCTATTGTTTTAAAGACTCCAAATTAAAGGAAATATGAACGAAATTTATCAATCTGCAATAGCAGGAATTGGTGTGTATGTTCCAGAAAAAGTTTTAACCAATGCTGATTTGGAAAAAATAGTTGAAACTTCGGACGAGTGGATAAGAACACGAACGGGAATAAGGGAACGTCATATAGCTGCGGCTGAGCAAGCTACAAGCGATTTGGCTTTGCCTGCCGCGCAAGAAGCCATAAAAAATGCCGGACTAACCGTTGATGATATTGATTTGATAGTAGTTGCCACAACAACCCCTGACCGCGCGTTCCCTTCTTCCGCCTGTTATCTTCAAGCAAAACTTAGCGCTCGCTGCGGCGCGTTTGATTTAGCCGCCGCTTGTTCGGGATTTGCCTACGCGCTCTCCGTTGCCGACTCTTTTGTTCGTTCAGGCATCTATAAAAATGTTCTTGTTGCCGGGGCGGAAACTATTACGCGCTATGTGAATTGGAAAGATCGTTCTACATGTGTTCTTTTCGGCGACGGCGCGGGAGTTGTTATTGTGTCTCGCGCGAAAGGTGAAAGAGAAATTCTTGGTTCTTATATTGGTTCTGATGGAACGCAAAGCGAAATTCTTCAAATCCCAGCCGGAGGTTCCAGATTACCGCCGAGTGTGGAAACTGTTTCCGAGGGTAAACATTTTATAAAGATGGCAGGACCTGAGCTTTTTAAAATGGCGGTCAAAACTATGACGCAGGCTGTTCATAAAGTTTTGGAAGCAAAGAATCTTACGGTAAGCGATATAGGCTGCCTTATCCCGCATCAAGCAAATAATCGTATTCTTCAAGCGGTCGCGGAGCGGCTTGAGATAGACCCTAAAAAAATTTTTATAAATGTTGACCGCTACGGAAATATGTCCAGCGCGTCAACCATTGTTGCGTTATATGAAGCTGTTCGAGCAGGTAATGTCCGAAAAGGAGATTACGTTGTGTTGGTCGCTTTCGGCGGCGGTTTGACTTGGGGCGCGACCCTTATTAAATGGTGATTAAATGACTAAACAGATTGGCTTTTTATTTCCCGGTCAAGGTTCTCAATTTGTTGGCATGGGAAAAGATCTTTTTGAGCAAAGTCCTGCCGCGAAGCAAATTTATCAAAAAGCGGATGAGATTTTAGGCTATTCCATTAGTGAAATTTGTTTTTCCGGAACAGAAGAACAGCTTACCCGAACTTTATACGCGCAAACCGGCATTCTTGTGACAAGTCTTGCCGTGCTTGCGTCTGTCAGAGAAAAAATTTCTGACTTAAAGCCTTCTTTTGTCGCAGGGTTGAGTCTTGGAGAATTTACCGCGCTTACGGCATCAAATGCGATTTCGTTTGAAGACGCGTTAAAATTAGTCCAAATTCGCGCTGAGTCGATGGACGCGGCGGCAAAAAACAATCCTGGAACAATGGCGTTTATTATGGGGTTATCGCTTGAAGAGTGCACGGCTATAGCAAAAGAGTCCGGATCGGAAGTCGCGAATCTTAATGCGCCGGATCAAACGGTTTTATCTGGAACGGTTTCTTCTATAGAAAAAGCTTGCCAATTGGCAACTGCAAAAGGCGCGAAACGCGCTATGCCGCTCAAAGTCGGCGGCGCTTTTCATTCTTCTTTAATGAATGACGCAAAAACAAAACTTGAAGAGGCGTTAGCGAATACGCCTATTAAAGCTCCCGAGTGTATCTTTATTCCTAATGTTACGGCGAAAATCGAATCGAATCCGGATGAGATTCGCAAACTTTTAGCGCGGCAATTAACAAGCTCTGTCCGCTGGGTTGAAACTCTTGCTTCCGCTAAAGAGACTGGAATATCGACATATTTGGAACTTGGTCCCGGAAAAGTGTTAAAAGGGTTGGCTCGCAAATGCCAGCCCGATCTCGAAGTGATTTCAATCGGAGCAATTTCGGATTTTAAGGCTCTTGATGCTTTAACCGTTTTATCGCAATCATAACCAAAAGGAGATAATCATGGTGTTGAAAGGAAAGGTTGCACTTATTACTGGCGCAGGACGCGGAATTGGACAGTCAATAGCGGTTTCGTTCGCGAAACAAGGCGCTTCACTAGTTCTTTCTGATATCAAAACGGAGTTTTTGACAGAGACGGAACAACTCGTAAAAGCGGCAGGATCGCCTCAAGTTGTATTGACGCAAGCTAATGTTGCGACAGCTTCTGAAGTCGAGCAAGTCGTCAAAATCGCTCTTGACACTTGTGGTCGCATCGATATACTTGCCAACGTTGCGGGCATAACAAAAGATGGTTTGCTTGCGACAATGTCAGAGCAAGATTGGGATGATGTTCTCACCATTAATCTTAAGAGCGCGTTTCTTTTTGGTAAAGCGTGCGCTCGGCCAATGATGAAACAACGAGGTGGTGCAATTATCAATATAGCGTCAATCGTGGGGGTCGCTGGCAATGCTGGGCAAGCAAATTATTCTGCATCAAAAGGCGGGATGATCGCTCTGACAAAAACAATAGCGAAAGAGTTAGCAAAACGAAATATCCGCGCCAATGCCATTGCTCCGGGATTTATCAAGAGCAAAATGACCGACAAATTATCTCCGGAAATAATAGAAAAAATGAAAGAACGTATTGGACTTGGGAGGCTCGGAGATCCTCAAGATGTAGCAAATGTTGCCGTATTTTTGGCATCGGACGCATCGGCTTATGTTACAGGACAAACAATAGTTGTAGATGGCGGTCTTGTAATCTGATGCATTTATTAAGCAGTAGCAGTCATTAACCATAAATAACAGGAGAAACATCAATGAGCGTTCAAGAAAAAATCACCGAAATTATTGTTGAGCAACTTGGCGTAAAACCCGAAGAAGTCGTTCCGGAAGCGTCCTTTGTGGATGATCTTGGCGCGGATTCTCTTGATACAGTTGAATTAGTTATGGCGTTTGAAGAAGAGTTTGGCGCGGAAATTCCAGATGAAGACGCGGAAAAACTCAAAACTGTCGGCGATGCCGTTAAGTATGTAGAAGAAAAGGCGAGCCAGAAGTAACGGCTCGTTCTTTCATTTTAATTTACTTCATAAATTATTGATTCGAGGATTTTTTTACTATGCGGCGCGTTGTTATTACTGGCATCGGAATGATTACTCCTGTTGCCAATACGACAGAAGAAACTTGGCAGAGTTTTTTAAAAGGAAAAAGCGGAACGGGGCTTCTAACACAAATTGACCCGACGCCGTTTGATTCTAAAGTCTCCGCAGAAGTAAAAGGCTTCGATCCAGTCAAATATTTATCCCACCCTAAAGAAGTTCGCAAAACCGACCGCTTTGTTCAATTTGGAATTG
This sequence comes from uncultured bacterium, assembly GCA_964410905.1. GTDB lineage: Bacteria > Omnitrophota > Omnitrophia > Omnitrophales > Aquincolibacteriaceae > Aquincolibacterium. The sequence continues at coordinate 52,594 of CAYPIR010000005.1, read as the reverse complement.
CTTGCGCGAAAATGGCGGCAGAAGATGCCAAGTTTGATATTACAAAAGAAGACCCATACCGCGTTGGCGTTTTGGTTGGTTCAGGTATCGGCGGACTTCGCGTAATTGAAGAGCAGCACAAAGTAGCCATTGAAAAAGGAGGGCATCGTGTTTCTCCGTTTCTTATCCCAATGCTGATTGTTAATATGGCGCCGGGTGCGATTTCAATTGCTTTGGGCTTAAAAGGTCCTAATTCTTGCGTTGCAACGGCGTGCGCTACGGGGTCGAACGCACTTGGCGATGCTTTTAAGATTATACAACGCGGCGATGCTGACGTGATGTTTACGGGCGGAACGGAGTCTTGCATTACTCAACTTGGTTTTGGCGGATTTGACGCTATGCACGCTCTTAGCACTAACAATGAATCGCCGGAAACCGCGTCCCGACCATTTGATAAAACAAGAAACGGATTTGTGATGGGTGAGGGAGCCGCTGTTCTTATTTTAGAAGAATTAGAACATGCTAAAAAACGCGGCGCGAAGATTTATGCTGAAATGGCTGGATACGGAATGACATCAGACGCGAGCCATATTACCGCGCCAGATCCCACGGGAGCTGGAGCGTCGCGTTGTATGATTAATGCTCTAAAAGACGCTGGCGCGAAACCAGAAGATGTTTCTTATATTAACGCGCATGGGACTTCGACTTCGCTTAATGATAAAGGAGAAACTCTTGCCATAAAGTTAGCGCTAGGCGAAGATGTGGCACGCAAAATCCTTATAAGTTCCACAAAATCAATGACGGGACATTTATTGGGCGCTGCCGGCGCGGTTGAAGGCGCTGTTTGCGCTCTCGCGATTCGAGATCAAATTGTTCCGCCAACCATAAACTACAAAACTCCTGACCCCGATTGCGCTCTTAATTATGTTCCTAATGTCGCTCAAACCGCTAAAGTAGATTTTACTCTTTCTAACTCGCTTGGGTTTGGCGGACATAACGCTTGTGTCGCGATGAAACGCTTTCGCGCCTAACATTTTTGTCCTTTAAAGACGTTTTTTTGTTGATGCGAAATTTCGCGTTAACACGGATTTTCTTCGTCTCTTCTCAAAGCTCTCTATAAAAACACCTTTTAGTTGATACTAAACATTAGCGATTTGGTTGTGAATGAGGGTGTTTTGTGTTCTTTGTAAGAGTTGAGTCTGTGAAGGGTAAAAAAGAGCTGGGCATGTGTGAGTGAGTGTTGATTGGTGAAAGCGAGGAAGATGACGCCGCCGGGCACCTCACGATAAGTGTACTGAGGCTTGGGAAGGCTGCGGGACTTGGCCTGGAGGAACTACTCGGGAATATCCATAAGGTCTTTGCCCCGCCATGTCAAACTGGAAGATCGGTTTTTTCTGTGTCGTTGATAGTTTGAACAACCGCTGAAAGGAAACAAAGCTCTGATAAATCTGTCCCCATACCTTGGGGTTAATACACAAAATCTTTTAAACCTCACTCTCGCACAGAGAGTAACGATCTATGGTGCCATTCCCAAGTCTAAAATCTCGTGATATTGACAAAAAGATAAAAGCGATATAACATTACTAAGTTGGTAAACATGATAAAGTAAGGAAGCCATGCGAATATCTGCAAAATGCAATTATGGGTTAAATGCCTTATTGGAACTGGCTCTTCAGTGGCCGAACAAAAAGCTGTTGCAGATCCAGGATATTGCAAGCAAACAAAGAATCCCAACCCAATACTTAGTTCAAATTTTGATACGTTTGAAGTCGATGAAGCTGGTCAAGAGCGTAAGAGGAAAAGGGGGTGGATATCTACTTTCAAAAAATCCAAAAGACATACGACTTGGTAATGTTTTGAAAGAGTTGGAAGGGCCGTTGTTTCCGGTAGCTGAAAATGTTTCTTTAGAAGATGGAAATGTTTTTTTGGAAATTTGGCAGAAAGCGGATAAAGCGATTGCTGACGTTGTTGATTCGATCACTTTTGAGGATTTGTGTCGCAGAGCTACCGGTGCAAGAAGAATTTTAACTTATTCCATTTGATGTCATAAATAAATCCTTGCCGTCACGGCTTTGAAGAAGCACCAAGATAAAGGAGAAGAAAGCATGTCGAAAATATTTAATGATATTACAAAAACGATCGGGCATACACCGCTTGTACGGTTGAACCGGCTAACGAAAGGGCTTGATGCAACGGTCCTGGTCAAACTGGAATCCTCGAATCCGCTTGCGAGCATAAAGGACAGAATAGGAGTCGCAATGATTGACGCTGCCGAAAAGGCCGGTAAGCTCAAAAACGGGAGCGTGATCGTGGAGCCTACCAGCGGAAACACTGGAATTGCCCTGGCTTTTGTGGCAGCTGCGCGCGGTTACCGATTGATCTTGACCATGCCTGATACCATGAGTATGGAGCGCCGTCAACTTCTGAAGATCCTTGGCGCCGAACTTGTGCTCACCGAAGGATCGAAGGGGATGCGAGGCGCTGTTGAAAAGGCTGAGGAGATAGCGAAAAGCACTCCGAACAGTTTTGTGCCGCAACAGTTCAATAATCCCGCGAATCCAGAAATTCATCGTCGTACGACTGCCGAAGAAATTTGGAACGATACAGATGGTATCGTGGATATTTTTGTTGCCGGTGTCGGTACGGGGGGGACGCTCACGGGAGTCGGTGAAGTACTCAAAAAAAGAAAACCTTCCGGGAAGGTTGTTGCCGTGGAACCGGAAGATTCACCCGTGCTTTCAGGCGGGAAGCCGGGCCCGCATAAAATTCAAGGGCTCGGAGCTGGTTTTGTTCCCGGAATATTGAACACAAAACTTTATGATGAGGTCATCAAAGTTCGGCATGAAGATGCCGGCAATATTGCTCGTCAGCTCGCGAAGCAAGAAGGTATTCTGGGAGGTATTTCTTCTGGAGCGAATGTTTGGGCAGCTTTAGAGATCGCTAAGCGTAAGGAATCGAAAGGAAAAACGATAGTGACAATGATTTGTGATTCTGGAGAGCGGTATTTCTCAACCTGGCTTTTTCAAGAATTGGCTCATTAAAACAAAATCGTAGAAGAAATAAAAAAAGCCGTCTGGAATTCCAGATGGCTTTTTTATTGGTTTAACATTAACCTAACGCTTTTTTTAAATCCGCAATCAGGTCGTCAGAGCATTCAATCCCTATCGAAATGCGAATCGTTTCCTTTGTGATGCCGGAGAGTTTCAAACCTTCCGGTCCCATGGAAACGTGGCTCATGCTCCAAGGATGCTCGATCAAAGACTCTACGCCACCGAGCGATTCGGCGACCTGAAAAAGTTTTACCTTTCTGAAAAAATTTTTGAGTGAAACCTTTTTAGTATTAAGCTCAAAAGCGAGCATGCCACCCCAACCGGTCATTTGTTTCTTGATAAGAGCCTGCTGAGGATGGCTTTTGAGCCCCGTAAAATAAACTTTCTTCACGGCAGGATGTTTTTCGAGGAATGATGCGATTCTGAAAGCGTTTTGCTGATGAGCTTCCATCCGGTACGGCAAGGTTTTAACTCCTCGAAGAACAAGCCATGAATCGAACGGGGCCTGACTCACTCCAAGAGTGTTGACGAAAAGCTGGATTTGCTCTCCAATTTTTTTGTTATTGTAGACGATAGCCCCGCCAACCACATCGCTATGCCCGTTGAGATATTTGGTTGTGGAGTGAACCACGATATCAGCTCCAAATTCCAGAGGTCTCTGAAAATAAGGAGAAAGAAATGTGTTGTCGCAAGCGATAAGAAGACCGTTGCGTTTGGCGATTCCCATTACTGTCTTTAGATCCACGATATGCAGCAGGGGATTGGACGGCGTTTCGATCCAGATCATCCTGGTTTCCTTTCGGATGAAATTTTTAATCTCTGCGTGGTTCATCATGTTGATGAAAGAAAATAATATGCCGCGCTTTGAAAAAATATCTTTAAACAAACGATAGGTGCCGCCGTAAATGTCATTTCCCGTGATTACATGATCGCCGGGTTTCAAAAGGAACATGACGACAGTGATGGCGGCCATGCCGGTGGCAGTGGCCCTCGCTCCAATACCGCCTTCGAGGGCTGCAATGTTCTCTTCCAGTGCCGACCGTGTCGGATTGCCACTGCGAGTGTAATCGTATCCCTTGTGCTTTCCGAGTTCTTCAAAGCGGAAAGTCGATGTCGGATAAATAGGGGTAATCACGGAATTGTATTGAGAATCTTTTGCGGTCCCCGTGAGGACTGATTTGGTTCGGATGTCCATAAAAGCCTTTCTGACTGATTTTGAGAGTTGAGTAAGCGGGGCATGCTACTGTGCTCCTTGTCGAATATACAATAAAAGTATTCTAACATAGGAATTAACACTTGACAAATATAATCAAGTTAGTTATATTTAAATTGTTAGACATAAATTTTAAAAAGGAGTGGCTATGAGGTTGCCGGCAAAAATTGAATACGCGGTCAAAGCTGTTCTGGAACTAGCTCTGCGCAGTGAAAGTGACAGACCAGTGCCTTTGGAGCTGATTGCGAGGACCCAGCAAATTCCTGGGAAGTTTTTGGTGCAATTGCTTTTGCGCCTAAAAAATGCAGGGGTTGTTGAAACGGTTCGTGGTGTAGCAGGCGGATATGCACTTGCAAAACATCCATCCCGGATTACCTTGGCGGATGTGTTTCGTGCAGTTGATAGCCAAATTCTTGAGTTCCCCAAACCTTCTTCCAAGAAAAACGATTCAGAAGCCGGTCGTCTTTTCTCCGGAATCTGGGCTGATATAAGCTGTACCCTGAGCAAACAACTTGAGGTCACGCTGGAGGAATTGATGGTGCGGCTTCGCAAAGGGCAACTTACTTATCAGATCTGAGCGTTTCCTAACGACAGATTCTCAGAAGGAAAAAATGACGGTTCCCCAACAGAAATTCAAAAAAATAGTGTGAATGACGCTATTAAAGAGATAAGCGATGGGATCAGCCACGCTCAAGTTGTATTTTAAAAGTTTGTAAGGAAAATTTTTTATGCGTAATCGATTATTAGCAGTGATTCTTTCAATTTTAAGTGTTATTTCTTGGCCTCCATCAGCTGTCCAAGCGAAGAGAGGTAAGGACACAGCGATTCTCAATGTTTCGTACGATTCGACGCGTGAACTGTATCAAAAGATTAATGAAGTGTTCGCGAAGCAATGGAAAGAAAAAACAGGGGAAACCGTCACGATCCAGCAGTCCTACGGAGGGTCTGGCAAGCAGGCCCGCGCGATCATTGACGGGCTTGACGCGGACATGCAACGATTGCGCTCGCTTATGACGTAGACCAGCTCTATCAAAAAGCGGGATTGATCTCAAAGACTGGCAAACAAAACTTCCCAACAACAGCTCGCCATACACTTCCACGATCGTGTTCCTTGTGAAAAAGGGAAACCCGAAAGGAATTAAGGATTGAGACGATCTGATCAAGCCGGGTATCGAGATCGTGACGCCGAATCCTAAGACTTCTGGCGGCGCGCGCTGGAACTATCTCGCGGCTTGGGCGTATGCTTTGAAAAAGAATGCGAACGATGAAACGAAGGCGAAGGAATTCATCAAGCAGCTCTTTAAAAACGTAGTTGTGCTGGATACGGGCGCGCGCGGTTCCACGACGACGTTCGTTGAACGGGGGATCGGAGATGTCTTGCTCGCTTGGGAGAATGAAGCATTCCTAGTAATCAATGAACTCGGGGAGGATCAATTCGAGATCATTTTTCTGTCGCTCAGTATTTTGGTCGAACCGCCAGTGACAGTCGTTGATAAGATCGTTGCCAAGCACGGAACTGAAGAGGGTGCAAAGACCTATCTGGAATTCTTGTACACAGAAGAAGACCAGGAGATCATTGCGCAGAATTATTACCGGCCGCGGTCGCAGGCCATCGCGGCGAAGTATCAGACTCAATTTCCAAAGATCGAGCTGGTCACGATTGCCGATTTCGAAGGATGGGACAAGGCGCAAAAGAAACATTTTGCCGATGCGGGGATTTTCGATCAGATTTACGAAGCAAGTTAATTAAATCAACGAGGACGGCTCTCACAAAGAAAACCGTCCCTTGTTTTGACGGAGGGAATTTGAAACTTAAAAGTTACAGCGCGTTACCGGAGTTTGGGATCTCCATGGGGTTTACGCTTTTTTATTTGAGCGTAATCGTCCTTATCCCTCTGTCCACGCTCTTTTTAAAAGCGCTTGGACTTGGCTGGGGGCATTTTTTGCAGGCCATTGCTGCACCTCGGACTCTTGCGGCTTTGCGGTTGAGTTTCACTACATCGTTCGTTAGTGCTTTGATCAATGCTTTTTTTGGTCTTTTGGTGGCGTGGGTTCTAGTGCGTTATGAATTTCACGGGAAAAAGCTGGTGGATGCTTTTGTGGATTTTTTGTTCGCGTTACCGACTGCGGTGGCTGGTATCGCACTCACCGCGCTTTATTCGCAAAATGGATGGGTGGGAAAGCAACTATATGCGATAGGCATCAAAAGTTCTTTTTCACCGTTTGGGATCACGATTGCGTTGATTTTTATCGGTTTGCCATTCGTGGTGAGGACGGTGGAACCGCTGCTTCAAAACATCGAAAATGAAGTCGAGGAAGCGGCGTCAAGCCTTGGCGCGAACCGTTGGCAGATTTTTTTAAAGATCATTATGCCGACGATTAGTCCGGCACTGCTCACGGGCGCGGCGATGGCCTTCTCGCGGGCACTCGGGGAATATGGTTCGATTGTTTTTATCGCGGGGAATATGCCAATGAAAACTGAAATCGCACCGTTGCTCATTATGACCAAACTTGAACAATACGATTATGCGGGTGCGACTGCGATTGCAGGCGTGATGCTAATCGTGTCTTTTATTATGCTTTTGACCCTGAATATCCTGCAGTCTTGGGGTCGGCAAAGCGAAAGCCTTTAGAGGAAAATATGGCTGGCATTGTAAGTAAAAAATTAGAAGACGACGGCAAAGTAGTCGAGCGCCCATTTTTATCGGAACCTCGATGGATCCGTGTTTTACTTATCACGGCCGCGCTTGTTTTTCTTGCCTTCTTTCTTGTGCTGCCGATCGCCATGGTGCTTACGCAAGCGCTGAAAAAAGGCTTTGCCTTTTATCTTCATTCGCTTTCCAATCCGGTCGCTCTTTCGGCGATTCGATTGACGCTGATCGTGGCCATCGCAAGTGTTCCGCTGAATCTCTTATTCGGGCTAGCGGCTTCTTGGCGATTACAAAATTTGATTTTTGGGGGAAGAAATTCTTAATTACGTTAATCGATCTTCCTTTTTCTGTTTCGCCCGTGATCTCAGGTCTGATATTCGTACTGCTCTTTGGTGCGCAGGGCACCTTGGGACATTGGCTAGGGGAGCATAACATCAAAATTATTTTTTCAGTACCAGGGATCATTCTAGTAACACTTTTCGTGACGTTTCCTTTTGTCGCTCGTGAGCTCATTCCACTCATGCAGTCTCAGGGGAATGAGGAAGAGTATGCGGCAGTGACGCTTGGTGCGAGTGGGTGGAAGACGTTTTGGCGAGTGACGCTTCCTAATATCAAATGGGGACTTCTCTATGGTGTGATCCTCTGCAATGCTCGAGCGATGGGGGAGTTTGGAGCCGTATCGGTAGTATCGGGGCATATCCGGGGGTTAACGAATACGATCCCGCTTCATGTTGAGATTCTTTATAACGAATACAATTTTACGGCTGCGTTCGCCGTTGCCTCGATACTGATGCTTCTGGCGTTTGTAACTCTTGTCCTTAAGCAATGGATCGAGTGGCGCGCTAAAAAGGAAGTCATCTGGATGGTCTCGCGCCGCGGTACCCGTCTCAGCTTTCAGGTGGCCAACGACAGCGCGTGGCTTTGGCTCGAGCCCTTGCGATTGAACCTAAAGTTTTGTTGTTGGACGAACCTTTCGGATCTCTCGATTCTAAGGTTCGCAAAGAACTTCGACAGTGGTTGCGAGGGCTTCACGACCGGCTGCATATGACCACGATCTTTGTGACTCATGTCTGTCTACGAAATTATTGACTTTTACAATAATGGCGAGTCGATTATCAGCGCATAAAAAACATTAAAAAACTTGTTTCAACAAAGTTTTTAGATATAATGTCGCGCCAACTTTTTAAAGAGCCTCATTAGAGCTTCTCCGCAGTATTAGTTCTGCAGTAGTTGGAAGATAGGCGAACCCTCCGAGCGAAAGGGAAAGGGAGGGACACGATACTGAACCCTCCGGAATTTCCCGGTGCTCATTTGGACATTAGTCGCTTATTCTTGTGTTACCACGAAAGGATTTAATCTTGTCTCAGGTTACCATTAAACAGTTACTCGAAGCCGGCGTTCACTTTGGTCATCAAACTCAGCGTTGGAATCCGAAAATGAAAAAATATATTTTCGGCGAACGCAACGGTATTTATATTATTAATCTTGAATTAACGCTTGCCGCTTTAGAAAAAGCATTGGAGTTTATCAAGCAAATTGCAATCGAAGGCAAGGAAGTTTTATTCGTTGGGACAAAGAAACAAGCACAGCTTGTAATAAAAGAATCTGCTGAAGCGTGCGAAATGCCTTATGTTAATCAGCGTTGGCTTGGCGGAATGCTCACCAATTTTGAAACCATTCGTAAATCCGTTAAGAAGTTGGATTCTATTGATGAAATGGAAAAAGACGGCAGTTTTCAATTTATTACCAAAAAAGAAATCGGTTCGTTAAAAAAGGAACGCGAAAAACTTATAAAGAATCTTTCTGGCATTCGCGAAATGAAACGTCTTCCCGGCGCGGTGTTTGTCATTGACGCGGAACTTGAAAATATTGCGGTTGCCGAAGCCCGTAAACTTGGTATCCCTGTCGTAGCGCTTCTGGATACCAATGCCAATCCTGATATTATCGATTTTCCTCTTCCCGGAAATGATGACGCGATTAAGGCGATTAAACTTTTTGCTTCCGTTATTTCCGAGGTTGTTGCCGAAGGACGCAAGGAATATAAAAAGATTGCTACGAATAAAAAAGAGGAAGCCGAAGCGACGGCAGCGGTTGCGGACGCTGAAGAGGTTTCTGACGATGAGGTTGTTTTGGAAGAAGAAGTGATTGAGAAGAAAGTTGATCCAAAGATTCTTGCGGTGGCAGGCGCTGACGAGGAAGTTAAAGTAAAAACAAAAAAACCGGTTAAGAAAAAAGACAACGCTTAAGAACAAAAATCACTCATTCATTTAAAACAATATAAAAGGAAATAAAAATGATAACACCATTTAGCAGTACGGATATTACAAAGCTTCGTGAACTTACGGGCGCGGGAATGATGGATTGTAAAAACGCGCTTGTCGAAACATCGGGAGACATTCAAAAGGCGCAAGATATTATTCGTAAAAAAGGGCTGGATATCGCGAAGAAAAAATCTTCTCGTGAAGCGCGTGAAGGACAAATTACATCTTATATTCACTCCGGCGGGAAGCTGGGAGTTCTTTTAGAAGTGAATTGCGAGACGGATTTTGTTGCTAAAAACGAAACTTTTCAAGCGTTTATTCGTGATTTGTCCATGCAAATCGCGGCGGCGCATCCGCTTTATGTCCGCGCGGAAGATATTCCTGTCGCGGAATTAGAGCGTGAGAGCGCGGTTTTTTTGGATCAAGTCAAAGATAAGCCCGAAGAAGTCAGAAAAAAAATCTTAGAAGGAAAACTGAGTAAACGCTATGAGGAAATTTGTCTTATGAATCAAAAATTTATAAAAGATGACTCTAAGACGATTAAAGACCTCGTAACTGAGGCGATTGCGAAGATTGGTGAAAACATTATTGTCCGCCGTTTCGTGCGCTTTGAAGTCGGTGGCAACTAAAATATTTGGTTAAATTACAAAAAGGCTGAAACTCCTAATGAAAGTAAAAAAACCTGTTTATAAGCGTATCGTTTTGAAACTTTCCGGTGAAGCGCTGGAAGGGAAACGCGGTTTTGGAATTGATCCTGAAATTGTTAATTCAATCGCAAAGCAGATAAAAGAAGTTAGGACGCTTGGCGTTGATGTGATTTGCATTATTGGCGGCGGAAATTTTTTCAGAGGTGCTGAAGGTGAAAAAAACGGCATTGACCGCGCGACTGCCGACTATATCGGAATGCTTGCGACGGTAATGAACGGGCTTGTGATGTCTGACGCGCTTGAAAAAGTCGGTGTGCATACAAGGGTTCAATCGGCGCTAGAAATTAAGGCTTTATGCGAACCTTATATTCGCCGCAGAGCAATGCGTCATCTTCAAAAAGGCCGTGTAGTGATTTTTGCTGCAGGAACAGGAAATCCGTTTTTTACGACAGATACGGCGGCGGTGCTTCGCGGAGTCGAGATGAATGCCGAGGTTATTTTGAAGGCTACAAAAGTAGACGGCGTTTACGATAAAGATCCCGTGAAACATAAAGACGCTGTAAAGTTTGCGCGATTGAAATATCTTGATGTGATTAAAAATCAACTTCGCGTTATGGACACAACAGCCACATCTCTTTGTATGGAAAATAATCTTCCGATTGTGGTATTTGATTTGACAAAGCCCGGTAATATTCGCCGCGCGGTATTAGGCGAAAAAATTGGAACTGTCGTTTCTTAAAAGGTTCAACTTCAAAGGAGAATCCTATGAATAATGTTACGGATTTGAAACAGTTGGCGGATGAAGCAAAAAAGAAAATGACCAAAAGCGTTGATGCTACAAAAAAGGAATTTCAAAATATCCGCACGGGCCGCGCGTCCATAGCCCTCGTGGAAGGGATTTCAGTAAACTATTATAATACTCCGACCCCCATTAAAAATCTTGGGACAATTTCAACGCCGGATGCTAGGACTATTCAGATTCAACCGTGGGACGCTTCTGCCGTTGCTGAAGTTGAAAAAGCAATTCTAAAATCGGATCTCGGACTTACGCCAATCAATGATGGGAAAATTCTTCGCATTCAAATTCCATCGCTTACTGATGAACGCAGAGCGGAATTGACGAAAGTTGTTCGCAAGGTTGCTGAAGAAGGCCGCATTGCGATACGCAGTACGCGCCATGAAGCGATAGAGCAAATTAAGAAACTTGAAAAAGAAAAAATTGCGACTGAAGATGCTTCGCATGTTTCACAAAAAGAAATTCAAAAATTGACCGACCAATCAATAGCGGCAGTTGATGAAGCGTTGGCAAATAAAGAAAAAGAAGTTTACGCGATTTAAAAAACATATTAGTCTTCCACGATTTTGTTGTCGCGAAAGTGGATTTTTGTTTTAATTACGCAGTAATTATTGTCTCTTTAATAGTTGGGCCCGTAGCTCAGCTGGTAGAGCATCGCCCTTTTAAGGCGGTTGTCGATGGTTCGAATCCATCCGGGCTCACTTCTCTTGTCACTCTCTATCGGACAGAGATAAAATCCCCCAAGGACACTGGGGGAGTTTTACTTTTCAGCCCATCTGATCCCTCTCGTTTTTATTCAAATATCGATCATCAGGAGTCGCCGGCAGATCTGTGCGCTAACTTCAGCGCTGTTTGCGGGTCTTACAGCTGTACTTGCGAAGGTGAGCCCGTAGGATTGATTGCCTTCCAGTTGAGTGCTTCTGTCAAGAAAGCTGGAAAGAAGGCGGCGACGAGATCGACCTAAAAGAGAAAATGAATTTGACAAAGAATCAAAGCGTGATATTATAAGCATATGTGCATAACTGGAGGACGGAATGAGACCTAAGAAAACAAGGTGGGTTAGTTGTAAGCCGGGGGACAGATGCTTCCGCCCTCTTCATGTGCCGCGTAACGACATCATAGTTACTAGGATCACCTTGGATGAACTAGAGGCTTTGCGTCTTTGTGACGGGATGCGTCTGGAACAGTTGGATGCTGCGAAACAAATGAAAGTTCACCGAGCTACCATTTCGCGGATACTCATTTCGGCTCGACAAAAGATTGCTAACGCGCTCGTCAATCAGCATGGCATCAAGATCGAGGGCGGATGTTGTAAAGTTGTGAACAGAAAGACGAAATAATTTATGGCAAGAGGACAAAAAGAGATTAAAAAAATTGTTCGAGAAGGTTATGCCAAAATTGCTCAAAACGGTAGTTCTTGTTGTCCTACGAGTTCGTGTTGCGGTAGCAAAAACCTTGTTCAAGATATAAGCAAGAGCGTGGGTTACAGTGCGGATGAAATAGATGCTGTTCCAGAAGGTTCTAACCTGGGGCTTGGTTGCGGTAATCCTGTTGCCTTGGCATCGTTAAAGGAAGGCGACGTGGTGTTGGATTTGGGGAGTGGCGCGGGATTCGATGTTTTTCTTGCGGCGAAAAAAGTCGGAAAGACAGGACGTGTTATCGGCGTTGATATGACAGCAGAGATGATCGAAAGAGCCAAAGCAAACGCCAAAAAAGGAGGATATTCCAATGTGGAGTTTCGTTTAGGCGAAATCGAAAACCTTCCTATTGAAAACAGTTCGATAGATATGATTATTTCAAATTGTGTTATCAATCTTTCGCCAGATAAGAAAAGCGTATTTGAAGAAGCGTTCAGGGTGTTGAAGGCGGGGGGACAATTGATGGTATCCGATTTGGTTCTGATAAGAGAATTACCCCAAACTATTAAGCGATCTATAGAAGCTTATGTAGGCTGTCTCGCCGGCGCAATTTTCAAGAAGGATTATCTGCATTTGATCAAGGATGCTGGTTTCAGTACGATCAAAATAGTAAATGAGACGTTTTATCCGATTAAAGCGATGTCCAACGATGCAACAGCCAAGGTTATTAAAAATAGTCCTATTGTAAACCAAGAGGATTTGAAAAAGATCGAACATTCCATTGCCAGCATCAAAGTAAGCGCGGAAAAAAGAATTGTTCGGTGAGGTCTAAAAACCTGTTTTCAAGCCAGGGAGAACAACCTAAGATGATTTCAATGTCTATAAAAAAAACACTATCGGTTTTCTTTGCGTTCGTATTTTTGGCGGGGCAGTTTGTGTTTGCTGAAGAAATCGCACTCCAAGCTCCCGCTCATCTGGATAATCTGACATTTCTTGATTGTTACCAAAAAGTTTTAGCGCATTACCCCGCTTTAAAGAAAAGATACGAGCAACTTGAACAAGCGAAGGCCGGTCGTAATATCGCTATCGCCGATCTTTTTCCCCACGTTCAGGGCGTGAGTTCGATGACGACGACGAATGATCCCGTAGGCGTCTTCGGCATGCTCCTCCAGCAGAACAAATTCACACAAGCTAATTTCGCAGTTAACGAGCTTAACAATCCCAACCATCGCACAGACTATCACTTCGGATTGGAAGGGGAGATGCTGCTTTTTGACTCCTTCAATACGATCTCCAAGATCCGTTCTGCTCGCCGACTTGTGAAGTCTGCGAACCTTGAAGCGGACTTTACCGAGATGGAAGCCGGGATCGTGACCCTTGAGAGTTATCTCAGAATTCTGCTTGCAAAAGAAGTTCTCGCTATCACTGCGACGATGAAAGATCAAAGCGACAAAGATCTAAAACAAGCCGAAGATTTAAATCAAAAGGGTCTGATTCTTGGAGCGGATTTTTACGCTGCGAAGGTTACTGCTGCCGGAATTGAACGCGAGAGAAACAAAGCCCAAGCCATGTTGAAAAACTCCAGAATGTTCATGAATATTCTCATGGGCGAAGATCTGGAATTGACGTGGGAGCCGGTTGGAAAATTGCCAGAATATGTACAGGACAAAGGCGAGCTTCGCGCTTGGATCGCAAAGGCCTATCAGGAGCGTAAAGATCTTGCGGCCATGGATCAAATAATAGACGCCCAGCGTATTGAGAGCCTTCGGCAGAAGACTTCCTTTCTTCCGAAATTTTATGGTTTCGGAAGTTTTAATGAGCATAGCCCTGATTGGCACACGAGCGGTTGGGACTATACGGTGGGATTCAAAGGAACCATTGACCTTTTTGAGCCAACCCTTCCGGGTCGTATCAAGAATGCCAAACATCGTTATGAAGAATTGAAGGCGGATCGTCAGGTGCTTCGTGATGAGATTGCCAAAAACCTTGCCGATGAATTGACGCGGTTTGAAACCGTTATCATGGATCTTCCGGTATTGAAGCAGGCTTCTAAGGATGCCGAGCAGGCGAGTGACCTGACCGCTAAACTTTATCAAGAAGGACGCAAATCCATCGCGGATCTTCTCGAGATACGCCGAGCAAACCTTATCACGACAACGGAATTTGAACAGGTGCTTTTCGGCTTGGAAGTGGAGTACGCCAAGTTACTTTTTCTTTCGGGACAGTTAGATGAAAAAGGAATTCATTTGGTGAATACCCGCTTGAAAGGTAGGGCATCATGAAAACACATCATTCTGACTTGCTCAGCGGCATCGTCAGCTACTTCGCGAAGTCGAAGATCACGCCCCTTATCATCGCCGCATCGTTCATCATCGGCCTTTTTGCGATCATAAATCTTCCTCGGGAAGAAGAACCTCAGATCTCGGTGCCAATGTTCGATATTTTCGTATCTTACCCTGGTGCGGATTCCAAAGAAGTAGAGCAGAGGATCGTGAATCTTGGGGAGAGAAAGCTTTGGGAGATTCCGGGCGTGGAATACATCTATTCCACGATCGAGCCTGAAGGCGCATTGATCATTGTCCGGTTCAAAGTGGGGGAGGATGTCGAAAAAAGTCTGATCAAACTTTACACCAAGGTTTATTCTAATCTGGATTTTCTGCCTCTGGGCGCGACGCAACCGCTTCTAAAAGTTCGTTCGATTGATGATGTTCCTATTCTTACGCTCACATTCCACAGTGAGAAACAGGACCCCGTGGCGTTACGCAAGACGGTGGCAAATCTTCAAAACATCGTGAATGCGATTCCTGAGGTTTCGGAAACTCTTATCACCGGAGGTCGCAAACGGCAATTCCAGGTCTTTTTTGACGAAGAGAAATTAAAAGAACGGCTTTTAAATCCTCTAGAGATCGGACAATTGATACGCGCAGCAAATGTGAAACAAGGTGCCGGACATTTAGAAAACGAACCGGCATTGAAATCGGTAGAAGCGGACTCTTTTTTTAAAACAAAGTCTGACTTGGAAAATCTTGTGGTTGGAGTGAATGCCGGCAATATCGTGATGCTTAAAGACATCGCGCAGATTTTGGATGGTCCTGATCAGGAAGAACGCTCGACGCAAATCCTTTTTGGGCCAGCTGCGAAGGCTCAAAAGAAGGGGCCTTTCGAAGCGGTAACTCTGGCCATTTCCAAGCGCAAGGGCGCAAACGCGGCCCATCTGTCAGATGTAATCCTCAATACGATCAAGAAAATACCCGAAGCCGTGCTTCCCAGAGATGTTCAAATGACCGTGACACGCGACTACGGTGAAACGGCCAAAGAAAAATCCGATGAGCTTCTGTTTCATATGGGAATCGCGGTATTCGGCGTCAGTCTCTTGATTGCCTGGTCGCTCGGGAGTCGGGAAGCGGGCGTTGTAGCGATCGCTATTCCGATGACTCTAGCGCTTACTCTCGCGACTTTTTATTTTCTGGGATTCACATTAAACCGTATCACGCTTTTCGCTTTGATCTTTTCAATCGGTATTTTGGTCGATGACCCAATCGTGGATGTGGAGAACATTGTCCGACACCTTCGCTTGCCGGAAAACAAGGGCAAGAACATCTTAGATGTTACGATCGAGGCCGTGAACGAAGTCCGAAGTCCCTTGATCCTTGCGACGCTTACGGTAATTGCGGCGATTTTGCCTATGGCTTTTGTTCGCGGTCTCATGGGACCTTACATGCGGCCGATTCCGGTTGGTGCCAGCGCGGCGATGATGTTTTCGATGTTTGTGGCGTTTGTGGCGACGCCGTGGGCAGCCTATCAAATTCTAGGACAGGCATTTACCCAGGGCAAACTCAAGGTCCATCATGAAGGAGAAAGAGAAGACTTTCTGACGCGTCTTTATCGGTCATATATGAATCCTTTGATTCATAATCCGAAGATTCGTAAAAAATTTCTGTGGGCACTTGGGATCTTGTTATTTACGGTGGTGATGCTGGTGCCGCTCAAGCTTGTCCGTATGAAAATGCTCCCGTTTGATAATAAAAATGAATTCCAGGTGGTTCTCAATATGCCTGAAGGAACTCCCAAGGCCAAAACTCAGCAAGTCATCGCGGAGATTGCGGATTATTTAGCGACAGTTCCTGAGGTTAAGGATATCGAAATGTATGTTGGAACCGCAGCTCCCTACAATTTTAACGGTCTTGTGCGCCATTATTTTCTGCGATCGAAACCTTATCAAGCAGATCTCCAGGTGAATCTCGCGGGGAAACACCAGCGGAAACGACAGAGTCATGACATTGCCAAGGCCGTTCGACCGAAAATTCACGAAATCGTTGGGAAATACGGTGGTCGCATACAGATAGCCGAGGTCCCGCCGGGGCCTCCGGTGCTTTCAACTTTGGTGCTTGAAATCTATGGTCCGAGTACGGAAGGACAAAATAGGCTTGCCGCTCAAATCGAAAAAATGCTTTCAGAAGATCACGATATTACGGACATCGATACCTATGTTCAGGCTAAGGAAAAGCTGGCGAGTCTGAAAGTGAACACTCAAAAGGCTTCTCTGAACGGCATTCCAGTGACCCATATCGCGGAGGCCATTACGACCGCAATCGGAGGAAAAGCCGTGGATCTTGCTCATCTCTCCGGTGAATATGAGCCGGTCGAGATCCTTGTGAGGTTGCCTGAGGGGAAACGGAAGACGCTGGATGCTGTGCTTAATATGACACTTCTTTCCCGCTATGGAAATCCTATCCCCATTAAAGACCTTGTGGATATTCAGGATGGGTTCAAAGATCGTGCGATCTACCATAAGAATCTTATGCGAGTCTCTTATGTAATTGCGGATGTGGAGGGTAAATTTGAGAGCCCGGTTTATGCAATCCTGAAGCTCAAAAAGGATATTGCGAAGATGCCGATACCGGAAAATCACGAAGATCAGAAGACGCTTGATCAACTGTTCAACGGCCAGCCTCAAACGATGGACCGTTGGACTCTCAAGTGGGACGGGGAGTGGCAAATTACCTTTGAAGTATTCCGTGATCTGGGAATGGCATTTGCGTTTGTACTTCTTCTTATCTATGTTCTCGTGGTGGGATGGTTCCAATCGTTTAAAACGCCGTGGATTATCATGCTTCCGATCCCGCTTACGTTGATCGGTATTTTGCCCGCGCACTGGCTCGGAGGCGTATTCTTTTCTGCGACTTCCATGATCGGCATGATCGCGGGAGCCGGGATTGTGGTTCGCAATTCCATTATTCTGGTGGATTTCATCGAATTGAAACGTGCCGATGGCATGCCGCTTGAAGAAGCGGTCATTGAGGCGGGCGCGCAACGGTTCAGACCGATGCTTTTGACTGCGGCGGCGGTTGTGGTCGGAGCAGCCGTGATCCTGTTCGATCCGATCTTTCAGGGCTTGGCTGTTGCTTTAATGGCCGGAGAAATTGCTTCGACCATTCTTTCGCGCAGTGCCGTTCCCGTCTTTTATTACATGATGGCAAAAAAATCATAAAGGAAAATTGTCATGAATATGGAAAAATGGATTCGCGTAATCGCCGGAAGTTTTACTTTGCTCAGCGTCATTCTGGCGGTGTGTGTAAGCAAATGGTGGCTTCTTTGGACTGCATTTGTCGGCATGAACCAGATCCAGTCTTCGTTTACGGACTGGTGCTTGGCAGAAAAAATTCTAAAGAAGCTAGGAGTTTCTGAAGGCTGTTGCTCCGGAGTATCGAAGAAATGAAAGAGTTAGCGAAGGCCTATTATCTCGGGAAGAAGGGCCCCCGCAGGCTTAATTGCGCTCAATCTATAGCCGAAACTTTTCGAGAAAAATTTCCGTTTGATGAGGAAACTATGGAGTTGCTCTCATCTTGCGGAGGAGGAAAAGCACCGGAAGGATATTGCGGTGCTTTTTATGCCACAAAGCGCATCCTCGATCGTCATTTTTCTCAAGTTGCTGAAGAAAAGATGGAGTTGCTTCGGTCTTTTGCTGGCTCTCTAAAGTGCCGTGAGATCAAATCTTTGAAGAAGAAAAGCTGCCTCGAATGTATCGAAAAATCCGTTGAAGTAGTCGACGGCCAATAGTTTTTGACTGAAAATGCCTCGGTATGTGGAAAACGTATCGAGATATTATTCGTAAATACCCCAGAATTTCTTTTCAAGAAAAACGGCGACTAATCCGAGAGGCCGAGCGTGGCGATAAAGCCCATGCCCAAGAACTTGTTCTTCGACACATTGGCTTTGTGATCTTTCGGATACATAAAAGGCTTTCCCGGCTTACGCCTGCTTTATGCCGAGAAGTCCTTGAACAGTAGTTGTGATTTTTTGAAAAACGCTGGACAAAATTAAGAAATTGTTTACTTTGCCGCAAAGTATTAAGTAGGAATAGCAACAAACGACTTCAAAAACAAAAAAAAGGAGCAGAATATGCAAACAAAGCAAGCAAGCAAGCAAGCAAGCAAGCAAGATAATTAGCGTTCGTTTTTCTTCCGCGGTATAACACTTCTCACTTCTCTCATTTTCTTATTCAGCATTTTCTCATCGGTTTCATTTGCCACGGAAATAACTTGGAATAGTGGCGACTTGGGAAAGTGGGATGATGCAAGCAACTGGTCTTCCAATCCATCTCTTCCTACAAGCGAAGATAATGTTAAAATTTCAGACATTCTTTCCACAGCCCCTCAAGTCCGTATTGATAACAAAGTAAAAGCATCCGCGTATAATCTTGAAGTTATTGACGCTGAACTCTCTAATCATGGGACGTTAGAAGTAGGCGGGGATATGAGTAGCCATGGTTTGAGTAATTGGCATAACGGCATCATAAATGTAACCGGTGACCTGAGCGGCATTAGTTTGTCTAATTCTGGGACGCTGAATGTAGGCGGTAATCTGTCGAACAGCCATGTTTTGCATAATGAAGGGACGCTAACTGTGGAAGGGAATGTGATTAATTCTAAATATTTGACTAATTATGCTAGCGGCGTTTTATCGACAAAAGGCATAACAGGTAATGGGAATCTTTATTTTTATGGCGGAACAATCAAAGCGCTTAGTGATAACGCGGAATTTATTTCTAGCGCTACAACTATCACGCTTGATGACAACTGGGAGTCGGGAGAAGCAGTGGATCCGAAAATAGATAGTAACGGCTACAATATTGGAATCGGAGCTAATATAGGCGGTTCTGGAGGTTTGACAAAGACTGGGGCAGGGACGCTTACGCTTAGCGGGGCGAATTCATATTCCGGCGGAACGACAGTTAGCGGAGGTTTGTTAAGTATTGGTTCTGATAGCAATATTGGTAATGGGACAAATACTCTCAATGGCGGAGGATTGCTACTAGCAGAGGCAACATATTCAAAAGATTGGGTATTAGGAACTAACGGCGGAACGATTAGCAATGGAAGCGCGGCTACAATGAACGGCGTATTAAGCGGTTCTGGAGGTTTGACAAAGACTGGAACAGGGACGCTAACGCTTATCAAGACGAATACATATGAAGGCGGAACGACAGTTAGCGCGGGAACATTACAAGCAGGAGCTGAGGACATTATTTCAACAAGTTCTGGTTTAGAAGTTCAATCTGGCGCCGTGTTCGACTTGAATAATTATAATCAGACTGTGAAAGGGTTAAGCGGAGCTGGCGATGTATATTTAGGAACAGCAGTGTTGACAGCCAGTGGAAATAACGAAAACACAACCTTTTCTGGGGTTATAAGTGGTTTCGGAAGCTTAACAAAAGTAGGAGATGGCACGCTCACCCTTTTAGGCAACAATTGCTACACAGGCGGAACGGTAATTAATGCAGGAACAATGGTTGCTGGAAATTCTAACGCGCTTGGGACAGGCGATGTTTCATTGACTGCCGGCACTCTTGATATTGGGACAACGAAGTTAGATGTAGGTGCTTTTTCTGCAAATTCTGACACAACAATCAAAGTGTCAGCCGAGTCTCTTTCCAAATATGGGACGTTGACATATGCGTCGGCTCTTTCGGGGAATAATGGAACCGTAGAGGTTTCACTCGTCGGGATTTTCAATGACGGCGACGAACTTGATGTAATGAAAAGTAATACTGGTGATCTTGGGTATAATGCTGCGAACACTATTCTTAGTTCGAGACGATACGGTTTCACTACAGATGCTGATGCTTTGAATGAAGGAATATTGCGATTGGTGCTTAGCCGCGAGGAGTCGCTTGCGGACGATGTTGCGGGAGATCCTAATTTGGAAGGAATTGCGAATGTTCTTGAAGAAATTAGAAGTAGCGGTGCAAGCGGCGATATGTTGGATGTTCTGAATCAATTAGACGGAATGACCGCCGAGGAAACAAAAAAAGCGATAAAAACTTTTATGCCGGATGTGAGTTCCGGCTCTGCCAAAGGAAGCAGGATGTTGACAGGCAATCATTTGACATCAATCTCAAATCGGTTGGGCGGTGTAAGACGAGGCTTTGCAAAGAGCGGAATCTCATCTGGCGATACTGCTGATGGAGCGGGCGTGTGGATTCAAGCGCTTGGAAATAATATGGAACAAAAGTTTCGCAAAGGGGTAGATGGGTTTGAATCAAACGCGTTTAGCACGACAATAGGCATAGATTATTTGGTCGGTCGCAATACTCGATTAGGCTTAGCGGGCGGCTATGGATACGCTGATGTTAAGAGCAAAGGATCGGGCAACGCGTCAGATGATATACACAGTTACAACGTGTCAATGTATGGAAGTTATGATACAGCGGATCTTCGTGAAGAAAGAACAGGTGGGAAGAATCACAGGAACGCTATCAAAAAACACGGAGAAGATTATTGGCATGTTGACGGAGTGTTGGGATTTGCTTGGAACGAATATGATTCAAGGCGCGAGATAAATTTGGGGTCAACGAAAAGGACTGCCAAGGCTGAGCATAGCGGACAAGCGTGGAGCGCAAAGACGGAATTTGGATATATGTTTACTTTTGAATCAACGAAATCATTGCAGATAACACCATTTGCAGGGTTGGAATATAGTTGTCTGAGAATGAACGGATATAAGGAAAATGGAGCCGGCGCGTTAAATCTCAATGTGAAGGGAAAAAGTTATCACGAGATAGAACAGACGCTTGGCGTAAGGGGTCAGTATCCGATAGAAACTGATATAGGGACAGTAATTCCCGCCGTGAAGGCAGCGTGGTTGTATGATTATATAGGAGACAGATATGAGACGCGGGCGAGTTTTGCTGGCGGAGGGCAGTCGTTTGTATCACGAGGAGCGAAGCCCGCAAAAAGCGGAGTGTTGATAGGGGCGGAAGCCGCGCTGCTTACAAAAGGCAACTGGACATTCACGGGAAACTGGGATTTAGAGAAACGGGACAAATTCCTAAGCAACACCTATTATGCAACCGCAAGACTAGATTTTTAAAAAGCAACGCACAGAATAACGAGATTGGAAAATCTTTAAAAAACGCCGCTCTCTTGATAAAAGAGAACGGCGTTTTGTGTTTTTACAGGAATTAAACTTTACTTGCGTTCGTAAGCGAGCGTTTTAGTCGTTAGGTTTGTTACGGAGGCAGGTCCAAGAGTTCTTACATACGGCATTCTTGTTTTAATTGACGAATCCGAATCCGAATTTGAAATTTGAAATGGGAATGTATTGAAGGTGTATTCGCGGAAACGATATTGTTACGGAAGATGACTCGCGCGCGGACAAGCATACGGGCAGAACAATGAATAAATATTGCAAGACCAAAAAACATTCTTGACGTAGCAGATTGTATGAGTAGAGTTTTGTTCAACAAGAAAAGGAGAAGGTAAAAAAATGGTAATAAAGTCTAATTATGTGGAGAGAGTATTAGAAATTGTAAAAAAACGTAATCACGGAGAGCCGGAATTCTTGCAAGCGGTTACGGAGGTTTTGGAGTCTCTAGTTCCTGTAGTGGAAAGAAATAAAAAATATGAAAATGCATGTATATTGGAACGCATTGTTGAACCAGAGCGGCAGATTATATTTCGCGTGCCGTGGCAAGACGATCGGGGAAATATTCATGTTAATCGCGGGTTTAGGTTTGAATTCAACAGCGCTCTTGGGCCTTATAAAGGCGGCTTAAGATTTCATCCTTCAGTAAATCAAAGCATTTTGAAGTTTCTTGGATTTGAACAAATTTTCAAAAATTCTTTAACAACTTTGCCGATGGGCGGAGGCAAAGGGGGATCTGATTTCGATCCCAAGGGGAAATCGAATAATGAAGTTATGCGTTTCTGCCAATCCTTTATGACAGAATTGCAGCGTTATATAGGACCGGATACAGACGTGCCTGCCGGGGATATCGGTGTTGGCGGGCGTGAAATAGGGTATTTGTTTGGACAGTATCGGCGCATAAGAAATGAATTCACGGGGGTTTTGACGGGGAAAGCGATAAACTGGGGCGGATCATTGATTCGTCCGGAAGCCACCGGTTATGGAACAACATATTTTGCCGAGGAAATGCTTAAAACAAAAGGCGACAGCTTAAAGGGAAAAACCGTTTTGGTTTCTGGTTCCGGAAACGTCGCGCAATATACGGTTGAAAAAGTTAATCAGCTTGGCGGAAAAGTTGTTTCGTTGTCTGATTCTGGCGGGACAATACATGATCCGGACGGCATTAATGATGAAAAGCTCGCGTTTATTAAGGATTTAAAGAATGTAAAACGAGGGCGAATAAAAGAATTCGCGGAAAAATACAAATGCCAATACAAACAAGGCGAAAAGCCATGGAGCATTCAATGCGATTGCGCGTTCCCGTGTGCGACTCAGAATGAGATTGACGGCGTAGACGCCAAAAAGCTGCTGGACAATGGTTGTTGTCTGATCAGTGAGGGTGCGAATATGCCTTCGACCCCGGAAGCTATCGAACAATATTTGCGAAAAAAGATACTTTATGGTCCGGGAAAGGCGGCGAATGCCGGCGGCGTTGCTACTTCCGGTCTTGAAATGAGTCAGAACTCACAGCGTTTGTCATGGACACGCGAAGAAGTTGACGCGAAATTAAAGAGCATCATGATCGCTATCCATAAACAGTGCGTGGATGCTGCCAAAGAATATGATCAGCCTGGAAACTATGTTCTGGGCGCTAACGTCGCGGGATTTGTGAGACTCGCGGATGCCATGTTAGATCAGGGAGTAATTTAAATTTTTTGAATTAAACTGTTATTGGCTTACGCCGACCGGACATATAAATTATTTCGTCCGTAAAATGTCTGATTGCAAAAGCCAATAATTTATCCGCGAGTTGGTTGATCCGTGCGGAAATTGCATAGCAGAATAAAAAACGCCGTTCTTTTGATATAAAGAGAACGGTGTTTTGTGTTTTTATTGGAATTAGACTTTACCTCGTTCGTAAGCGAGAGTTTTAGTCGTTAGATCCGTCACAGAGGGAGGCCCAAAATACTGAATGGGACCGGGGAAAACATAACTTTCAGTTGCCGCCCAATTGTCGCGGTTTTGGGTAAAAGCCTTAAACGGTTTACCGTTTAAATCGACAAGCGCTTTTTGAATAACAGGTTTGTCTTTTCCATGTCGGCGTTCAACATTCATAAGCATAGTGAGAGGAACTCCGCCGCAAATCCATTGTTTTGAAGGCTTAGTTAAATTTCGGACAGAAGACAGATAACCAGTCAAGCCGTTAAGCGCCAAAATCGCTGCGTTATACCCAAGCGCGTAGCAATAATTAGCGTCAAAATTGGAAGGTGTTCCGCAACGTCCTTCGTAGCCGAAAAAGTGTGTAATCGCGGAAAATTTTCCTTTGTATTTCGACTGTTTTTTAAGCGCGCTGAGTTTTTTGTGAAGCATTTCTATCAGCAGCTTTTCTGTCTCAATCAAAGAAACTTGAACGTTTCCGTGCGGGTCTCTATCAAGCATCAATTGAGACGCGATTCCCGCGGGAAGCGACTTCATAAGAGAGGATAATTTTGCTGGGAGTTTGCCGAAGACAAATTCTTTTTTATCTTCTAGCGAGGAAAATTCTGAGAGAGCCTCGCTGTTTGCCGCCAAAGTATCGTTTAGCGCTGAAATCAATTCTTTCATCTCAGGGATAAACTCAATCAACCCTTCCGGGACAAGCGCGACGCCAAAGTTTTTTCCATCTTGAGAACGCTTGACTATTATGGAGGCGATGTAATCAATGACTTTTGCGAGCGTCATTTTTTTTGCGAGAATTTCTTCGCCGATAAGAGCGATATTGGGCTGCGTTTTAAACGCTACTTCGAGTGTGATATGAGAAGCGGAACGGCCCATTAAGCGGACAAAATGCCAATATTTTTGCGCTGAATTAACATCGCGGCAAATATTTCCGACAAGTTCAGAGTAAATCTTGGTCGCGGTATCAAATCCGAACGATGTTTCTATATATTTATTTTTTAAGTCGCCATCAATGGTTTTAGGAACGCCGACAACGGACATCGCGAGGTTTTGTTTTTTCGCGTATTCGGCGATAAGCGCCGCGTTTGTGTTTGAATCGTCTCCGCCGACAACTATGAGCGCGTCCAATTTTTCTTTCAAACAATTTTCTTTTGTGGCAAGAAATTGCTCATCGGTTTCGATTTTTGTTCTGCCGGATTGAATTATATCGAATCCGCCGGTGTTTCTATAATCCGCGAGAAGCTGGGAAGTGATGACTTTGTATTTGTTGTTGAGAATTCCTGAAGGTCCGCCCAAGAAACCAATTAGGACATTTTTAGGATTTGCTTTTTTAAGCCCGTCAAAAAGCCCCGCGATAACATTGTGCCCGCCGGGAGCTTGTCCGCCTGATAAAACTACGCCGACTTTAACAGCCTTTTTCTTAAGACTTGGATTTGAGCCTTTAACGAATGTAATTTCAGGAAGGCCGTAAGTGTTGGGAAAAATATCCTTCACTTTTTTTTGATCGGCAACGGATTGCGTTGGGTTGCCTTTGCGGACATTGACTTGTGCCGCGCCATTTTTGATTGCGTCAGGCAAGACGGGTTGGAATTTGCGCCGTTCGATTTGCAACTCAGAAGCTACAGACATTTTTTTCTCCTTATAAATGCGCTACTGACTAAAATGGTTTTTTAGCAATAGACGGTTTGAAATCACTTGTTAGGGGGAAATGGTAAACGGACAAAAATTTCGAACAAAAACTCTTGCGTAGAATAACAAAAAGTGGAAGTGTTGCAAGAGCATTTACATACTTAGGGAGAGAAAAAACGCGTATTATTTCCTAGAGTAATGTTAAATTTGCCAAGAATTGATTCTAGCATTTGGCTATGAAGAAAGGTAATATACGCAAAATATGAAAGTTTTCTTCCTCAACATTCCTTACCACGAAAGATTTAGCCGAGAGAGCCGCTCGCCCGGAGTCGCGCCATCAGGAACGCTCTATTATCCGATGTATCTTGCCTATGCCGCGGGACTTGTCCGCAAAAATGGAATCGATATTGATTTTTTAGACGCGTCTGCTCGAAAAATGGATTTAAAAGCAACGACAAAGCGGATTTTAGACTTCGCGCCAGATTTAATCGTGGCATCAACCGTTACAGCATCTGTTTTTCATGACATCGAGGTTATGGACGAGTTAGCGGCGAAAACTCACGCGAAGACTATGCTTGTTGGAACGCACGCGACAGCCCGTCCTGTCGAGACTCTTAAAATGTCTTCTGCGCTTAATTTTGTCGCGGTAGGTGAATATGACCGAACGGTTTTGGAAGTCGCGAAATACATTGAGTATGGACGCGATGACAAAGCGCTTTCTGCCATAAATGGACTCGCGTATAGATACCAAGACCAGTTTATCTTAAATGAACGGAGAGACTGGGATGAAAACTTGGACGAAATCCCATGGGTGAGCCGTATCTATAAAGATTTTCTCAACATAGAAGACTATAGTTATGGAGCGCAGCTTTATCCCGAAGTAACGATTGTTGCGGGGCGCGGCTGTCCGTATCAATGCACATTTTGCGTGTTTCCGCAAACGATTACTGGGCATCGTTATCGAAAACGCGCTGTTAAAGATGTCGTAGACGAAATGGAATTTATTCAAAAAACTTGGCCGCAGGCAAAAGAAATTATGTTTGAAGACGACACTCTTACGGCTGATAAAAAACACATAAAAGAATTTTGCGAAGAAATTATAAAACGCGGGCTCAAAATCACTTGGTCGGGCAACGCGCGCGCGGATTTTGACGATGTTGAACTTTTAAAATTGATGAAGCGCGCCGGCTGCCGTCTTTTTTGTGTGGGGTTTGAGTCCGCCGATCAGGAAGTTTTAAACGGAATGAAAAAAGGCGGTTCGACAATCGAAATGAGAGAAAAATTTGTCGCGGCGTGTAATGAGGCGGGCATTATGATACATGGATGTTTTTTGTTCGGCGGCGCGAAGGAAACGGAAGATTCGATGCGGCGGACGCTTGATGTCGCAAAACGCATGAAACTTGATAGTGCGCAGTTTTTTCCGATTATGGTTTATCCCGGCACGCAAGCGTATGAGGAAGCGAAAGCTAATGGAGAGCTTTTATCGGAAAACTATGAAGAATGGCTGCTCGGGACAGGCTATTACGCGTCGCAAATTCAACGAGGAGAATTGACGGGCGAAAAAATAGCAAAGTTTACCGATATGGCGTATCGAGAGTTTTATTTTAGATTTAGTTATGTGTGTGGGAAATTGAAACAGTTTTTAGTTTTACCTCAAGAGCGGTCGCGGATTCTTTTGGGGTTTAAATTTCTTCTTAAAAAAATATTTTCAAAGTAGGGGGAATGATGAAAGTCGCAGTCGTTACCGCTGTTTATAATGAGGAAAGACATGTCGGACAATTGCTTGAAAGTTTGTTGCGTCAGACACATCAGCCTGATGAAATTATCGTGGTCGATGACGGCTCGGTTGATGAAACAGTTTTTATTGTTGAGGCTGCCGCGAAAAACAATTTGAGAGTGAAGCTTATTAAAAATACAAATCAAGGACCGGCCGTCTCGCGCAATATCGGCTGGCGAGCCGCGCAGTCTGATATAATTGTTTTTACGGACGGCGACTGTTTGCCCAATCACGACTGGCTTGAAAAACTTTTAAAGTCATTTGATAGAGATGAAACGGTTGGCGCTGTTGGCGGAGTTTACAGGACTCTTAATCGTCATTCGCGACTTGCTAGGTTTATTGGCGATGAAATTGATTGGCGGTATCGGCATGTTGGTAAAGCAGTAGACGCGCATGGTTCGTATAATTTTGCCGTGAAGAAAAGTATTTTAGAAGCGTTAGGCGGATTTAACGAAACATACGAGGTGCCCAGCGGTGAAGACTGGGATTTAAGTTATCGCATTTCTCGAGAATACAAAATTATTTTCAACCGCGAGGCTATAGTCGGACATACGCATCCCGAAGATTTTTGGTGCTACATGAAAAATCAAGTTAGGAGAGGGTTTGACCGCGTGAAGCTTTACAACGATCATCCCGAGAAAAAAAATGGGGACTCCTACACCGGCTGGCTGGCGAAATATCAAGTGCTCGCAGCGGGGATTTTTCCTGTTTGCATTGCGCTTTCTTTTTTACCAGGTTTCAGATTTATCGCTTTAGCGGATTTGGCTTTTTTAATTCTGTCTTGTTTTTACTCCTTTAAGTTTATGTTGCTCCGCGATTCGTCAGTCGCATTTTATGGCGTCGGCGTGCAGTTCGTCCGCTGTTTCGCGTGGGCTTGGGGGGCGTTTCAAGGTTTTTTGAAATTCGGTTATAAGCCGCAGACTTGAATAACAAAAAAATGATTAATAAATAGGTTGTTCTCTCGTGAAACTTTTTCGCAAGATTATCTTTTACATTTTCCTTTCAATCTATATCGTTTTATGCCCGCTGATGATTTTCTACGCGCTTGGTTATATTTGGACGCCAAAAGTAGAAGAAAAGTTTGTTAAAACAGGTCTCATAAACATAGAAACTTTACCCGCTGGCGCGTCAGTTCAAATAAATGGAAACCCGCATACTGGAAAAACTCCCGCTATTATCCGCGATTTGATAGAAGGGAGTTACAATGTCCGATTGTCTTTGCCGGGTTACAGACCGGTAGAAAAACGAGCAGAAATTGTCCCGGGGAAAGCGATTAATTTTGAGAAAACTCTTCTCTTGCCGCTAAAAATCCCGATTCAAAAACTAAGCGATGATAAATTCCGAAGTATTGTCTCAATACCGGAAACTAGATATTTTTTAATTCAAAAAAATAAATATTTATCGGGACTGAAGATTTTTGACACCAAATCTAAGGCGTTTAGAGACATAAATTTTGAAGAAAAATCGTGGCAAGAATGGACAGTTGAGCGGGTTAATGTCTCGCGCGGCAGTTTGTTTTTTATAATTGAAATTACGGACGGTAATAATAAGCGAGCGTTGGGTTGTTATATCGAACGAGACAAAAACCAGATTGTTGAATTAAATGAACGCATGCTGAGAGAAGAGACGCGAAATTTTTGGTGGGAAGGAGATAATCCCGAATTTGTTTTTGCCGGATATGAACATCGGGTTCTGCGCTTCGCGATAACAAAAAAAACTAATCTTGTTTTGGATTTGGGTGATATCAACGCGCTTGGAATTTATAAAGGGAAGATTTACGGTGTTCAGGGAGATATGTTTGTAAAAATGAACGCCGACTCTAAACGGTTGAATTGGATGGAGGTGGAACGCGGAAGTTTTTTTCAAAATATTTTTTCCTCGGAGGACATACTCAATCTGGATTTTATAGCGTCCGATTTGTTGTGCTTTATGGACAAAAAAGGCGCGTTTTATACCAACAAACTCCCTTATCAAATTGCTTCTGACGATGTAACGGGATACGCGCCTAACTCCAGCGGTGAGAAAACTCTTTTGTGGCAGAAACACAGATTTGGGATTTTGGATTTTAATAAACGAGAACGCAAAGCGGATTTTTTTGAACGCGGGACAGAAAATACTTGGATTTACAGCAAGGGGAAAAAGATTCGGCAGGCATTTTGGGTTTTGGGCGGAAACTACGCGCTGTTTTTGGATTCTGACGATATATTTTTAATTAGAACCGAGGGATATTCTAATATTGAAAAAATTACGCGCGTGATGGCTGACAGTTCAATTTTTTGGGATGAAAAATCCGGCGAAGTTTATTTTCTTGACGCGATTGATAATAAAATTTCTTCGATGAAGATTTTGCCCGATGAAACATTTTTGCCCGCGGCGACACAGACTGTGGCGGAGAAAATGGGGAAGATTCTAGAAGAGGAGACTAAATGAAGTTTTCTTATTCTGCCAGGCGATTAAAAGGCGAAGAATTAAAACGGCAGCGGCTGTTTGAAATTCTGCCCGGCGCGGCGAGCTGGTTTTTTTTATTAGGCTTGGTAGTTTTGTCTAAATTCGCGCCGCTCATTGCCTCAATTTTCATTATGGCTTTTTTACTCGCTTGGGTTATGAAACTTTTTTATTTAACAATTTTTTTGATAATTTCATACGCGCGTCTTTCTACGGAAAAAAATACGAATTGGTTTTCGAGACTTCAAGGAATGACACGGCTTGAGGAATATTTTCAAGAACTAGAAAAAATAAAGCAGCCGCGAGATTGGGCGAAGAAGCTTTCTTTTAACAGGCATTTAAAGCGGATGCGAAATATTTTAGATAGCGGTGAAAAAATACCCGCGTATTCTGAAATTTATCATTTGATAATTGTTCCCGTCGCGAGCGAATCTCAAGAGGTGATTGAAGCGGATATTGCGAGTCTCGCGAGAAATAAAGATTTTGTGAAACAGATGTTTGTCGTTCTCGCGCTGGAAGCGCGGGCTAAGGACGAGA
Organism: uncultured bacterium; assembly: GCA_964410905.1. GTDB lineage: Bacteria > Omnitrophota > Omnitrophia > Omnitrophales > Aquincolibacteriaceae > Aquincolibacterium. The sequence goes on along the minus strand of CAYPIR010000005.1, from coordinate 22,905 downwards.
TCAAAGCCGCGGCTCATAGTGTCGTGAAGAACTTTCAAAATGTGTTTTTCAACTTCACTGTTATTGAACATCCCGACTGTGTTGAAGGCGAGGCGCGGGTAAAAGGCGCCAACTCCACTTTCGCGGCGCGTGATGCCACGCGTTTTTTTGAAGAGAAAAAAATCTCGTTTGAAAATATCATAGTATCTTGTTTTGATTCCGACACTATTGTTGGCGAAGATTATTTTGCGTGTCTTACATATTCATTTTTAACTTGTCCGAATCGGCTGAGGGCGAGTTTTCAGCCTATTCCAGTTTTTCATAACAATATTTGGGAAGTGCCGGGATTCGCGCGCGTAATTGAAACGGGTTCGTCATTTTTTCAGCTTATTGAGACAACCGACCCAGAACGGTTGGTAACATTTTCAAGTCATAGTATGAGTTTTAAGGCTCTTGTTGACGTGGGATTTTGGCCTATTGATATGATTTCCGATGACTCGGCGATTTTTTGGAAGTCGTATTTGCATTATGACGGCGAATATCAGGTTGTTCCGCTTCCGACAACTATTTCAATGGATGTGGTTGACGCCGGAGTTTGGTGGAAAACCGTTATAAGTCTTTATAAGCAAAAAAGGCGTTGGGCTTGGGGAGTAGAAAATTTTCCAATCACGATGCGCGGCTTTTTGCGTAATCCGAAAATTTCTTTTTATAATAAATTTCGCCACGCGCTTAAAATGTTTGACGGGCATGTTACATGGGCTGTGATACCTTTCTTTTTGATGTTTATAGGCTGGGTGCCAGCGATGACATCGGGCGGAGATTTCGCAAATACTGTTCTTTATTACAATGCGGGGCGGTTTACGCAAATAATTTTTGGGCTTTCAACTTTTGCTCTCGCGGGGACGATACTAATGAGCATTCTTTTGCTTCCGCGAAAGAAAAAAAGATTTTCTCTTTTTTGGACTCTAATTCACGGACTTGAATGGTTTTTGGTGCCGTTTATTTTGGTATTTCTAAGCGCTATGCCCGCGCTTGACGCGCAGACTAGGCTTATGCTTGGCAAGCGGATGGAGTTTTGGGTTTCGGATAAGAGGAGAGGCTGAAGGGCTTTAATATGTCTAATGCGTCTATGCAGTTCGAGTGGTTGTTTTCGGTAACATTTGTTCACGTCATCCTGCACGAAACGGAGTGAAGTTGCAGGATCTATTTTGAATTGGATCCTGCGACGTTGAAAAACAACGCGCAGGATGACTGAGTATCAAAATCTGTCTACGAATTAGCTGACATGCACAAGGATGACCTGAAGCGAGTTTGCCTTCCGTTATGTCATTATCGGGCTTGATCCGATAATCAAAAGATAACTGGATTACGCGATTCAGCTTCGCTTCACGCGGAATGACAGGGTAAGAGTTTTCGTAAATATTTATCTAAACAATAAGGAGTTTTATGGCTATTGGAATTGAATGGATTGTTTTTGCCGCTTTGGTTATCGGACTTTTGGCGCTTGACTTGGGCGTGTTTCACCGCAAGGCTCATGAAGTAGGAATTAAGGAGGCGCTTATTTGGAGCGCGGTGTGGATTGCCGTGGCGCTTCTGTTTAATTTGGGGGTTTATTTTGTAAACGGTAAAGAACACGCCGTTCAGTTTTTGGCGGGATATTTGCTTGAAAAATCTTTAAGCGTCGACAATCTTTTCGTGTTTCTTTTGGTGTTCAATTATTTTCACCTTCCGCAGAAATATCAGCATGAAGTTCTTTTTTGGGGGATTATTGGCGCGCTTGTATTCCGTGCGATTTTTATAGTTTGCGGAATTGGGCTTTTGCATTATTTCAGCTGGATGATTTATGTGTTCGGCGCAGTATTGGTCTGGACGGGATTAAAACTTGCGGTTGAAAAAGATAAAAAAGTTGAGCCTGAAAAAAATGTTTTTGTTCGGATTTTTAAGCGGTTTTTCCCAATGACGCAAGATTATCATGGGGGGAAGTTTTTTGTCCGTTTGAACGGAGTTTTGACCGCCACGCCGCTCATTGTGATTTTGATTGTTATTGAGTCTACCGATATTGTTTTTGCCGTTGATTCTATACCAGCCATTTTAGCGATTTCTCGTGATCCGTTTATAGTTTATACCTCAAATGTATTCGCGATACTTGGGCTTCGCGCGCTTTATTTTGCGCTTGCTCAGCTTATGAAGCTTTTTCATTATCTTCATTACGGGCTGTCGCTTATTCTCGTTTTGATTGGCATAAAAATGATTATTTCGCATTTTGTTCACATTCCAACTGTCGCGACGCTTGGAACAATTTTAGGCGTTTTAACTCTTTCGATTATCGCATCAACGATTTGGCCGAAAAAAGAAGGCGCGGCGGGCTGAAGAGGGGTTAAGGGTGGTTGATACGCAAGCGGTTTGTATATATAATAATTATGCAATTTAAATTTAAATAATAAACAATATGAGAATAAGAAGATAAAAATGAAAATTAAGAAAAAAAGAAATATAAAAAAAAGCACAAAGACTAAAAAAGTAATATCAGCTGAGCCTATGGTTGAGTATGGAATTGATATTCTAAATAAGAATTGCGATGTGGCTACGGATGAAAAAGTTAAATTGGTCTCTCTTTTTACTGGAGCAGGTGGGCTTGACTTGGGATTTCATAAGGCAGGTTTTCAAACTGTTTGGGCTAACGAGTTTGATAAAAATATTTGGGCTACATTTGAATATAATTTCCCCGAAGTTAAGCTGGACAAACGAAGTATTACAGAAATTTTTCCTGAAGAAATACCAGATTGTGATGGAATTATCGGTGGGCCGCCTTGTCAAAGTTGGAGTGAGGCGGGTGCCGGGCGTGGAATTAGTGACAAACGAGGTCAATTGTTTTATGACTATATTCGTATATTAAAAATAAAACAGCCAAAGTTCTTTTTAGTTGAGAATGTATCTGGGATTTTGCACCCTAAACATGCAAAATCTTTTAATAATTTTTTAGAGCAATTTGAAAATGCTGGTTATGTTATATCTTGGAAATTGCTAGATGCTAATGATTATGGTGTTCCAGAAAATCGTTTGCGTGTGATTGTTGTAGGTTATCGTAAAGATTTAAATAAAAAATTTGAATTTCCAAAACCGCAAAGTAATAAGCCAGTTCTCAAAGACGCTATTTGGGATTTGCGAAATGCAAAACCAGCGAGAGAATACAATAAAAGTCATCACGATGATTTAGACGCGCCCAATCACGAATATATGAACGGTGGATTTTCTACGATTTATATGTCAAGAAATCGAGTTCGATCGTGGCAAGAGCCGTCATTTACAATTCAAGCGGGCGGGCGTCATGCACCAATACATCCACAAGCTCCAAAGATGAAATTTATATCACAAAACAAACGCGTTTTTGAACCCGGATATGAAAAAAAGTATCGCCGTTTATCTGTTAGAGAGTGTGCAAGAATACAAACTTTTCCAGACGACTTTGTTTTCAAATATAACTATATTGCTGACGGCTATAAAATGATTGGCAACGCAGTGCCCGTCAATTTAGCGTTTGCAATAGCAGAGAAAATCAGAAAAGACTTAATCAAATAACATGGATACATCAAACTCGTCAATTAAAGGCAAAGCCTATGAATACGCTTGTATTCTTGCCTTAGAAGAACTCATTTTGCCTATTCGTGAAATTGAAATCATTGAAAACGAAAGTCTGGAAATTGCAAAATCACGATACGAAAACGATATTATAGAACAAGATAAAAGTGATATGCTTTTATCTGCTAAATCTGGAATCGAAGCAATTATTGAAATGGAGCCGAAAATTGTTGGGGACGGCACGGATAAATTGGTTGTGTCGCTACAACCTGATAACATCGCAACTGAACTCGGCGATATTCGTGATGTTTTGATAATTCGTCGTGAATTATCTTGGGAAATTGGTGTTTCGGTTAAACATAATCACGCGGCCTTGAAACACTCACGACTTTCAACCAAACTTGATTTTGGCAAAGTTTGGGTTGGTGTGCCTTGCTCGCAAGATTATTTTGACACGATTAAACCGATTTTTGAGCGGCTAAAAACTCTAAAAACAAGCAAGACAAAATGGAACTCGTTGGCGGATAAAGAAGCATCTGTTTATGCGCCAATTCTTGATGCTTTCAAGACGGAGTTTGAGAAAATCAATAACAGCAATAATGATATTGCGGAAAAATTGATTAAATATTTAATCGGGAGCAATGGCAAAGATTATTACAAGTTAATTCATAATAAAAATCATGCTACAACTATTATGCCGTTTAATTTGTATGGCACACTTAATTTGTCGGCGAATAAAGTCGACCCAACAATTATTATTCCAGCGATAGAATTACCAACAAAGATTTTAGATTTTTCTTACAAAGCAAACTCGCAAACAACTTTGATTTTGACGTTTGATAATGGTTGGTCAATTTCGTTTCGCATTCACAATGCCAGTGCGATCGTTGAACCGAGTTTGAAGTTTGATATTCAATTGCAGAGCCAGCCAACAAATATGTTTTATCTTAATCGGGAGTGGTGAGAAATATACAAGTATTGGATAATGATGTTGTGGTTTCAGGTAGTTTAATTTAGAACGCATACTGAAGACTTTAAAGCGGATAAAAATTATGTCGGATAAAACAATTGAAGAACAGGTTTGGGATGGGCTTAGGCTCTGTTATGATTATGAGATTCCAGTGAATATTGTCGAGCTTGGGCTTGTTTATGAGGTGAAGATTTTGGATTTGCCCGACTCATCGGGAAAAGAAGCGATAGTGAAAATGACTTTTACAAGCCCGGCTTGTCCGATGGGAGATGTGATTAAAAAAGATGTCGAGAGACGGACAGCCGCGGTTCGTGGGATAAAAAAAGTGACGGTGGAAATTGTATGGGAACCCACGTGGGATATGTCTCGAATGACTGAGGCCGCAAAGTTGCAACTGGGATTTTTTTAAAACATGCTTGACGATAGACAATAAAATTCTGTGATTGCGCGAGTTTACTCGTTTGAAATGACGTAGCGATACGAAATAAAAAACATGGATTCCCGTCTTAGCGGGAATGATAAGTATGAAAATTTCTGAATATTATAAAAATCAAAAGAAAACAGTTTCGTTTGAATTTTTTCCGCCAAAAACTCCGGAGGGCGAGGCGAAACTTTTTAAAACAGTCTGTGAACTTAAAAGACTGTCGCCGTCTTTTGTCTCGGTTACTTACGGAGCAATGGGAAATACGCAAATAAACACGCTGCGTATTGTTTCTGAGATAAAAAACAAAATAGGCTTGGACGTGGCGGCGCATCTTACTTGCGTGGCGCATAACAAAAATGAAATATCCGCGATACTTAAAAAATTACGGGAAAACAATATCGAGAACATTGTCGCTTTGCGGGGCGACGCGCCTAATGACGATGTGGCTTATCGATCGAAAAAAGACGGATTCCATCACGCATCTGAACTTATTGAGTTTATTCGCAACGCTGACGGAATTGGCAAGGAGTTTGCGATCGCCGCGGCGGGGTACCCGGAAGGTCACTTGGAATGCCGCGATAAACAGAAGGACTTGGAATATCTAAAACAAAAAGTTGATGCGGGAGCAAATGTTGTTTTGACGCAGCTTTTTTTCAATAACAATCATTATTTTGATTTTGTGGCACGGGCAAGACGCATTGGAATTGACGTGCCTATTGTTCCGGGCATCATGCCTGTTGTGCGCGCGGAGCAACTTGAAAAGTTTTCGCAAATGTGCGGGGTTGAAATCCCCGATAAAATGCGCGCGACTGTTTTGAGGTTTGCGAACGACGAAAAATCAACTATGCAATTCGGCATTGAATACGCGACTTTACAATGCGAAGGACTTTTATCGGGCGGCGCGCCAGGTCTCCATTTCTATACTTTAAATCAGTCTCTTTCAACTCGAGAAATTTATAAAAACCTTTATCCGGAGAAAGCGAGATAATATGCAGACGTGGCGAATTGGCGAAGTTTTACTGCGAAAAAAGCTGATTGATTGGGAACAGTTGGAAGCGGCGTTAGTGGAGCAGGAAAGAACACGGGAAGTCATTGGTGAGATTTTGGTTCGCAGACATTTTGTCCCTAAGTATCTTTTTTTTAAGGCGCTTGCCGAAAGACACGCGATGCCGTTTGTTGATCTCGGAAGTGTTCACATTGATAAAAATGCTGTTTCGCGTCTGCCTAAAAGTCTCGCGATAAAATATTTGTTATTACCTATTGAGGTTCAAAACGACATTCTTTTGCTTGCGATTAGTTCGCCTGTAACTGATTTTCCCAAAGATGAAATTATTGCCATAACAAAAGTGTCGGATATTAAAACGGTTTTATGCACGCCTGAATCTGTCCGGGAGGCGATAGACCGAAATTATGAAACGGAACTTTCTAATACAGGAGCTTAGAATTATGACGAGTAAAAAATTCAGAATAGAAAAGGACTCGCTTGGAGAACGGCAAGTTCCATCAGCCGCGTATTATGGAATCGAGACTGTCAGAGCGGTGGAAAATTTTCCTATATCAAATCTTAAGTTTCACTCGGATTTCACATGGGCTTTGGCCGCGATAAAAAAAGCGTGCGCTTTGGCGAATATGTCTCTGGGACGGCTCGATAAAAAAAGAGCGGACGCGATCGTTAAAGCGGCAAGCGAAGTGATTGATGGAAAACACCGAGAGCATTTTGTTACTGACGCGCTTCAATCGGGCGCGGGCGTTTCGGCGCATATGAACGCTAACGAAGTTATCACAAATCGCGCTCTTGAAATATTAGGAAAAAAGCGCGGCGATCATTCCGCGCTTCACTCCCACGATCATGTGAATATGGGGCAATCTACCAATGACGTTATTCCAACGGCGTTAAGGCTTGCGGCGTTAAAACTTGGTGAAGAGTTCTTGTCTGCCTCGAAAGAATTAGAAAAATCACTTTATAAAAAGTCCCGCGAATTTGCGAAAATCGTAAAAGCCGGCAGAACGCATCTTCAAGACGCCGCGCCTGTAACTCTTGGACAGGCGTTTGGCGGTTGGGCTAATCAGTTAGAGAAAGGAAGCGGACGCGTTGCATGCTTAAGCGAAGGCTTATTGGAACTTGGTATCGGAGGCTCGGCTGTTGGAACGGGACTTAACACATCGGTTCGTTATCGCAAGGCTGTTATAGAAAATTTAAAGCGTATTACGGGATTTAAACTTAGCAGCGCTAAAAATCTTTTTTCCGTAATGCAAAACGATGCGGACTTTGCCGCCGTGTCGGGTTCATTGCGTGATTACGCGTTATCTCTAATTCAGATCGCGAATGACTTGAGACTTTTGAGCTCGGGACCAAAAACAGGATTCGGAGAAATTCGTTTGCCCGCGCTTCAGCCCGGATCTTCGATTATGCCGGGTAAAGTAAATCCTGTTATTCCTGAGGTTGTTGCGCAAGTCGGGTATCAAGTTATTGGAAATGACGCGTCAATCGCGATGGCGGCTCAAGCGGGGGAATGCGAGTTAAATGTAATGCGGCCTGTGATTATTTTAAATCTCTTGCAGTCTTTTGAAATTTTGAAAAACGCGGTTTCTGTTTTGCGCTCAAAATGTGTCGAAGGAATTGAAGCCGATAAAGAACGATGCAAATATTACGCGGAGCATAGTTTTGGGATTGCCGCGGCGTTAAATCCTTACATCGGATATTCCAAAGCGGCGGAGTGCGTTAAAGAAGCCATAAAAAGTAATCGAACACTTCGTGAAGTTGTGATTGAAAAAGGGTTTATGTCGGCAGCGGAAATCGCGAAAGTTCTTTCTCCAGAAAATTTAACGCGGTCGCCGAGTAAATCATAGTGCATTCGTTATAAAAAACGCCATCAATTCCAAACCTCGACCGATTCTCAGGTCGCATCGTTTGTCATTAATGTCGTTTTTTATCTTGTTATTTTAGAATCCAGAAAAAATTTAAAAAAAGTTTGACAATAATTTTTTTATACATATACTCTACTTTGTTGATAGGGATTGTAGATATTCATAAGATTAAGGGGATTAAATGCGAATTACATATAAAGGTGATTATACGCTGAAAGCTGTTTTGGATTTGGCTCGCAATGAAGGACAACTGGTTACTATTCACGAAATGGCAAAGCGAATTGACGCTCCAGTAAAATTTTTGGAGCAAGTTCTTTTGGCGTTGAAACGTGGCGGATTTATCGAAAGCCGGCGCGGAAGGGTTGGCGGATATTTGCTTTCGCGTCCGCCCAGCAAAATTACAGTCGGCGAAGTAATACGATATATTGATGGCCCGGTTGAACCAATTGCTTGCGCGAATAAAGGTTATACTGCTTGCTCAGATATTCATAAGTGTGTGTTTAAGAAGTTGTGGCAGCAAGTTTCTCACGCGACTTCGGAAATTGTTGATAATGTAACATTTGAACAACTTACCACTCAAGTGGAAGCTGGTAACAGGGAACTTACGTATTCGATTTGAAGTAGATTCTGCGACGCGAAACGCGCAGAATGACTTTGGCAGCGGTATTTAAGTAGTTTTAGACAATGTCATTCTGCACGTTGATTTTTAACGTTGCGGAATCTAATAATAAATTCAGTAGGAAGGGACAACCCACTACTGACAAAGGGCTGTGGTTTTTTGGAACATTAAAAGAAAAGTTAAAAAAAATAGTAAACAAAAACAACAAAGTGAAAAAGAGAAAGGGAGTGAAGACGTGAGTAAAATAGACGGGAAATTAAAACTAGAAACACTGGCAGTGCATGCTGGACAAGAGGCGGATCCGACAACTGGTTCGCGCGCGGTTCCGATTTATCAAACCACCTCTTATCAATTTAAGAGTGCTGAACACGCGGCAAATTTGTTTGGTCTTCGTGAGTTTGGCAACATCTACACCCGTCTTATGAACCCGACAACAGACGTGTTTGAAAAACGAGTCGCGGCTCTTGAAGGCGGCGTGGGCGCGCTCGCAACTTCAAGCGGACAATCGGCAATTTCTCTTGCGCTTCTCAACATTGCGCAGGCAGGAGATGAAATTGTTTCCGCGGACAATCTTTACGGCGGAACATATAACCTTTTTCGCTATACATTCAAACGTTTTGGAATCACTGTTAAGTTTGTCGATTCAAATGATTTGGGCGCGTTTGAGAAAGCTATTACGCCTAAGACAAAAGCGATTTACGCGGAGTCAATTGGAAATCCAAAACTGGATGTAGCCGATTTGGAAGGGCTTTCCAAGATCGCGCATAAAAACGGCATTCCTCTTGTGCTTGATAACACTGTTACGCCGTATCTTCTTCGCCCGATCGACCATGGTGTTGATATTGTGGTTTATTCCGCGACAAAGTTTATCGGCGGACATGGAACGTCAATCGGCGGGGTGATTGTTGATTCCGGGAAATTTGATTGGACGAACGGAAAGTTTCCGCTTATCGCCGAGCCTGAGCCTAGCTATCACGGCATAAATTTTGTTGAAGCTCTAAAGCCGCTTGGCAATATCGCTTACATTATCAAGGCGCGCGTAACACTGCTTCGTGATCTTGGAAACGCGATCTCGCCGTTTAATTCGTTTCTTTTCTTGCAGGGGCTTGAGACGCTGCATCTTCGTCTTCCGCGTCATGCGGAAAATGCGCTTGTGGTCGCGAAACATCTTAAAAAGCATCCTAAAGTTGCTTGGGTCAACTACCCGGGTCTTGATGATGGAAAAGAGGCGGCTAAGGCCAAGAAGTATTTTCCTAAAGGAGCGGGCGCGATTTTGGGATTTGGAATTAAGGGCGGACTTGAGGCGGGTAAGAAGTTTATCGATAGTCTTGAGTTGATTTCGCATCTTGCGAATGTCGGCGACGCCAAAACTCTCGCGATTCATCCGGCAACAACAACGCATGAACAATTATCGCCGGAAGAACAACTTGCTACAGGTGTAACGCCTGATTTTATCCGCTTGTCTATCGGCATTGAAAATGTCGATGACATTATCGCGGATATCGATCAAGCGCTCGCGAAAGCGTAGTTTGTAGCGGCTCTCTGTTGGCATTGAGCATAAGGAAGACTTGAAAGCAGATTTAGAAAACGCCTTGAGTGCGCGTTGATATTTTTAAAAAAACAAATAAAAGTTTTGAAAGTGGCGCAATCGAATTTAAAATGACCGACATTTTAGAACCTGAATCATTTTGAAAGAGACTTGTATGACGCTTACTCAAGAACAATTAAAACGTTACGCGCGGCATATTTCGTTAAAAGAAATCGGCGAAGCGGGACAAGAAAAACTTCTCAACGCAAAGGTTTTGATCATTGGCGTTGGCGGGCTTGGTTCTCCGGCGGCGCTTTATCTTGCTGCCGCGGGAGTTGGGACAATCGGGCTTGCTGACGGAGATAAAGTTGATATAACAAATCTTCAGCGGCAGATAATTCATTCAATGGAAGATATTGGGAGAAATAAAACCGCGAGTGCTAAAGCGCGAATCGCGGCGCTTAATCCTGATATTAAGGTTGAGACGCATGAGAGTTGGATTGACGCGTCAAATATCGAGGGCGTGATTAAAAATTACGATTTTGTAATTGATGGAACGGATAATTTTTCAGATAAATTTTTGATAAATGACGCGTGCGTTATTCATAAAAAACCTTTCTCGCACGCGGGGGTCTTGACTTTTCACGCGCAGACGATGACTTATTTGCCGGGCTCGACTTGCTATAGATGCGTGTTTGACGCGCCTCCGCCGCTTGGCGCGCTGCCGTCATGTTCTGAGGTTGGCGTGCTTGGCGTTGTGCCGGGAATTGTGGGGGCTGTTCAATCTGCCGAAGCCGTGAAATATATTTTAGGAATAGGTGATTTGCTTGTGAATAAATTGCTTACTATAGACATAACGACAATGAATTTTAGGTCTATTGGTTTAAGAAAAAATGCGCAATGTCCCGTTTGCGGGGCGGATCCGACAATCAAAAATCTTGAAAATCGTAAGCGGGGAATGTGTAAAAACTTATCGGTATAAGAATAAATTTTAAAATTTAAAAACGGGACAACCCGCTGGCGAATAAGAAAATCGTCAGGCGGGTTTTTAATTTTATGGAAACAAAAAAAATAAAAGTCGTAAATCCTCACGGGCTTCATTTGCGTGAAGCGGCGCGGATTATCACGGTCGCAAAAAAATATAATTCGCGTGTTCAAATTTGGCATAACAAAGCAAAGGCTGAAACAGATTCTATTTTAGATGTGCTGCGTCTTGCGGTAGCGCAAAATGCTGAAGTAACTCTGGTTGTTGAAGGCGAAGATGAAAAGGAAGCGGTAAAAGAAATATCGCAAACGTTTCAGGACGGCGGGGGAATTTAACTTTAAATTCAATGTAAGAAATAATTTTTGTAAGTTATGTGAACTGGATGTGAATATTCAGATACCTTTTGAACTATTTTTCTTCACGTGATAAACTTCGCACTCCTTCCCCCGAAATTTTTATTAAAAAGATTGGAAAAGAACTTTGGAAAATCAAAACAAGAAAAGTATGCCGCGCCCTCGAAACGCAAAAAAACGTTCGCCTGAGCTGCCCTCGGGAGAGCCGGACAAAAAACGGCTAATAGCGCTTTTTATTATCCCCCTCGCGATTTTTTTATTCCTACAAATTTTTGTTTTCCCCGGACTCGAATCCAAAGAAATGAGCTATTCGGAGTTTTATCGGATTTTGTCGCGCAACACGGAAACAGGCGAGATTTTGTCATGCGAATTAGTAGATAACATTGTGCGGGGAAAAACAGTAGCGGGAAGTTATTTTGAGGTGAATATTCCATTGAGCGACCCGGAACTTATTCCGCTTATTCGTAAAAATGTTGCAAATTTCAAGGTAACGGAACCGCCTACGTTTTGGCGAAATTTTTTTGCTGGAATTTTCCCCACGCTTCTTTTGATAGCGTTTTTTTGGTTTTTTATTTACCGTGGGATGCAGCAAGGCGGAGGCAAGGTTTTTTCGTTTGGCAAATCTAAGGCGAAGTTAGCGGACAAAGATAAATCATCGATAACATTCAAAGATGTGGCTGGAGTTGATGAGGCAAAAGAGGAGCTGCAGGAAATTATTGAGTTTTTAAAAGATCCGCCACGGTTTCAAAAGTTGGGCGGGAAAATTCCCAAAGGTGTATTGCTTATGGGACCTCCGGGAACAGGGAAAACGCTTCTTGCGAAGGCTGTCGCGGGCGAGGCGGGAGTTCCATTTTATTCCATAAGCGGTTCGGACTTTGTTGAGATGTTTGTCGGTGTCGGCGCGGCGCGCGTTAGGGATTTATTTGAGCAGGCAAAGCGTTCTGCTAAAACCAGCGGACGCGGCGCGATTATTTTTATAGATGAAATTGACGCTGTCGGACGGCAGCGGTTTGCCGGCATCGGCGGCGGGCACGATGAACGCGAGCAAACGCTAAACGCGCTTTTGGTTGAAATGGACGGATTTGATACGCATATTGGAGTGATTTTAATCGCGTCTACCAATCGTCCCGACGTGCTTGATCCGGCGCTTCTTCGGCCAGGAAGATTTGACAGGCAAGTTGTTATTGAACGCTCTGATATAAAAGGCCGCGAAGAGATTTTAAAAGTTCATGCCGCAAAAATTAAACTTGCAGGAGATGTTGACTTGGCAAAAATCGCGCGGCAAACGCCGGGGTTTTCCGGAGCCGATTTGGCAAATCTCGTAAATGAAGCTGCTCTTCTCGGCGCGCGGCGTAAATTAGAAGCGGTTGGGCAAGTCGAACTTGAGCAATCTATTGAGCGGGTCATGGTTGGTCCTGAACGAAAAAGCCGCGTGATTTCTAAGCGTGAGAAAAAAATCAAAGCGATTCACGAATCGGGGCATACTCTTATAGCCCTTCTTTTGCCGGGAGCCGATCCAGTTCATAAGGTTTCAATTATTCCGCGCGGATACGGTATCGGCGGATACACAATGCAGGTGCCTGACGAAGACCGTAATTTGATTACTAAAACAGAAATTATAAATCGCATTACTGTTTTGCTGGGCGGCCGTGTCGCGGAAGAAGTTACCTTCAACGAAGTAAGTTCTGGCGCCTCAGATGACTTGGAAAAAGCGACGCATTACGCTCAGACAATGGTTTGTGAACTTGGGATGAGTGAGAAACTTGGGAATCTGACTTTTGGTAAAAAAGACAAACAGATTTTTTTGGGACGAGACCTGATGCGTGAGAGAGATTATTCTGAGCAAACCGCGGTTGTTATTGATTCTGAAGTCCGCAGGATTGTGGACGAATGCTATATAAACGCTAAAGCGCTTTTGAAAAAACACAGTGATAAATTAGAGGCTTTGATGGAAGTGCTTTTGGAAAAAGAAGTTATTGATGCCGAAGAGATAAAAAAAATCACTGGGCTTGGCGGAGTTTCCGCGGACGAAGAGAAAAAAGACGGCGAGGGAAAAGAGGTAAATTAGTTTAATGATTTGGAAGATTAGGGGTAATGAACTATCTTTAAACAAAACTCTTGTGATGGGTATTTTGAATGTTACGCCCGATTCGTTTTCTGATGGCGGGAAATATCTTGATAAAGAAAAAGCAGTTGAACACGCGGATAAATTAGCAAAAGAAGGAGCTGATATTGTTGATATTGGCGCCGAGTCCACTAGGCCGGGTTCTTTAGGAGTCTCCGCCGAAGACGAAATTAAAAAATTGTTGCCGATAGTTGAAGCTGTTGCGCAAAAAATTGATATTCCCATTTCCATTGACACTGCGAAGCCCGAAGTCGCCCGCGCGTGTCTTAAAGCAGGCGCCAATATTATTAATGATGTAAGCGGCTTGAGATATGGCGGAATGGAAATGGCGAGAGTTGTTCGTGAATTTGATGCCGGTATTGTAATAATGCATAGCCGCGGAACACCGGATTCGATGCAAACGCTTACGCGATACGCGGATCTTATTCCTGATGTTTTGCGGGAATTAAAGGAAAGTATACAGATTGCGCTGGACGCTGAAGTTAAAGCGGAACAAATTGTCATTGATCCTGGTATCGGACTCCCAAAAACTACTGAGCAGAATTTAGAAATTATTAGGCGGTTGGATAGTTTTAAGGAGCTTGGGTTTCCAGTCTTGCTTGGCGCGTCCCGTAAAAAATTTATCGGGGAATTAACAGGGCAGGATATGCCGATGAACAGGGATTTTGGCACGGCGGCAATATCGGTTTTGATAAAAGGTTCGGATGCGCAAATTTTAAGGATACATAACGTTTCCGCGACACGTGATGCTTTGCGTATTAAGGAAGCGATTTTTGAAAATTAGTAAGCTGAGGTAAAAGGAGATAAAAATGTCAGGACATTCAAAGTGGGCGAGTATTAAACATAAAAAAGCCATTGTTGACGCGAAGCGTGGCCAAGCATTCACAAAACTTATTCGCGAAATTACAGTGGCGGCGAAAACGGGCGGAGGAGATCAGGCGATGAATCCCAGACTTCGCACGGCTATTCAGTCGGCTAAAGAAGCGAATATGCCGGCGGATAACATTGATCGGGCTATTAAAAAAGGAACCGGCGAACTCGAAGGCGTAGTTTATGAAGAAATTGCTTACGAAGGGTTTGGACCCGAAGGTTCCGCGATTCTTGTGGCTTGTCTCACGGATAACAAAAATCGTTCCGCTTCTGAAATTCGCAGCGTGTTCGGCAAAAACGGCGGAAATATGGGAAGCGCGGGAACGGTTGCGTGGATGTTTGAGAAAAAAGGTTTTATTGTGATTCAAAAAGACGCCACGACAGAAGATAATTTGATGGAAATCGCGCTTGGCGCCGGCGCGGAAGATATGACATCTACCGAGCAAGTGTTTGAAGTTACGACCGCGCCGCAGGATTTGTGGACGGTGCGCGAAGCGATTGAAAAAGCGAATATTAAAATTGAGAACGCGAATCTTACGATGATTCCTAAAAATCTCACAAGCGTTTCTTCCGAAGTCGCTCGTAAAGTTGTGAATTTGATAGAGAAACTCGAAGAGCACGATGATGTGCAAAATGTTTATTCCAATGTCGATATTCCTGATGATGTGATGAAGGAAATCGCGGGTTAGTTTTTTATCGCTCTTCGCGAGCGAGTCAAAAGACAGGCGTTAATCCGCGCCTGTCTTTTTTTTTGAGCATGAATATTTTAATAGCAGAGCGGAGCGTTATGCGGATAATGGGAGTTGACCCCGGAACGCACAAAATGGGGTTCGGCATTTTAGAATTTGATGGACGAAATTGCAGACTTGTCATTTGCGGGACTATTCGCGCTAATCCGCGTGATAAAATTGAAAAACGGCTTTTGCATATGTTTGAGTCTCTGCAAAAAAACATTCAAAGTTATGCTCCCGATGTTATGGCTTTAGAGTCGCTTTTTTATGCTAAAGATGTGCGTGCCGTAGAACGGATTGGCGCGGCGCGGGCATGCGCAATGCTCGCCGCTTCCAAGCAAAATATCGGAGTGGTAGAATACTCGCCATCCGAGGTAAAAAAATCCACGACAGGAAATGGCCGCGCCGCCAAAGAGCAGGTTCAATTTATGATAAAAAGACTTTTAAATCTCAAAACCGCAGTCGCGATGGACGCCTCGGACGCGCTTGCGATTGCTATGTGCCATTCGCACTCAGTTGGAAGGAAATTTTAATGTATAGATATTTAAATGGACGCATCGCCGAGAAAACTCCCGCCACTGTAATTTTAGATGTTGGCGGCGTCGGTTATGAAGTCAGAATTTCCGTGAACACTTTTTCAAAACTGCCCGATTTAGGACAAACTGCTAAAATTTTGACGCATTTTATTGTCCGTGAAGACGCGCAGCTGCTCTACGGTTTTTTTGACGAAGAAGAAAAAGAACTCTTCAAACTGCTGTTATCAGTTTCCGGAGTCGGTCCCAAAATGGCGATGACGCTTCTTTCAGGTATGACTTTGGCGGAACTCAAGAACGCGATTGCCGCGAGCGCCATAGCCGTTCTCAGCTCAGTTTCCGGCGTTGGTAAAAAAACGGCGGAGCGCGTCGCCGTAGAACTGAAAGATAAATTGCCTAAAAATTCCGGCGCGGAAAATCTTGGTATACAACACAACAAAAATATTTCAGAACAAATTTTAGAGGACGCGGCGAGCGCTCTTGTTTCGCTCGGTTATACCAAGCAAAAGGCGAAAGAAGTTATGCAAAAAATACTTAAGGAAAATCCTGAGTATAAATGGACAGTAGAGGAAATGATTCGTAAAGCGTTAAAACACGTATAAGGTATTTTATTTATGGAAGATGAGAGAATTTTTAACGAAGAATATAAGCCCGAAGAAGAGGCTGTTGAAGTAAGCCTTAGACCCACGAGCCTTGATGAGTTCATCGGGCAAAAGGAAATAAAGGAAAATTTGCGTGTTTTTATTGATGCGGCGCTTGGCAGAGGAGAGTCGCTTGACCATATTCTTTTGTTTGGGCCTCCGGGGTTGGGAAAAACGACACTTGCCAATATTGTCGCGGCGCGAATGAACGCGAAACTTCATCAAGTGTCTGGTCCCGTAATCGAACGCGCGGGCGACCTTGCTGGAATTCTTACAAATCTTGAAAAGGGAGATGTCCTTTTTATCGATGAAATTCACCGCGTGCCGAGAATTGTTGAGGAATATCTTTATTCGGCGATGGAGGATTTTTCGATAGAGATTATGATTGATAAAGGCCCAAACGCGCGCTCTGTAAAAATGCAGCTGCCGCGGTTTACGCTTGTCGGGGCTACGACGCGCAGCGGACTTTTAACGGCGCCGCTTCGCTCGCGGTTTGGAATTTTAGAACGGCTTAATTATTATGAAAATGAAGACCTTGCAACGATTGTTAAGCGTTCGGCGCAAATACTTGAAATAAAAATTGATAATGAAGGCGCCATAGAAATCGCGAGCCGCGCGCGCGGAACACCGCGTATCGCGAACAGACTTTTAAGACGTGTTAGAGACTACGCTCAAGTGAAAGCGAATGGAGTAATCGACGCGAAGACCGCGGACGATGGGCTGCGGATGCTGGGTGTTGATCGCGAAGGTTTAGACGCGATGGACAAGCGGATTTTGAGTTATATTTTAGAGGAATGCAAAGGCGGCCCTATCGGCTTAAATAATTTAGCGATAGGCGTTGGTGAAAATCCTGAAACCATTGAAGAAATTTATGAGCCGTATCTTATACAAAGAGGATTTTTAAAACGAACGGCGGCGGGGCGGGTTTTGACGGAAAAAACCTTTGCGCATTTTGGCGTGAACCCTTCTGCTAAGAACAAAGAATTGTTTTAATGCGGCAGCCTCGCCGAAGTAGAAAATGCCCGATTTAAGAGCGATGGGAAATTGCCGATAAGTAATTGCCTCTTAACACAAACAGTAGTCCAAAAAATATAAAAAGAAAGCAAAATGTTAGAACTCATAAGCACGCTTTGGCGCCCCTCGATTGAAGTATTTTTTATTTGGGTTTTGATTTATTTTGTTATTCGTTTTTTTCAAGGCACGCGGGCAATGCAAGTTCTAATCGGTCTCATTTTCCTCGTAATGATTTTTATCCTCGCGAAATTTCTCGAATTAAACAGCATTATTTGGGTCCTCTCAAAATTGTTCGCGGTTGGTATAGTCGCATTCTTGATTATTTTTCAACCTGAAATGAGACGGGTGCTAGCCCGTATTGGAGCAACGATGTCGGGTGGCGCGCTTGCGCAAGGCGGCGCAATAGATGAAATTGTTCGCGCCTGCGATCATTTGTCTCGGCATAGGACAGGCGCTTTAATTGCCATGGAGCGTGAGACGGGGCTTAAAAATTATATTGAATCGGGACTTCCCATAGACGCGCTTGTAAAGTCTGATTTGCTTATAACTCTTTTTGATACTCATACGCCTACTCATGACGGCGCGGTGATTATCGTGGGTAACAGAATTGCGTGCTGCGGTTCGCTTTTCCCGCTGACTCAAATCACTGATTTGCCATCGTCGGTTGGGACAAGGCACCGCGCCGCGATTGGACTTACGGAAGAAAATGACGCGGTGTGCATCGTCGTGTCGGAAGAAACGGGGAAAATATCCGTATCGATACTTGGAAAACTTACAAAGGGTTTAAGCATAGAAGATTTAAAAAAGATGTTGGAAGAGCTTTTTAAGCCTTCAGTCAACAAAGGAATGTTTTCAGAATTTATTGAGAGAAATCGAAAGCTGTTTCAGTTTCATGGCAAAGGTGGCTAGCAATGAGCGCGTGGTTTAAACATAATTGGCATTTGAAACTTATATCGCTTATTTTGGCTGTTGGGACTTGGTTCTATGCCGTGAGCGAAGAAAGTGTAGAAGTTACACGCGAAATACCGCTTGCTGTTAATATCGAAAATGAGCATATGACAATTTCCGCGATTTCCACCAGAATTTTGTCAGTAACTTTATCCGCGCCTAGATCTCTTATCGCGAACCTCGCGAGTCAAGATATTCGAGCGATACACAAGCTTGGTTCGGAAGTAAAAAATTCAGGAGAATATTCTTTTCGCGTAGAGCCGTCTGAAATCAAATTGCCAAGTTTTCAAATTGGGGTTGTTCGCATTGACCCGGAAATTGTAACTGTGAAATTGGACGAAGTGATTTCTCAGAAATTAGAAGTTCAAGGGAATTTTGCTGGAGAGCCCGCCATTGGTTACAAACTTTTGACGGATGAAATAAAAATGGATCCAAACGCGATAATGGTTCAAGGATCAAAAAATATTTTGGAGCAAATGACCGTGCTTAAAACCGCGCCCATTGATTTGGTCGGTCGCATTCGCTCGCTTCACAGAACCGTTGAAGTTGAATTGCCGCAAGGCGTAAAGGCTTTGAGTGAAACATTAATAGATGTGTATATCCCAATCCGCGAAGAATTTGATGAAAAGGAGTTTCAAGATGTTCCGGTCAAAACTATTCGCTCTTCGTCAACGATCGGCGTGATTGACTTAAGCCCGGACAAAGTAACGTTTGTTTTGAAAGGTTCTAAACTTGCTCTCGAAAAATTAACGTCCGAGCAGATTTTGGCTTATGTCGATGTTTCGGATTTGAAAAAAGGCGATTATGATTTGCCGCTCCAAATTGTTTTGCCAGAGACGCTAAGTCTGAAGAGCAAGGATTCTATTTTAATTAAAGTGGCGATTAGAGCGTTAACTGAATAAGCTTTTATGGCGATCTCTAAAACTATTAAAACATTGGGTATCAATATTGACCATGTTGCGACATTGCGTCAGGCGAGACTTGCCGCAGAACCTTCTGTTTTGGAAGCGGCGCTTGAGGCTCAAAAAGGTGGCGCCGATAGCATTACGATTCATTTGCGAGAAGATAGAAGACATATTCAAGATGCCGATCTCTTTGAGCTTCTAAAAAAAATAGATGTTCCGTTGAATCTTGAAATGGCGGTTTTGCCGGAGATTCTTAAAATAGCGTTAAAAGCGCAACCGCAAAAAGCATGCCTTGTTCCCGAAAAACGCAAAGAGTTGACGACAGAAGGCGGATTGGATTTATTTACTAAACCTGCTGTTTTGATGAAAACTATAGACACGCTTCGCGATAGAAAAGTGGAAGTTGGCCTTTTTATTGATCCGACGGAGGCGCAAGTAAAAGAAGCCGCGCGGCTTGGCGCGTACGCCGTTGAGCTTCACACCGGTGCTTATGCGAACGCCTCAGGGAAGCAGAAAACAGAGGAATTGTTGCGTATTAAAGAAGCGGCAGCGCTCGGAGCGTCGATAGGTCTACGCGTTCACGCCGGACACGGATTGAATTATGAAAATATTTTTCCACTGTTGGCCATACAAGAAATTGTTGAGTTCAATATCGGGCACTCAATAATTAGCCGAGCGGTTTTTGTGGGACTTGCCGCCGCTGTTTTGCAAATGAAAAAAATTATTAGAGCGAAATGAAGTTCCGCAACAGTTTTTGCGTCAGCGATTTATCTCGCCTTTTAAAGCGTCCTAAAAATTCACACAAAGGTAATTACGGAAAGATTTTAATCCTTGCGGGCTCACTTGGCATGAGCGGTGCAGCGCGTCTTTCGGGAATGGGAGCACTTCGTTCTGGGGCAGGGCTTGTTACTGTCGGCGTCCCGGAAGCGATTTATTCCGTAATCGCGAGGATTGACCCCGAACTAATGGTCAGACCATTATCGGACACAAAGCAAGGAACGATTTCCCATAAAGCATTGTTGGAAATAAAAAAACTCTCTATCGATAAAGACGTTGTTGGAATTGGTTCAGGCCTTTCAACTCAAAAATATACCGCGCAGCTTGTCCGAAAAGTTGTATCGAAATTTGATACTAAAATAGTTCTAGATGCTGATGGTCTTAACGCGTTTGCCGGGCATCTTGACATTTTAAAAAAACACAAATCTTCTCTTATTCTTACCCCGCACGAAGGAGAGTTTTTGAGGCTTTTTGGCGGCAGCCTTACGGACGACAATAGAGAAAATCGCGCTGCTGAAATCGCAAAAATCTATAACGCAATTATAGTCCTAAAAGGACATAGAACAGTTGTTGCCGCGCCAAATGGAGAAATTTATATAAACAAAACAGGAAATCCAGGTATGGCGACAGCGGGAACGGGAGATGTTTTGACTGGAATGATTGCGGCGTTGTGGGGGCAAGGATTTTCT
>CAYPIR010000005.1:0-2267 GCA_964410905.1 uncultured bacterium | reverse complement strand
TGCTCATGCCAATGTTTTTTTTGTCAAAATAGGCAAATATCGGCAGAACATTACGGGAAAATTTATTCTTCCGAGCAGTTTCTTTTGGAAATTGAAAAACTCATTGTCGAAAGCAAAGTTCACAATCTAAATTTTGTAACGCCGGATCACTTTTGGCGGCATATCAAAAATCTTTGTCGTGAGTTGCGAGAAAAAAAAATAACAATACTCAAAATATTTAATTCCTCAGGTTATCAAAAAAAAGAAATGATTTTAGAATACGCAAGCGAAATGGATATTTTTTTGTCCGATTTTAAATTTGCGGACTCAGAACTCGCTAGAACCTGCATGGGAGATGAACGGTATCCTGAAATCGCGTTTGAGGCCGTTAAGCTCATGATTCGTGAAAAAGGTTTTTTGAAACCTTTTGACGAAACGGGTGAAAGATTGGCGCAAACAGGAGTTCTTGTCCGTCATTTGGTATTACCGGGATTTGTTGAAAATAGTTTGAATGCGCTTGAATTGCTTCATAAAGAATTTGGAAATGATTTGCCAATTTCCATGATGGCACAGTTTTCGCCTATGCCACGATGTCGACAGAGTGGTATTTTGACGCGGCGATTAAACGTGCAGGAATACGAATCGGTTTTAGAAAAAGTTGAATCTCTAGGCTTTAAAAATGTTTATATTCAAGAGCTCAGAGACGAAACTTCATTTCTCCCTGATTTTTCTGACCCTCAAAATCCATTTAAGGGTAATAAGAATAAAAGCACGCATGAAGAATAATATTTGCATGATACAATGACGCGGTTTAACTTTTAATGTTACTAAATATATAAGGAATTTTTATGCAATCTCCCACACCGAAAACCAACGCGATGCTTATCTGCGATTATGTCATTACTGAACGCGGAACAAATAAAAAAAGTTTAATTGGAGTTTTTGAAAATATTGGCGCCACGACTTTTCCATGCACGCATTTCGCGATGTCCATTTATATTAAGTTGACTGACGCTCAAGGAATATATCGCTTTAGACTGGAGCTGGTGGACTTACAAAGCGCTGAAACAATCGGCAAAAGTGAAATGCCTGAGGAAGTAAATGTCCCAAGTCCTCTTAGTTCGCATGAATTGGTGTTTAACCTTCGCGGCGTTAGATTTCTTCATCCGGGAACATATGAATTTTGCATCTACGCGAACGACAAGATATTTGGACAAAAAAAATTGATTGTTGAGAAGGCTGACGGAATTAAACCTCCGCAGACAAAATAGGGAATTTTATGGCGAACTTGGCAGTGATTTTTTTAGCGGATGGATTTGAAGAAACCGAAGCGGTTGTTCCGATGGATTTCTTGCGGCGCGCGGGAATTAGGACAACTCTTGTTGCGGTTGAAAATAAACAAGTGAAAAGCTCGCACAAACTTGTCGTTCAAGCGGATGCGTTTTTAGATGAACTTGGCAATATAGAGAATGATTTTGATATTTTTATTTTGCCGGGAGGGATGCCGGGCGCAACAAATCTCGCTGAAGATAAAAGAATCGGCGATATTCTTAAAAATGCAAATAAAGCAGGGAAATTAATCGCGGCCATTTGTGCGTCTCCGGCTGTTGTTTTGTCTCCGCTTGGAATAATTGATAATAAGCGGGTTACTTGCTATCCGGGTTGTGAAACGGATTTTCCAAAATCCGCAAAATATGAAAATAAAAAAGTTGTTGTTGATGGTAATGTAATAACAAGCCAAGGGCCAGGAACGGCGTTTGATTTCGCGCAAGCTATAACGGAAAAAGTTTTGGGGAAAGAAGTTGCACGAAAAATTGCTTCTATGATGTTGGCGGAGAGAAAATAATGACGTTTTTGGAAATAGAGCAAAAATACCGCATTGAATCAATGCCTCAAATCAGATTGAAATTACGGAAAATCGGCGCTAAAAAAATCGCCGAAGGGAATGAAGAAAATGAGTTTTGGGATAGACTTGGAGAGCTTAAAAGCAAAAAACAAGTCCTCAGGCTTCGCAGGTTTGGCAAGACTCTGGCAAAGTTAACGCTCAAGGGAGCACGGCAGAAAAGTAAATTCAGTAAACGCTTGGAAATAGAAACTGATGTGAATTACGATGCTATGAAAGCGATGCTGCTGCGTTTAGGATTTGATAAAGTTTATCAATATTCTAAAAAGCGGAAAATTTATAAAGTTGGAAAAGCGGAAGTTGTTTTGGATACCCTAAAGGGTTTTGGCGATTTTCTTGAAATAGAGAGCAATGAAAAAGATATTTTGCGAATAGAAAAGTTGCT
>CAYPIR010000004.1:95371-124246 GCA_964410905.1 uncultured bacterium | reverse complement strand
ACCGCCAGTTTTGAGTTCTTATTTTTAATTTCTCTTCCCGTTGCGCAAACAGCGCAACCTAGCGTTTGGCATACCTTTCGCAACTATTACTTCCGCCAATCAAACCGCGGCTGTAAGATTTTCTATCCCAATAGAGCTTTTAAATCTTTTTCGGGAGTTGTGATTGGCGCAATATTGTAATTGTCGATTAATATTTTCAGCACATTTGGACTGACGAAAGCCGGCAATGTCGGACCGAGCCGCATATTCTTAATTCCCAAATGCAGCAGCGTAAGCAGGATGCAAACCGCTTTCTGTTCATACCATGACAGCACCAAAGACAATGGCAGATCGTTCACGCCGCAATTAAAGGCTTTGGCAAGTTCAACCGCGACTTTAATCGCGCTGTAGGCATCGTTGCACTGTCCCATATCAAGCAACCTTGGCAAGCCGCCAAGCGTCCCCAAATCCAAATCGTTAAAACGGTATTTTCCGCAAGCAAGTGTCAGGACGATGGTGTCGTTTGGTGTTTGTTTAACGAAATCGGTGTAATAGTTGCGGCCGGGTTTAGCGCCGTCGCAACCGCCGACCAAAAAGATATGCTTCAATGCGCCGGACTTAACCGCGTCAATGACTTTGCCGGCAACTGAAAGCACGGTATTGTGTCCGAAGCCGACAGTTAACGTATCTCCGCCGTTAATCCCAGTCATTTTGTGTTCTTCAGGATTTCCGCCCAATTCCAAAGCCTTATTAATAACCGGAGTGAAATCTTTATCTTCACCTATATGCACCATGCCCGGATAAGCCACTAAAGAGGTTGTAAACACGCGGTCGGCATAGCTGTCTTTTACCGGCATAATGCAGTTTGTGGTAAAAAGAAACGCGCCCGGAACACCGGCGAACTCCTTTTGTTGATTTTGCCAAGCGGTTCCAAAATTTCCTTTAAGGTGAGAATATGTTTTCAATTTAGGATACGCGTGACAAGGCAGCATTTCGCCATGAGTATAAATGTTAATGCCTTTGCCTTCCGTTTGTTTTAACAGCAATTCCAAATCAAGCAGGTCATGTCCGGAAACAACGATGAATGGACCGGCTTCAATATTGGTTGTAACCTTTGTAGGCACTGGATGACCGTAGGTTTCAGTGTTTGCCTTATCAAGAAGCTCCATGCAAATCAGATTGATTTCGCCGGTTTTTAAAACCAAAGGCAAAAGTTCGGCAGTGGTATTTTTCTGAACTATTGCTTGCAAGGCTTCGTAAAAGAAGTCGTTTACCTTATCGTTTTGATAACCAAGAGCTCTGGCATGATGAGCGTAAGCCGCCATTCCCCTCAGTCCAAACAAAATAAGAGATTTGAGGCTTCGTATGTCTTCATTGGCGTTCCAAACAGCAGATATTTTGAAGTTGGATTGCGGCGTGAGAGAGCGGACTTTTTCCACCAATTTTGAGATACTGTCATCATCGAAGTTGACATTAGTAACTGTCGTAAACAGTCCGTCGACTAAAATATTTGTTATCTCCGTCGATTTTTTGCCGGAGGCCGCCAATTCAATAAGGGAACTTGTTAAATCATCTTGCAAATCCGCGGTCTGCGCTTTTTTTCCGCACACTCCCACCGCAGAAGTGCAGCCTTTACTTTGAGACGTTTGTTCGCATTGAAAACAAAACATAGCAATCTCCTCTCTTTTTTTTGTTATAAAATATTGCCGTCAATCGAAATAGTTACAACTTGCCAGGGCAAAAATTTGCCGCTGTCTTTCAACGCCTGCACCGATGCCCGTTCAATACCAGAGCAGCAGGGAACTTCCATTCTCACAATCGTAAGACTTTTTATGTCGTTTCCAGCGATTATGGAAGTCAGCTTTTCGGTGTAGTCCGTCATATCCAGTTTCGGACAACCGATAAGAGTTATTTTATTTTTGATAAATCGCTGATGAAATCCAGCGTAAGCGTAAGCCGTGCAATCTGCCGCGATCAATAAGTCGGCATCTTGAAAATACGGCGCGGTGGTTGGCGCCAGCTTAATTTGCACTGGCCATTGTTTCAACTCAGAAGTTTGCTCTTCGTAAACATGAGCTTCGCGGCGTTCTTTTCTTTCTATGGGGCGGACATTGGTCCCGGGACAGCCGCAAGGCATGGATTTTTCTTTTTCGCTTTTGGGTTTATCCTCAGCCTTATTCTTTAAAATGATGTCTTTGTCCGAAAAGCTGATTGCTCCCACTGGGCATACAGGCAAACAATTCCCAAGCCCATCGCAATAATCATCTCTGACTAACTTTGCTTTGCCGTCAATGATTTCTATAGCGCCTTGCTGACAGGCATTAGCGCACAGTCCGCAGCCTACGCACTTTTCTTGATCTATTTGAATCATTTTCCGTTGCATTTTGCGCCTCTACTGGTCATTGACTTGCGACAGGCTATATCATAGATTATGAAAAGTATGTTGTTTTAACAACGAAAGAGAAATAATGGATAAATATAATATTTTAGCCGCCAACCCTTTGTTTAAGGGTTTGACTAGGTCAGAAATAAAAAGCGTTCTGCAATGTTTAAAGGCGAAGATCGCTATTTACGAGAAAGAAAAAGACATTTACCGCGTTGGCGATAAAATTAAATCCATCGGCATTGTTTTGTCAGGACGCGTTCATATCAGCAAAACCGACATATTGGGAAATGTTCATATAATCCAAAATGTCGGCGTCGGGGAACTTTTTGCCGAAGCATTTGCTTGCCGGCAAAGCGCGTATTCGCTGGTTAATGTCGCGACCGTGCAAAAAAGCGAAATTCTTTTCATGGATGTCAATAGGACATTGACGATCTGCGCCTCAGGCTGTGTTTTTCATCAAGCGTTAATCAAAAATTTGTTTTATATCATTGTCGAAAAAAATATCGATTTGGTTAAAAAAATTGAACACATCACCCCCAAAAGCATCAGGGAAAGAGCGCTGTCTTATTTGTTTTCGGAAGCGCAGAAACAGGGAAAACACTCTTTTGAAATACCGTTTAATCGACAACAGTTGGCGGACTACTTAATGGTTGAACGAAGCGCCCTATCCAACGAACTTTCCAAAATGCAAAAAGCTGGTCTTATAGAATATAAAAAAAACAGCTTTACGATTAAAAGATAAAACTAATTTAGATCTTATTCAGGATTTTTTATAAACGACAAACACCCTGTAATTGACTTAAAATATCTATGGCTGTATGCTTGAAATAACCATATGGTTTCCGCAGACGGAGCGCTTTTTATAATGAGAAATAAATCAAAAATTCCACTTCTTGAATTCAAAGATATATCGATTCTTCGGGGCAATAGACAAATCCTAAAAGACGTATCGTTTAAGATTTTTGAAGGCGAAAGCGTTGCTGTTTTAGGTCCTAATGGCGCGGGCAAATCTACTCTGATTAAAACAATAGCTAGAGAGTATTATCCCGAAACTCAAACCAAAAATCCGATATTTAAAATTTGGGAAAAAAAAACTTGGGATATTTTTGATCTTCGCGCGACATTAGGAATCGTATCAAGCGATTTACAAAACGCTTTTTTTAGAAGAATAACGGGGCGCGAAACGGTTTTATCGGGCTTTTTCGGCGGTATTGGACTTCATCAAAATAATTCAAAAATAACAAAAGCAATGAAACAAAAAGCCGATAAAGTTATAGCGTTTTTGGAAACAGCAAGACTTCAAAATCAAAAAATGACAGAAATGTCCTCAGGTGAAGCGAGACGGTTTTTAATCGGCAGAGCGCTTATTCATAATCCGAGAGCGTTGCTTTTAGACGAACCGTCCAACAGTTTGGATTTGCACGCGCTTTTTAAAATGCAAAATCTTTTGGGTAAAATAGCAAATTCTGGAATAGGTGTTATTATTGTTACGCATTACTTAACAGATGTTTTGCCGGAAGTTAAAAGGGTTATTTTGATGAAAAACGGGAGCTTTGTTTTAGACGGTGAAAAAGAAAAAGTTCTTTCGGAAAAAAATTTAAACGCACTCTTTAACACGAATGTTTCTCTTAAAAAATTTAACGGGCGATATTTTGCGCTGCCAAAAACAAACGCATAGGCGCTTATATGTCAATAGACAAAAATGAAAACGAAAAAAGATTTAAAGAAAGAAGAAAATTTGTTCGTATAGACGTTTATGCTGTTACGCGTTTTTTTTCTCCAACAGAAGAAGATGAAGTTGGCGTGCAAGCGCGAGTTTCTGACTTGTCTGAAGGCGGCGCGCTGCTTTTGACATTTTCTCAAGGGATTCCCGTTGATACGACCATTAGCTTGAGTTTTGTTTTGCCTAGCGAAAAAGGAGATTTTATAGAGATTCTTGGCCGAGTTCGACATACGGAGATAAAAGAAAAAGACATTTATAGATCGGGCATGGAGTTTTTAAAAATAAAGGGAAAAGAAAAACGGACAATTAAAGAGTTTGTTGAGGCTAGGCTGAAAAAGAAGACTAATCCAAAGGCTTGCCAATAATGTCTCGGACAAAATGATTTAATAAAGTTTCAAGATTGATAGGTTTTGTTAAATATTCTAAAACGCCAAAACGCATTATCTTTTTTATCAAATCAGGATCATGATTAGCCGTAAGAACTACAACGGGAAGAGAGGCGGAGATTTCTCTTATGAGCCTAAGAGTCTCGATGCCGTCCATGCCGGGAAGACCTATATCAAGAATTATTAGCGAAGGAAGTTCTTTTTTTACTTGTTCTAAGCCGTCGTTGCCTGTTAGAGCATAAGAGGTAGAATACCCAGCATCAAAAAGAAATTCGGTTACGGCTTTACAAATGTCGATCTCATCATCGATTATTAAAATTTTTTTTGGCATATAAACGAAGCCTTTTTTTGATTTAACAAAAAATGCCGGCTGGTATTATAGAATAAATTTCTATAACAAACCAAGACATAATCTTATTTTAAAGAAAGAGTTTTGTCGCCAAACATAAAAGGGATTGTTAAGATAGCGACATCTGAGCGAGAGCGGAGGCGATATGATTTCAAGTTTTTTTTATAAAAAAGGCAATCCGATAGAGACCAACCTTTCGCGCGCGCGGATGCTTTCCGCGCTGAGCGACAAAGAAGGTCTTTTGTGGGTTGATTTGGAATCGCCGGATGAATTTGAGAGCGATACCCTCGTAGAGATTTTTAATTTTCATCCTCTAGCCGTGGAAGACTGTATTGCGGAGCACTCAGAGCCCAAAATTGACGACTATGAAGAATATTTGTTCTTGGTTGTTCACGCGCTTACGAGAGTTCAAGGAGACAAACAACAAGAGCTTTCCACGATTGACCTTAACCTCTTTCTTGGCCCTAACTATGTTGTAACTTTTCATAAATCGCCAATCATAAGCGTTACGCAAGACATCGCTAAAGTGCAGCAAAAAGCGCCAGGAATTATGAGTTCTGGAGCAGACTTGCTGGCGCATACAATTCTTGACCATCTTGTTGACCGTTATTTGCCTGTGATGTATCGTTATGAAGAAGAAGTGGACGATTTGGAAAAAGAGATATTCAGCGCCAGTTCGACACAAGAAAACTTAGAGAGATTGCTGCAGCTTAAGCAGGATATTTCGACATTGAAACGAATCGTCAGTCCTCAACGTGATACGCTATATTTTCTCACTCGTAACGCGGGACATTTAATTCGCGAACAAAATCTAATTTATTTCCGCGACATTAGCGACCATCTTTTTAAAATATCTTCCCTAGCAGTAGGCATGCATGACCATTTAACCAGTATGCTGGAAGTCTACTTTTCGTTTCAGTCCAACGAGCTGAATGAATCAATGAGACGGCTGACTATTTTGGCGACGCTTACAATGCCGGCGGTTGTCATTGCCAGCATTTACGGAATGAATTTTCAAAATTTACCTTGGGCGAATCATCCGTACGGGTTTTGGCTGTGTTTGGCCGTGTGCGTGCTAGTTACGGCATTAATGTATTTTGGAATGCGAATTAAAAAATGGATGTAAGTGTAAATAAAAGTTTTTATGGTCTCTTACCCGCCGAAATAGAAGAAAGAGTTTTAGCGTTAAATGTTCCGAAATACAGAGCAGCGCAGCTTCGCGAATGGCTTTATAAAAAACAAATTCTTGAACCAACCGAAATAAAAAACCTTCCCAAAGACTTTCTCCAAAAACTTTTTGCCGAGACGCCGCTTGTCACGCTTGAATTTAAAGAAGTTATGAGCGCCGCGAAAAGCAATACGAAAAAATATCTTTTTAAAACATATGACGGACATTTGCTTGAAACGGTTTTAATATCAAAGACTTTTTCAGATGAAAATGACGACGATATAGACGCGGAGGAAAGCCGCGACCGCCAAACAGTTTGCGTTTCAACGCAGCTCGGATGCAAAGTCAAATGTGTTTTTTGCGCTAGCGGGAAAACGCCGTTTTTGAGACATTTGTCATCGGGTGAAATTATCGAACAAGTAGTTAGAGTGAAAAGGTTGTCGGGCAAAAAAATCACAAATGTTGTTTTTATGGGCATGGGAGAACCTTTGGATAATTTTGATGAAACCGTGCGTGCTGTTAAAATTTTGACAGAGGACTGGGGTTTTGGATTTAGCGCAAGACGCGTTACGGTTTCGACATCTGGCATAACACCGAAAATTTTGGAATTCGTGAAAGTTTTTGAAGGGCGCATTCGACTTTCTGTTTCTCTGCATTCGACAATAAATGAAACAAGAAGTTTGCTAATGCCTGTTAACCGCAAATATCCTTTGCCCGATTTGGCTTCCGCTTTGAGACGCGTCGCAAAAGATTTAAAACGCACAATTACTTTTGAATGGACGCTTATTCCCGGAGTGAACGATACGGAAGAAGAAGCCGAAGGGCTTGCTATTTTAACCAAGCCGCTTGGCGCTAAAGTAAATGTTATTCCCTATAATCCAATAGCCGAATACCCTAAGACTTCGCCTACGAAAAAAGAATGCGAGAAATTTTGTTTACTGCTTGAAAAGAGAGGAACGCTTGTAACTTTAAGGCAAACAGAAGGACGAGATATTTCCGCGGCTTGCGGGCAGCTCAGACTGGACAGAGTGAAAAAGAAAGATGTTTAAATGGCTCGCGATAGAGTTTTGATTGTAGCGGTTAAAAGATTTGGCGAAAAGGCGATTGATGTTAGGGAAACAGCTTTGGAGATGACGGAGCTTGTTCAATCCGCGCTTGGAACGGTTATTGAAGTTGTAACAGCAAACGTTCCGCATCCTAGCGCGAAATACTTTGTCCGCGAAGGAAAAGTCCACGAAATTTATGAAGAAGTTATTAAAACGCAAACGAACGTTTTAATTTTTAGCGTTGATTTAACGCCCGTTCAAGTAAGAAACCTTGAGAAAGATTGCGGCGTTCGCGTCGTGGACAGAACCGGTTTGATATTGGACATTTTTGCTCGCCGCGCGGTTTCTGCTGACGGCAAATTACAAGTGGAGCTTGCTCAAATGGAATATCTTCTGCCGCGGCTTTCCGGGCAAGGCGAGGCGATGTCTCAACAGGGAGGCGGAATAGGCACTCGCGGACCCGGCGAACAAAAACTGGAAACAGACAAGCGAAAAATTCGCAAACGAATTTCTACGATAAAAGAAAGATTAGAAAAATTACGAGTCCATCGCGCGCAGCTTCGTTCGGGACGAAGACAAAAAGGACTTTTGCAAGTCGCGATTGTTGGCTATACAAACGCGGGAAAATCCACTCTTTTAAACGCTTTGACTGGCGCGAACGCGTATGCCGAAAATAAACTTTTTGCGACGCTTGATCCAAAAACACGGATTTATAAAGACGAGACGGGAAGCAATATTCTATTTACGGACACGGTGGGGTTTATTCGTGATTTACCACACGCGCTTGTGAAAGCCTTTCACGCGACGCTTGAAGAATCGCTAGAAGCGGATTTGATTTTAATAGTGCTGGACGCGTCAAGCGAGAGAGTGATGGAAAACAAACGCGTAGCGGAAAATGTTTTAAAAGAACTTGGCGCGGAGTCTAAAAAAACGATTTTGGTTTTGAATAAAATAGAACTGCTGACGGATTCAGAAAAACTTCGCGTTCAAGATTTATTTCCTAATGCAACGTCCATATCCGCAAAGGAACGTTTTGGGTTAAAAGAATTAATTTTTGTAATTAAGCGTTCTTTTTAGATAATAAAAATCGCTGCTGAAATTTTAATACTCGTGTTGTTTTGCAGCGGAAACAAAATCCCAAAGAGAATTAAGATGCGGATTTTCGGTATAAATTTTATCAAGTTGTTTTAGGAAAAATCCGCCCGTCATTCCGTCAAGCAGCGCGGAAAGCTCGTCTAACCGCAATAATTTTTCAAGATGTTCTTGCTCGGATTCTGACCGAGACCACACGGCATTCATCTGAAGTCTGCGGCGTTCATAAAAAATCCGCGTAACCTCTGAAAGCAAATCGTTGCGAAGCTCCACCATTAATTTGGCGCGCGAATCAATGGAAGTTTGACTTGAACTGTAAACCATATCTCCCAAAGTCCACCTAACATCAGCGTCCCAGCTGCGACTCGTGTCGTCTGGACCTGTAATAAATTTCCCGCCGTATGTGCTTACGGAATCGTAATGGTGTTTATCTCTTCCTGCGGCAAATGTTGGGAAAAGCGCGGCTAGTCTTGAAAGCTTATGCCAACGGCTAATTTTAGAATTGTTAGTATCGGAATACCGAATAACGTGTTTTTGCACATCGCGAACACTAGGCTCGAGATTTGTCAGCGTTTTGAAAAGAGAAATTTTTTCAGCCGAAGGTTCATGCTCGGGTTTTTCCGCAAAAGATTTAGAAAAAATCTCATCTAAAGATTGCTCAACAAAGCCTTCTTTTGTTACCGCAGCAAGCCGCTCTTCGTTAATTACGGACAATGAATAAACTTTGTTTTGGGCGAGACCTTCAAAAACGCTTGTCCATGAAGAGTCTTTGAAATTGTAAGCGAATACGCCGCGCGAAGTTGCCGCAAAAAGAATATTTCGAGAAATAGATAATGCCAAACGCGTTACGGAATCATCTAAAAGTCCCGAGCGGGAAAGAGCGTTCCACTGGTAACCGCCGTCAAGACTTTGGAAGACGCCGCAGTCGGTCGCGAGAAAAAGCTCCTGAGAGTTTCGTTTAGAGAAAATAATTTCTCTAACGCGCGAGTCAAAAAACTCTTCATCGCTTTCCGTAGTAAATGTTTCAGCGGATTCCGCGGATGAATTTTGCGGAGTATTGGAAAGATCTAAAACAGTCAAAAGCTGGCGGTCAGAAGAAATAATGAATACCTCCTTGTCGCTTGCTATGAAAAGATTGTTTTTATGAAAAAGAACAAAATTTGCGGGCTTGGACATTGGAAAGGATGAAGAAAGAGACCAATGTTTTCCCGCGTCGAAAGATTCCATCAAACCTTTCATGGTTCCTAAAAACCAATGATTTGCCTCGTTTGGATGAACGGCAAAAGATAGCGGTTTTTTGCTTGGATCTTGATAAACCGTTTGCCACGATATGTTTTTCAAATCGCCGAGGACAAGCGTTTTGTCCGTTGTAACAAAAACAGATTCAGGCAAAAACGGAAAAGTCCAAACGCGTTTTATGGAAGACAAATCGCTAGTTTTAAAATCAAGAGATGTCCAGTGGTTTTCGTTGTCCGATTCAAAAACTTGCCGTGAAGAAGAGACAAAAAACTTAGATTCATTTTTAGGATGCTCGGCAATGGATGTCAAAATGCCGCCGAAAGGAAATGGTTGTTCAGATTTTTTCCATTCCGACAGGGCTTGCAGTTGAAAGCATACGCAAGTTATGGAAATAAAAAGCAGAGAAATAAAAACATATTTTTGTTTAAAAACCGACATAACAGCCTCCTCTAAGGTTGATTAAAGATAAACAAATATATAATTATTATGCATATAAGTCAATAAAAATTTGTTTATTTTAAAAGATGCTTTTGTGTGTTTCATTGTCTATAGAGATTTTTTTTGTTATAGTTCCACCTCTTATTAGGATCTGAAAATGCTTTTAAGCAAATGAAAGGTTTTTATGGGATTTAAATGCGGTATTGTCGGGCTTCCCAATGTCGGAAAATCTACTATTTTTAACGCCATTTCCAAAGCGCATGCGGCGGCATCAAATTATCCTTTTTGCACTATAGAGCCGAATGTGGGAATGGTTCCTGTGCCCGACCCAAGACTTACGGCGTTAAGCAAACTCTATAATCCGCAAAAAACCACGCCGACAACGGTTGAATTTTATGACATCGCGGGACTTGTCGCGGGAGCGTCAAAAGGCGAAGGATTGGGGAACCAATTTCTTGGACATATAAAAGAAGTAGAGGCGATTTTACATGTTGTGCGCTGCTTTGACGATCCGAACATCATTCATGTTTCCGGTTCCATAGATCCTGAGCGCGATATCGGCGTAATTGACACAGAGCTTTGTTTGAAAGATTTGGACACGATAAACACGAGGTATGACAAAACGGGAAAACTAGCGCGTTCGGGCGATAAAGAATCAAAAGAGAGAATGCCCGTTTATGAAAAAATAAAAAAATCTTTGGAAGCCGGCGCTTCGCTTCGCGGCGTTGGGCTTACGGACGATGAAAAAAAACTGGTAAAAGATTTGGCGTTTCTCACTTTAAAGCCGACACTTTATTGCGCCAATGTCGCGGAGGCAGAGCTCCCGGGTGGCGGAAAATATGTCGATATAGTCAGGCAGCATGCGGCAAAAGAAAACGCACAAGTAGTAGTGATTTCTGGAAAAGTAGAGTCTGAGCTTATCGACCTTTCAGAAGACGATCAAAAAGCATTTTTAAAAGAACTTGGATTAGAAGAGCCGGGCCTTAATGCTCTTATCCGCGCGGGATACGCGACTCTTCAACTTATCACATATTTTACCGCGGGCGAAAAAGAAGTTAGGGCCTGGACTGTTAGAAAAGGTTCTAAAGCTCCGCAAGCGGCGGGCGTAATTCATTCGGATTTTGAACGAGGATTTATTCGCGCTGAAGTAATTAAGTATGAAGATTTGATTAAATATGGCTCTCAAGCGGCCGTGAAAGAAAAGGGGCTGCTTAGAGTGGAAGGAAAGGAGTATGAAACTCAAGACGGCGACGTAATGCTGTTTCGTTTCAGCGTCTAAAAATTATGAAAAATCCTTTTTATGCAATTTACAAAGACTACAAAGCCTGCTTTGAACGCGACCCTGCCGCGCGGGCTACATTCGGAGCGTTGGAAGTCCTTTTTCTTTATTCAGGGCTTCACGCTGTCGCAGTTTATCGTTTCGCGCACTTTTTGCATTTGTTAAAAATACCGTTCATTCCGAGGCTTATTTCTCAACTTGCGCGATTTTTTACAGGCATAGAAATTCATCCGGCCGCGGAAATTGGCGCGGGTTTTTTTATCGATCACGGAATGGGAGTGGTTATCGGCGAGACGACAGAAATCGGTGAAAACGTAACAATTTATCAAGGCGTAACGCTTGGCGGAACAGGGAAAGAACGTGGCAAACGGCATCCGACGCTTGGAAACAACATAGTTGTCGGCGCCGGCGCGAAAATTCTTGGTAACATAAAAATTGGTGATCATGTAAAAGTCGGCGGTGGTTCGGTGGTTATTCATTCTGTGCCGGAAAACTGCACGGTCGTAGGAGTTCCCGCGGAGATTGTCCGAATTGACGGAAAAAAAGTGGAAGACGTGGATTTAGAACACGGGGATTTACCGGATCCTGTCCGGGAACTTAATGATAAGCTGAAAGAAATACAAAAAGAAATTGACGCGCTTGAGGCTTCTCATAAGGGCTTTAACCGCAAAAAAGAAAAAAAAGACGAAGCGGAAGATAAATGAAAAAAGGAAAAGTTTATTCCGATGGCGGCGCGAGAGGAAATCCCGGGCCCGCGGCTATTGGAGTTTTGGTTTGCGACTCAGAAGACAATAAGTTGTCAGACCTTGGAGAAGTTATTGGCGAGACAACAAATAATGTTGCCGAATACACAGCGGTTATACGAGGACTTACGCTGGCGGGAGAATTGGGGCTTAGCGAGATAGATTTTTTTTTAGACAGCGAGCTCGCGCAAAGACAGCTTTCTGGAGTTTATAGAGTTAAGGCGGAACATTTGAAATCGCTTTTTTTAAGGACGAAGGAATTAGAGAAAAAATTCTCAAGAGTAACCTATTTTCATGTTCCGCGCGAAACGCCCAAAATAAAACATGTCGATAAACTTGTGAATCTCGCTCTTGACAGAGCCGGGAAATAAAAATGTCGACGGCAATTATAGGGTTTTTAGGCGGAGTTTTTGGAGGGCTTTTGGGCGTGGGCGGCGGAATAATTTTTGTTCCCGCGATGATGTTTATCCAAAACATAAATGTCCAAAAAGCGACTGGAACATCTTTTTTAATCATTCTATTTACGGCGGCGTCGGCTCTAATTTTAAAAGGCCGCGCGGGAATGATTGACTGGAAAGTCGGGCTTTTTATGGGAGCGTTCGCGCTTCTCGGCGGTTGGCTTGGAAGTTATTTATCTTTAAAAATAGACACAGTGATTTTGCATAGAATTTTCGCTGTGTTTTTGATTGTCGTAGCGGTGAAAATGTTTTTTTATAAAGGATAAAAAAGGGAGAAAGAAATGAAAATATCGGTAAAAGCTTTAAGTTCTAAGACATCGAAAGCGGACGTTTTTTTTGTCGGAAGTTTCAAGGGCGAAAAAACATGTGTAATAAAAAAAGCCGAAACTGGTTTTGCAAAAAATCTTGAAAACGCGATTTCTAAAAAACGGTTTGGCGGAAAATCGGGCGAGAGTTTCGCGTCTTATCAAAACAGCTTTGTTCAGGCGAACGAGGTTGTCGCGTTAGGGCTTGGCGAGAAAGACAAATTTTCTGTTTCTTCACTCCGCAAAATTGTTGGAAGCGTGGCGGCGGCTGCTCAAGCGAGAAAAGCAAAAACAATACGCGTTTTTTTAGATAGTTTTTTGAGCGAAAAAATTTCAGCCAAAGACGCGGTAAAAGTTTTAGCCGAGACCGCCATTTTGGCCGCGTATCGTTTTGACGCGTATAAAGCAAAGAAGAAAGAAAACGTCGACTTGGACACTTTGGAAGTTGTTACGGAGGACAAAAAATTAGTCAGCGAAGCGGGCGATATTTTGCCGCGGACAGAAAAAATCGCGAATGCCGTTATTTTAGCGCGCGACCTAAATAATGAACCGGGCAATGTTATGAATGCCGCCCGACTGTCCAAAGAGGCCGCGAAAATAGCGCGCGAGAAAAAACTCAAATTTAAATCGATTGGCGAAGCGGAACTCAAAAAACTTGGAATGAATGGAATTTTGGCTGTTAATCAAGGGAGCGTAACTCCGCCCGCTCTTATTATTATGGAATATGGCGAACAGTATAAAAAAAATGGAACGATTTGCCTGCTTGGCAAAGGCGTTACGTTTGATACCGGAGGCATTTCCATTAAGCCGTCTAAGAGCATGGAAGAAATGAAATACGACAAATCCGGAGCGGTTACCGTTATCGCTACTATGGGGCTTCTGGCAGATTTTAAACTTAAATTGCATATTGTCGGGCTTGCTCCGACTGTTGAAAACAATGTAGCAAACAATCCTCAGAGACCAGGAGACATTATCAAAATGTATAATGGAAAAACCGTAGAAGTGATGAACACTGACGCTGAAGGCAGGCTCATTTTGGCGGACACGCTTTCGTATTGCAAAAAATATAATCCGACGGCAATTCTTGATGTGGCGACTCTTACGGGAATGTGCCATTACACGTTTGGCGATAAAACTTGCGGGATACTTGGAACAGACCAAAAGTTGATGGACGCTATTATCAAAGCGGGAGAAACAACCGGCGAACGATGCTGGCAGCTTCCTCTTTGGGACGAATACGCGGATGCGGTGAAGGCTCATCACTCCGACCTTAAAAATGTTGGAGATGGATTTGCGGGAACGATTACCGCGGCGATGTTTCTAAAAGAATTTGTTCCTGAAAACACGCCTTGGGTGCATCTTGATATTGCGGGAACAGCATACGCTTCCGCTAATAAGTTTGACTGCGTCAAAGGCGCGACCGGATATGGCGTTAGACTTTTTGTTGAATTGTTGTCAAATTGGAAAAAAGATAACGTTGAAACGGGAAAATAAACAGAAAGCAATTAAGATTTTAAAATAAAAGACGTTCTTCCTACCGAATTGGAAACGAAAAGAAAGGTCTTTTTATGAAAAAGAAAATTGCTTGTTTTCTTGCTTTTTTAATGTTTTTTTCCGCGCTTGTCCGGCCCGTGTTCGCCCGCGGAGTTAAAGAGTTTGGCGCGTCGCTTCTTTTGCCCACCACGGGGCAGACGATGAACGGTGATTTTTACGAAACCAAGACAAAAATTATGGCGGGCGTGGAAGTTGTTGCCGTAACTTCAACAATTATTTTGGCGACGTGCGCTTCAGGTGGACTTTTTTGGTTAGGACTTGCCCCGCTGATTGCCAATCACGCGTGGTCGGCAACCGACGCTTTCAAGAGCGCGAGAAAACCCAAAAACGAAGGTTTGCGATGGAATGGCTCAATGACAGAAGTTCCCGGCTCCATACATTTTTCTAAATCAGACCTGCGTAGGGGATAATCATTTTGTAGAATTTAAAAATAAATAAACGCATTTAAAAGACCTGACCAAATTTGGTTCAGGTCTTTCTTTTCAGAGGAAAAATGAAAGAAACAAAAGGCTCTCCCATATTACAAAGACTGCGGCTGGCGGCGGAAATTTGGCGGCAGATAGAAAACGACAAACAACCCGCCGACAGATGGCTCGCGCGTTATTTTTATCAAAATAGAAAAAAAACAGGATCAAAAGACAGACGGTTTTTATCCGAAACGATTTTCGCGGCGTTTAGACATAAGAATTTTTTAGAAGCCTGGGTTGAAAAAACAAAAGCGCATCCCGTTTTGAGCGACACAGAAAAAGCGGAGGCAATGTGTCTTTTCGCGGCTGTTCGCGAGAAAATTATAACGCGCGAAGAGCTTAAAGACTTCTCGACTATTGGCGCAAAATATTATGAAGCTATTTCCGGGCATCTTTTGCCGGATGATTCTTTGCCTAAATCAAAAGAAGAAATGTTGGCTCGGCTTTATTCTTTTCCGCTTTGGCTTATTCAAAGATGGACAGAGAAGTTTGGCGTCGCAGAAACAGAGAAATTGCTTGGATATTTTCAATCACGGCCGATGCTTATTTTGCGCGCGAATATTTTAAAAATTAGCCGCAAAAAACTCGTTGATATGTTCCGTCGAATGGGCGTTGAAGCGAATCCTACAGAAAAATCTTATTTTGGGTTGATACTCGGCGAACGCCGCAATGTTTTTGACACGTCGGCATTCCGCGATGGCTGGTTTGAACTTCAAGACGAAGGAAGTCAGCTTGTTTGTCAGTTTATGAAAGTAAATCCGGGAGAAAACGTCTGGGACGTGTGCGCCGGAGGCGGCGGAAAAAGTTTGCTTCTCGCGATGATAATGGAAAACAAAGGCAGGGTTGTCGCGACTGACATTAGGAATTATAAACTTGAGGAGCTGAAAAAACGAGCCAAACGAGCGGGTGTTTTTAATATTTTTCCCGCGGAACTAGAGAGAATTGGAGAGCTGAAAATCGCGCAAAAAGGATTTGATAAAATTTTGGTTGACGTGCCATGTTCTGGAACAGGAACGCTTGGCAGAAATCCCGACGCTAAATGGAAACTCACGGAAGATTGGTTCAAAATCCTTCCGGAAGAGCAGCTTAATATTTTAAAAAAATCCGCGCCTTTTCTAAAAAAAGACGGGCGTCTTTTTTACGCGACCTGCTCGGTGGAAGAGACTGAAAATGAAAAAGTCATAGAAAAGTTTTTACGGGAGGCGCCTGATTTTGAAATCGTTCCATGCGGAGAAAATGGCGAAACTTTTCTTAAACTGTGGCCGCCCAATAGTTCCACTGACGGATTTTTTCTCGCTGCGCTGAAGAAGAGACAAAACTAGAAATGAAAAAAGAAAACGTGGCGGTCATTCTTGTATGCCCGGAGAATCCCGATAATATCGGCGCCGTCGCCCGCGCTGTTATGAATATGGGATTTTGCGATTTGCGACTGGTTAGCCCGCCAAAAAAATGGCGCGAAAAAGCAAAAAAAATGGCGATGTCGGCTCTGCCGGTTTTAAAAAAAGCGAAAGCATTCCCAACTCTAAAAAAAGCAATGAAAGATTTAGCAACTGTTTTAGGCACCTCAAGGCGTTCGGGAGGTTTTCGCGGGCAATTTCGTTCTTTTGGCAAAGGGCTTGGCGAAGTCGCGCGACAAAGCGAAAAGCAGAAAGTCGGCATAGCGTTCGGGCGGGAATCGAAAGGTCTAAGCAACGAAGAAAGCGCGTTATGCAATTATTTAATAACAATTCCTTCCAGCGAAGAGTATCCTTCGCTTAATTTGGCGCAAGCCGTAATGGTTATGCTTTTTACTTTAGTGCGGGAGACTTTTGAAGAGAGTAAAAAAGAGGACAAAGTTTTTATTACGAAAAAAGAAACGGAAAAGGTTTTAAAATATTTTAAAGACACTCTTAAACATTTAGGGTATAAAACAGGAGGGGCGGATCTTTTGCCGAGAATTATCAAAACCTTCAAAGGACTTATAAATCGCTCCGGGCTACTTAAGGCGGAATCGCAAATGCTGATGGGGCTCACTCGGAAAATTAAAGAGAAAACAAAAAAGGGGAAATAATTATGAATGAACAAACTTTAAAAGAAGAACTTTTAAACACCATAAAAGAAAAAGCGATTATTCACGGCGAACGAAAATTGGCATCTGGGAAGATTTCCCAATACTATATAGATGGAAAACAGGTAACGCTTGACGCTCAAGGACTTTTTCTTGCCGCAAAAATTATTTTGCAATTGGCGCAAGCTGTTAGAGCAACAGCTGTCGGAGGTCCAACTCTCGGTGCTGATCCGTTGGCCGCGGCGGTATCTCTTTTGAGTTCTCAAAGCGGAGCGCCTCTTAAGGCTTTTATTGTCCGCAAGGCGGCAAAAGAGCATGGGACGCAAAAAATGATAGAAGGCCCAAATCTTTCTGCGGGCGATAAAATTGTGATGCTGGAAGATGTTATTACAACAGGCGGTTCCGTTTTGAAAGCCATAAAAGAGGTCGAAGCAACCGGCGCGAAGGTTGTAAAAACCATTTGTCTTGTCGACAGAAACGAAGGCGCGGCGGAAATCTTGGCAAATTATAATTATTCGCCCATATTTACTTTGCGGGAATTGGGATTGTAAGAGTGAGAATTCAACTAAAAGAGTATAAAAATATGGCGAAAATTAAAACATCTATCCGATTTTATAAGGCCAGAGAAGTTCGTGCCGTTTAGAACGAAAGCGCTAGTAAATGGTGGTTTTCGATTGCTGATATTGTTGCTATTTTGAATGAAGAAGACGACTGTAATAAAACTCATAATTACTGGAAATATCTCAAGGCTAAGTTAAAAAAGGAAAGCGGCCAACCGGTTAGCGCCACTTTCCAGTTGAAACTTTCAGCGTCTGATGGCAAGAAACGTCTCACCGATGTTCTTGATAGCAAGGGCGTAATACAACTTACCCAAAATTTCCAAATGCAAAAGAAACGCCGTTTTTGTTTTTTTATTATCGTTGGCGAAAGCGAGACAATCTAGTCATTCTGCGCGAAATATAGTGGCATAGAGTCTAAATAAAACTTGACCAGGTTTTAATGTCTATAGTAAGCTACGCGAAAGTTTGTTCGCCTCACCGAGTCGGATTTATATTTCTATATTAAAAACAAGAGGCATTGGTTGTTAGATTTAAAGAGTTTGAAGGTCTTCTGAAAGCGATTTTTTAATCCACACTAGAAAAACTTTTCCCAGAGCGGCAATTTAAGTTCCAACAAAATTAGCCTCAGACAATAAGTTTAACTTTCCGAAATTTATAAAAATCCTGAAAAAATGAAAAAAAATGCGTTAAGCGAAAACCCTTCAAAGGAGAAATTGATCCTTATCGATGGGCATTCGCTTTGTTATCGTGCGTTTTACGCTATCGCAAACCTAAGCAATTCTCGCGGCGAGCCGACCAACGCGATTTATGGATTTGTTACGATGCTTGGAAAAATTTTATCCTCGCAGAAACCGGAACGGGCGGCCATTTGTTTTGATAGAAAAGAGCCGACATTTAGACACGAACAATATAAGGAATACAAGGCTCAGCGCAAGCCCATGCCTGAGGCGCTTATAGCGCAGATGGATCCCATAAAAGAGTTTTGCAAAATCTCACGTTTTGAGACTTTTGATAAAGCGGGTTATGAAGCGGACGACATTATTGGAACTCTTGCTCGGCAAGGCAAAGAACAAGGTTTTCATGTTTTGATTGTCACCGGGGACAAAGACGCGTTTCAGCTTGTCGATGACGATATTCAAATTCTTCAACCGCATAAAGACAATTTAATTTGCGATACAAAAAAAGTCGAAGAGCGTTTTGACGGGCTTGGACCAAGCAAAGTAGTCGATTTGTTGGCTTTGATGGGCGACGCATCGGACAACATTCCCGGCATTCCTGGAGTCGGGGAAAAGACGGCGATAAAGCTCATAAAAGAATTTGGTTCTGTTAAGTCTCTTTTAGAGCATTACGGGCATATCAAAGCGGAATCTTTGCGAAAAAAAATACAGGAAAATATTGAGTCCTTAAAAATGTCGCAAAGTCTCGCAGCTATAGACACCGAAGTCCCGTTAGAAATTAATTGGGAAAGGACAAAACTCGCTCAAGCTGATTTAGTAAAGCAAGAAGAGTTTTTTAGAAGGTATGAATTTCGCGGACTTTTGAAAAATTTAGATGCTTCAGCCGGACAAAATAAAGAAGCGGAAAAACGAAATTACAGGACAGTTGAAGACGAAACGGAACTAAAAAATCTTGTCGCGAAACTTGAGACCTCGAAGGCTTTTAGTTTTGACACGGAAACAACATCCGTTGATCCTCTGCGGGCAAATCTTGTCGGAATGAGTTTTTGCGCAAAACCTTTTAAGGCTTTTTATGTCCCGGTCTCTTCTTCCGCTCATAATGGGAAAGGCATTGATTGCGCCAAAGCGATAAACCTGTTGCGACCGGTTTTGGAAAATGAGGAAATAGAAAAATACGGACAAAACAGCAAATACGACAAACTTGTGATGGAACGGCACGGAGTTTCGCTAAAGGCTATAGAGTTCGATACGATGATTGCGAGTTATTTGATAAATCCCGTAAAAAGAAGCCATAGCCTTGATGATTTGTCTTATGAATATTTAAATGTTCATAAAATCGCTACGGAGGAATTGATAGGAAAAGGCGCGAAGCAAATCACGATGGATGAAGCTGATGCCGCGAAGGTTTCAGAATACGCTTGTGAGGACGCGGACTGCGTTTTTAGACTTGTGCCGATTTTGAAAAAAAAACTCACAGAATTAAGGCTTGAAAAATTATATGAAGAAGTCGAGCTGCCACTGGCTGAAGTTTTGGCGGAAGTTGAAAAAAACGGCGTAACAATAGACATTGATTTTTTAAAAGAGCTTTCAAAAAAAGCCTCAAAAGAAATTGACGAACTGATAAAAGAAATTTACGAAGACGTGGGAAAAAGTTTTAATCTTGATTCGCCGAAGCAGCTCGCGGATGTTTTGTTTGTTCAAAAAGGTTTGCCTACTTCTAAGAAAACAAAGACGGGATTTTCTACAGACGCGAGTGTTTTAGAAAAGTTAGCGGAAACGCACGAGCTTCCCAGAAAGATATTGGAATATCGCGAGAGAGCAAAGTTGCGTTCGACATATTTGGACGCGCTTCCTGAAATGGCAAACTCTGAAACTAACCGAGTTCATACGTCGTTTAATCAAACCATTACGGACACGGGAAGGCTTTCAAGTTCAGAGCCGAATTTGCAAAACATTCCGATAAAAACCGAAAACGGTAGGCTTGTTAGAAAGGCGTTTATTCCGCGTTCTTGGAAGACTGAAAAGGGAAAAATTTTATCGGCTGATTATTCGCAAATTGAGCTGCGAGTTTTGGCTCATTTTTCAGGCGATAAAAATTTGAGAAAAGCGTTTGCCGAAGACCGCGATATTCACTCTTTTACCGCGACTTTGTTATACGGAGTTGACGAAAAAGATGTTACTCGAGAAATGAGAAGCGCGGCAAAAACAATAAATTTCAGCATTGTTTACGGTAAAACAGGATTTGGTCTTTCAAAAGATTTAAATATGTCGATTTCAGAAGCGGACGCGTTCATTAAAAACTATTTTAACCGCTATGCCGGCGTGAAAGTGTTTTTAGATGAACAAAAAGAGCGAGCTAAACGAGATGGATTTTTAACGACAATTTTGGGACGAAGAGCGTATTTCCCAAATATTTTGTCGACAAATATGCAGCTTAGGCAATACGCGGAACGCTCGGCGATTAACGCGCCGATACAAGGCTCGGCGGCGGACCTTATTAAAATAGCTATGATTTCCATTTCAAAGAGGTTAAAAAAAGAAGGCTATAAAAGTTTAATGATTTTGCAGGTTCACGATGAACTTGTTTTTGATGTTCCTGAAAGCGAAGTAGATAAACTTTCAAAACTTGTTAAAACGGAAATGGAAGCCGTTTATCCTTTGGCCGTGCCGCTAAAAGCGGATGTTTATATTGGAGATTCATGGCTCAAAAAATAATTGTGGGACTAACAGGCGGATTTGGCGTCGGCAAAAGTGCCGTTGCTCAGAAATTTCGCACGCTTGGCGCGGAAGTTATTGACGCGGACGAAATTGCTCATCACGCCTTAAAAAAAGGAAGCGCCGCATTTGAGTTTGTTGCCGAACTTTTTCCCGAAGCGATGCATAAAAAGGGCAAACGCTTGGACCGGGCGAAAATCGCGGAAGTGGTTTTCAAAGACGCGGCAAAACGAACAGCATTAGAAAAAATTATTCATCCATATGTTTTTGAAAGATTAGAGGCAAAAATAAAAGCGTCAGAGCATGCGGTTGTGTTGGCTGAAGTCCCGCTTCTTTTTGAGGCGGGCTTTGACAAGTTTTGTGATTATGTATTGGTGATTACTTGTCATCACGGCATCAAACGCAAAAGGCTTCATGGAAAAGGATTTTCTGACACGGAAATTATCGCTCGCGAAAGAGCGCAGCTTTCTGAAACGCGAAAAGCGGAACGGGCGGATTTTATTATCGATAACTCAAAAACGATTTATCAAACCGGCAGAGAAATAGAAAAGCTTTGGTATAAGCTTATTTCTTTGACCAAAACAAACAAGAAGAAAAAAACAGAAGAACTAAAGGAGCAAGATATAAATGATGAGAGATAATCAAGACGCACGAGAACCTCAAGAAAGGCATTATTCCGCGCATTATCGCAGACCTGGTGATAATCGCGGAAACGCGGGGGCAAGGCCGCGCCCACCGCGGCATTTGCAGGAAGATTCAGTAAACGGAGAGGCTCTTGAGCGCGCACTCGCGCAACAGAAGTCAGGTGAAAAACCGCTTGATGTTGTCGCACTGAAAAAAATTAAAATTTCTGAGCTTCAAAAAATGGCTCATAAATTTAATATTGAAAATGTTCCGGGACTTAAGCGTCAGGAATTGATTTTTAAAATCTTACAAGCACAAGCGCAGCAATCAGGGCTTATGTTCGGCGAAGGAGTGTTGGAAATTTTGGAAGACGGTTTTGGATTTCTTCGTTCTCCAAATTACAACTATCTTCCGTCTCCGGATGATATTTATGTAAGTCCAAGTCAAATTCGCAGATTTAATCTCAGAACGGGCGATGTTGTCGGCGGGCTTATTAGACCTCCTAAAGAAGGCGAAAGATATTTCGCGCTCCTTAAGGTTGAAATGGTGAATTTTGAAACGCCGGATTCTTGCAAAGACAAAACGGCGTTTGACAATCTGACGCCGCTTTATCCAAACCAGAGAATTAAACTAGAAACAACGCCCGAAGAAGCATCTATGCGAGTAATGGATTTGCTTACTCCGATTGGGTTTGGACAACGCGGACTTATTGTCGCTCCGCCGTATAGCGGTAAAACTATTCTGCTTCAAAGGCTTGCCAACAGCATTGTAGCCAATCATCCGGAGGCGTATTTGATTGTTC
The DNA here is from genome assembly GCA_964410905.1 of uncultured bacterium. GTDB lineage: Bacteria > Omnitrophota > Omnitrophia > Omnitrophales > Aquincolibacteriaceae > Aquincolibacterium. The sequence continues at coordinate 102,209 of CAYPIR010000004.1, read as the reverse complement.
TTTTGATAGATGAAAGACCGGAAGAAGTTACGGATATGCAACGTTCCGTTAAGGGAGAGGTTATTGCTTCCACATTTGACGAGCCGGCAGAGCGACACGTGCAAGTGGCGGAAATTGTTTTAGAAAAAGCGAAACGGTTGGTAGAACACAAACGAGATGTTATTATTCTCCTTGATTCTATTACGCGTCTCGCGCGCGCTTACAATACGGTGGCGCCGCATTCGGGAAAAATTCTCTCGGGGGGCGTTGACTCTAACGCGCTTCATAAACCGAAACGTTTTTTTGGTTCAGCTCGTAATATCGAAGAGGGCGGCAGCATGACGATTATTGCCACGGCTCTTGTTGACACGGGCTCGCGCATGGACGAAGTTATTTTTGAAGAATTTAAAGGAACGGGAAATATGGAATTGCAGTTGGACAGAAATCTTTTCCAACGTCGCATTTATCCTGCTATAGATGTTAAAAAATCTAATACCCGTAAAGAAGATCTGTTGATTCCCGCGGAAGAATTGCAGCGCATATGGGTTCTTCGCAAGGTGCTCAACGAGTTAAACCCATCAGAGGCAATGGAACTTTTGGTGGATCGTCTTAAAAAAACAAAATCTAACGCTGATTTTCTTATCAGCATGAACAAAGCCAAGGAGTAAAAAAATGAGAAAAGAAATTCATCCCAAATACGGTCCTTCGACCATTCAATGCGCTTGTGGAAATGTAATTGAAACCCGCAGCGTTCTTCCAAGTATTCAAGTGGATATTTGCTCGGCGTGCCATCCGTTTTACACGGGCAAACAAAAGATTTTAGATACCGCCGGACGTATCGATAGATTTAAGAAGAAATTTCAAGGGCGTGTCGCGGAAAATAAAAAGGAAACAAAAGCTTCTCCTAAATTGCCTACGAAATTGAAATTTTCCGACGAAGTTCGTCGCGAAAAACTTCAAGCCCTTAAGGAAAAAGTAAAAGCACAAGGAAAGTAAAAAATATAACAATAAAGAGGCGAAGGCAAAAAACGCTTTCGCCTCTTTCAATTATACGGCTATATATAAATTATGAGAGCGCGCGAAAAGTTAGAAAAAACAGAGGTTAGATTCAGAGAGCTGGAGACGCTTCTTTTGTCTCCTGAGGCGAATCGCGACAGAAAACGGATTCAGGCAATGAGCAAGGAGCTCGCTCTTTTACGTCCGATTGTTGAAATGTTTAACGCGTATAGGAAAAGCGAAAAAGAAATCATCGAATTAAAACCAACCTTAGCGGATAGCTCAAACGACAAGACTATGCGTGAGATGATAGAAGAAGAAATCAAGACGATAGAAGAAACGCAGAAAGCGCGCGAAGTAGAATTAGAAAAACTTTTGCTGCGGGGCCTGGAGCCAAACGCGACAAGAGACGTAATTGTGGAAATTCGCGCGGGAACTGGAGGCGAAGAAGCCGCGCTTTTTGTCGCGGATCTTTTTCGTATGTATAGTATGTATGCCACGGACCATGGACTTCGCGTTGAGGTAATGGACCTTAATCCGACGGGCATTGGCGGATTTAAAGAGATTGTTTTTGGCGTGACGGGCGAGAGGGCGTTTAGTTTTTTTAAATATGAAAGCGGAATTCATCGCGTGCAGCGCGTTCCCAAAACGGAGGCGAGCGGGAGGGTTCACACATCGGCCGTAACGGTTGCCGTGCTTGCTGAGGTTGAGGAGGAGGAGATAGAAATTTCGCCGAACGATTTGAGAATAGATGTTTACCGCGCGTCCGGAGCGGGCGGACAACATGTTAATAAGACTGAATCAGCAGTTCGTATAACGCATATTCCAACTGGGTTTGTTGTCGCGTGCCAAGACGAACGCTCGCAGCAGAAAAACAAAACTAAGGCGATGAGAATTTTACGCGCGAAAATATATGATTTTATGAAAGCAAAGCAGGACGCGGAACTTGCCAAAGAACGAAAAGAACAAGTCGGTTCTGGCGATAGGTCGGGGAAAATTAGAACATATAATTATCCCGATAATCGCATAACAGATCACCGGATTGGGCTTACGCTTTATAGTCTTAATCAAGCTCTTAACGGAAAATTGGACGATGTTATCGCCGCGTTGGAAGAAGACGAAAAAGAAAAACTTCTTACAGCCCTATGAGTTGCGGAAGGAAAATCAGAAATACAGCGATTTTAGAACTCATGGCGTTTGGCGGGAACGTGCTTTTGGGAGCTGGGATAGAGACCTCTCAAGAGGAATGCGAGCAAATATTGATTTATTTGCTTGGCTGCGCACGGTCTGAAATTTACTTGAAAGATTTTGACGGCGAATTTGAACTGCTTCAAAAAAAGTTCATTGATATTTTAGATAAGAGAAAAAATCGTCAGCCGCTAGCGTATATTTTAGGAGAAACGAATTTTTGGAAAGAGACGCTTTTTGTGGATGAAAGATGTCTTATCCCTCGGCAGGATACAGAAATTCTGGTGGAAAAAATTTTGAAAAATTTGAGAGAGCGGCAAATTCAAGAATTTTCTTTTTTGGATATAGGAACGGGTTCGGGGGCGATTTCCGTAGCGATTTTAAGAGAATGTCCAAACGCAAAGGCGACTTTATTAGATATTTCAAAAGATGCTCTGTTAATCGCACGGAAAAATATTGAAAAATATAACTTAAAAAGCCGAGCGGAATTTGTTCAAAGTAATTTGTTTGAAAGTCTCGAGGAAAAAATCTTCGATGTTATTTTGTCCAATCCTCCATATCTGTCCAGCGAAGATATGAAGGTTTTGCAAAAGGAAGTTTCATTTGAGCCCAAACTTGCATTAGACGGCGGAATTGATGGCTTGGATTTTTATCGAATAATAATAAAACAAGCAAAAACATTTTTAAATTCGCGTGGACTGTTGGCGTTTGAGGTTGGAATCGAACAGGCTAAAACAGTTTCAAATTGGCTTGAAAGCGAAGGTTATGATAATATTCGCTGTTTTAAAGACCATGGTCAGATAGAAAGGGTTGTTCTCGCCCAAAAGCGTGATTGATTAATAATGGATAAAATTGTTATTGAGGGCGGAAATCGCCTAAAGGGAGAAATAGAAGTTTCTGGTTCTAAGAACGCGGCGCTGCCTATTATGGCGGCGGCGCTTCTTTCTGAAGAAGAATCAATTATCACGAATGTTCCGTCTTTGTGGGATGTCCACACGATGGTGAAGCTGCTTCGCTCTCTCGGCGCAAAAGCGATTCTCGAAGATGGATGTTTGAAAGTTAAGCCCGGAAAAAGTCTTAAACCTCTTGCGCCGTATAAACTTGTAAAAACGATGCGCGCGTCGGTTTGTGTTTTAGGTCCTCTTTTGGCAAGACTTGGAGAAGCGGAGGTCTCTCTCCCCGGCGGCTGCGCGATTGGTCCCAGACCGATAGACTTGCATCTAAAAGGTCTTGAAGCGTTGAACGCTAGCATTGATATTAGACATGGATATGTCAGAGTCCGAGCCAAGACAAAACTTAAGGGCGCTGAAATTTATCTCGGCGGAGGATACGGCTCTTCAGTCCTTGCGACAGATAACGTGATGATGGCGGCAGTTTTGGCGCAGGGAAAAACCGTTATAGAAAACGCAGCTTGCGAGCCGGAAGTCGTGGACCTTGCGAAGTTTTTAAAAAAAATGGGAGCTAAAATTGCCGGAGATGGTTCGCCAAGAATTGAAATTGAGGGCGTTCGTAAACTTCGCGGAGCGGAACATCAGGTTATTCCCGACAGAATTGAAGCGGGGACATTTCTTTACGCGGCGGCAATAACGCGTGGAGATCTTCTGATTCGCAAAATGGAGCCAACGCATTTGAACGCGGTGTTCGATAAATTGCGTCAGGCTGGAGTTAAAGTTGAGAGATTTAAGTCGGTAGTGCGGGTTAGACGCGATGGGAAATTAAAACCTGTTGATATTACAACATTGCCTTATCCCGCGTTTCCCACAGATTTGCAAGCGCAGGCTATGGCTCTTTCGGCGGTAACGCCCGGAATTAGCGTTGTAACGGAAAAAATTTATCCAAACAGATTTATGCATGTCCCTGAGCTTGGGCGTATGGGAGCAAAAGTTTTTTTAGAAGGTCCAAGCGCAATTATTCATGGAGTAAAAAAGTTGAGCGGCGCGCCAGTAATGGCGTCCGATCTTAGGGCGAGCGCGGCACTAGTTCTTGCCGGACTCGTAGCGGAAGGCACGACCGAAGTTCATCGTGTATATCATTTGGATCGAGGTTATGAAAATCTCGAGGCAAAACTCACCTCTGTGGGAGCCGTTATTCGCAGGGAGCGAGAATAATCAAGTTGCTTTGAGGATGTTCAAAAGGAAGCCTTTTGAATCCTTAAGCGATAATTATCAAGGAGGTAATGTGTCAGTTAAGATTAGAATGAAACGTTTTGGCAGTAAAAAACGCCCTCAATGGCGAATTGTTGTGAGCGATACGAAAAGTCCGCGCGATGGCCGCTTTATCGAGGAAATCGGATTTTATGATGCTCTTCCGAAAGAAGAATTGTTCATCATAAAAGAAGATAGATTTGACTATTGGGTAAAAAAAGGCGCACAACCGACAGTTGCTATTAAAAGTCTTGTCCGTCGTAATAAGAAAAAAACATCCAAAAAAGTGTAAACCAAAAAAACGGGAGGCACTGAAAGTGCTTACCATTGAAATTGTAACGCTTTTTCCGGAGTTTTTTGAAAGCCCTCTTCAAACCTCGCTTATTGAAAAAGCGCAGGCTAAGAAGTTGATAAAAATCAGAACTCATGACTTGCGCGACTGGACTCACGATAAGCATAAGACAGCGGACGCGAAACCTTTTGGCGGCGGGGCGGGAATGGTGATTAAACCGGAGCCTGTTTTCGAGTGCGTTGAAGATGTTGGGAAAAAAGCTTGGGTTGTTTTGCTTGACCCGCAAGGCGAGAAATTGACGCAAAAAGTAGCGATGAAACTTTCAAAGAAAAAAAAGATAGTTTTAATCGCGGGGCATTATGAAGGCGTCGATCAACGCGTCAAAGAACATTTGGTTGATGAACAGATTTCTCTTGGCGATTTTATTACGATGGGAGGAGAAGCGCCCGCGCTATGCTTGATCGAAGCGGTTACAAGGCTTTTGCCGGGCGTTTTGGGCAACAACGAATCAATAGAAACAGAAAGTTTTCAGGCGGGGATGTTGGAATATCCTCAGTATACGAGACCCAGAGATTATAGAGGGTGGAAAGTTCCCGAAATTTTATTTTCAGGAAATCACAAAAAAGTGGCTGAGTGGCGACACAAAGAAGCCGAACGGATTACGAGAGAAAAACGACCGGATCTGTTGCAATCATCAAGGAGAAAAAAATGAGCAAATTAGATTTGATTGAAAAAGTAGAAGAAAAAAAAATGCCGGAATTTCAAGTCGGCGACACGATAAAAGTTTATGTCCGCGTCAAAGAAGGCGACAAAACCAGAACGCAGATTTTTGAAGGTGTTTGCATCGCGAAAAAAGGAAAAGGCGTTCGCTCCAGTTTTACGGTTTTGAAAGAAAGCTATGGCAATAAAGTAGAAAAGATTTTCCCTGTTTATTCGCCTAATGTTGAGAAAGTCACGGTTAGCTCTAAGGGCAAGGCGCGCCGAGCAAAACTTTATTATTTGAAAGCAAAATAATAATTTGTATTTAAGATGGGACGAACCGCGAAAGATCGTGAAGAAATAGAAAAAAAACGGCTGGAAGAGTTTTTGATTTTTGATAAAAAAGAAGCGCCTTTAACAAAAGACGAACTTTTTGCCGGAGTTGACGAAGTTGGCCGCGGGTCGCTCGCGGGGCCGGTTGTTGCTGCGGCGGTTATTCTCTTAAAACCTTCTCTTGTTGTAGGCGTAAATGATTCCAAAAAGGTGAGTGAAAAATGTCGTAAAGCTCTTTATTTCAAAATAGCGCGAGCGGGGCTTATAGGAATAGGGGTTGCTAGCGAGAAAGAAATTGATGAAATAAACATTTATCAGGCTTCTCGTCTTGCGATGAAGCGAGCGGTTTTGAATTTAACGCAAACTCCGGACGCTTTGTTAATAGATGGGCCTATGCGTTTGGATGTGGAAATTGCTCAAAAGGGAATAACTCACGGGGACGTAAAATCGGCATGTATTTCCGCGGCGTCAATTATAGCCAAAGTTTTTAGAGATAATTTGATGCGGGATATACATAAAAAATATCCGCAATACGGTTTTTTGAAAAATAAAGGCTACGGAACCAAAGAACATATGGCGGCGTTAAATAAATTTGGAAGTGCGCCGATCCATAGATTAAGTTTTTCACCTGTCAAAGAAGCAAATGAAAAGTTTTCAGAAAAAAACTAATGAATCTTAACCCTAACCCCGCGCCTTTTAAAAAAGCCTTAGGAGCGAGAGGGGAAACTTTGGCGGAGAGTTTCTTGTTAAAGCAAGGTTATGAAATACTGGATAAAAACTATCGCTGCAAAATTGGCGAAATTGACATTGTGGCAAAACGGGGGAATCGAGTAGCTTTTGTGGAAGTAAAAGCTAGAAAGACAAATCTCCGAGGTCGTCCTGAAGAGGCGGTAAATGATATAAAGCAGAAAAAACTGCTTAGTCTCGCTTCATGGTATTTGAAAGAAAAAAGAATACAAAATGCTTTTGTTGAAATGGATGTTGTGGCTGTCTCGTGGGCCGAGAACGGGAAGCCTGAAATTAAATGGATTCAAAACGCGTTTGAAAAAAGCGAAGAATAAAACGGAATGAAAACAAGTCTAAAAAAAATTCTCTTCATAATCGGCATTCTGATTTTAATATCCCAAGCAACAGTTTTAGCGCAAAACGCGGAAGATATTTATTCTTCTCAATACGCGAAACCTCTTCAAACGAAACCTCTAAAAGA
>CAYPIR010000004.1:75423-95271 GCA_964410905.1 uncultured bacterium | reverse complement strand
AGAAACGCTTAGAACAGGCGTTCAGACAGGATATGAGTTCTCGCCGTCAGCGCAGGCTGATTTTATAGCCAATTATAGAAAAGTTCAGATAGTCGACAGGTCAAAAGATAAAAAAGGATATTTCAAAGAGCAATATTCGGGGGCGAATCTTTCGGGGATAAATGGCGACGAAATGATAGATGTTTCTTTTCTTTTAAAACGCGATACGCGAAACAGCACAAGCGACGCGTCGATGGGAAGCTATCAAAAACTTTTGCTTCAATACACGCAAGGCATAAATGGCACTGATGCTAAATATCTGAAACTTCGCGCGGATCTCGCGAAATATTTTCAACTTTGGTCGCCGCGCCGCGTGCTAATAGCAAGGTTTTTGGGCGAGACGGCAAAACAAATTGGCGATGGTTATGTGCCTTTCTACGACCGAGCCAAAATGGGCGGCTCGGGTTCGGATTTTTATGGCAGCGCGGCGGCTCGCGGATTTTTATATAACCGGTATTCAGGTAAAAACTTGCTGCTTTTTAATTTGGAGTATCGATATACCGTAATGGAATATCGCGGATTTCGTCTGCAAACAGCGGTTTTTGTAGATGTGGGGCAGACTCCCGAACGGCTTCAAAAAACCAAGTTGAAAGACTTTCAGGAATCTTACGGCGGCGGGCTTTATTTGGGATATGATAAAAATACGCTTTTAGCTTTTACTGCGGCGCATAGCGACGAGGGGACGCACTTTTATGTCAAAACAAAATTGCCGTTTTAGTTTAAGCGCGGCGTTAATATTTTGCGCGGCGGTTTATTTTTCGATAAATACGATTGTTTTTGCCGAAGAAGCCGCCGCGTATAAAGAGCGTTCCCGTTCCGTCTATTCTGACTTTTTTGAACAAAATTTTTATAACGAAGGCGTTAGGCAGCTTGATTTAAGCAGATGGTTTAGAACGTTTACGGGGAAGCAGATTCCTTCGCAAAATGTAAATATTTATGGAGAAGTTCCAGATAGCGGGTTTTGGACCAACAGACATGCGCGTAAAAAACTTTCGGCAAATGAACTTGCCGCGGGGCGCAAAGAGACTTCGGGCCCTGACCTTGAGAAGTCTTTAACGGTAACGCATATCGAGCAACGAGGTCTTCATCCGCAGATTTGGATTACTGACGCGCGCGGCGACAAATACATATTAGAATTTGATTCTGTGTTGTATCCCGAACTTACAACGGGAGCGCAGATTATCGCCAGCAGGTTTTATCACGCGATAGGCTATTTTGTTCCTCAACTTACGCTTATATCATTTAGCTCTGACATTTTGCAGATTTCGCCGGACGCTGTTGAATTAAAGGATACAGGTTTTGAAACTCCGCTGACGCAGGAGCGCTTGGAAGAATATTTGGTGCTTTTGCCGCAGACTTTTGCCGGAGAATACCGCGCTTCGGCGCGTCTTTTGCCTAACGGAAAAACCTATGGCGCATTTAGTTTTACGACACGCCGCAAAGAAGACGCAAAAGATATAGTAAATCACCGCGACTTAAGGGAAATTCGCGCGCTTGCGATATTTGCGTCTTGGCTTAACCACTTCGACATTCGCGAAAGCGGAACGCTTGATGTGGAAACAAAGAACGGCTTGGAACATTGTTTAACAGATTTTAGCGGAGTGCTTGGAGCAACTGCAGCCGACCCTAAGGAACCGATGCTGGGATATGAAAACGCTATGGATTTTTCTGAGACGGGAAAGGCGATGGTCAAATTTGGATTGGGCGAAAAAACTTGGCAGAAAAAATGGCGGGTTAATAGCGGAAAACTTTCGCCCGATTTCGCGCTTGGATATTTTTCAAACGATTTTTTTGATCCCGCGAAATTCAAAACAGAATTTCCTTACGAAGCGTTTCGGATGATTACAAAAGAAGACGGCGCGTGGGCCGCGAAAATTTTAAAATCTTTTTCTGACGATGACATCCGCGCGATCGTTGAAACGGCCGAATATTCCAATCCTGAAACAACAACTGCAATTGTCAAAATACTCTCCGAACGCCGTGACATAATCGCGGATTTTTGGACAAAAGAAGAATATGGAAAATGAAGTTATAAGCAAGCAAGCAAGCAAGCTTTAAATTAGGCGATAAAGCCAATCGGATATACCGCAACATCAAAATAGTTATTTTTCAAATCATGATTTTTTTTAAAATAAAAATTTTCTCGTCCGAATCTCGCCATAAATTTAAACATTTTCTTTCGATAGTTGCCTGCGTTAAAAATGAAAAGCCATATTTAAAAGAATGGATAGAATTTCATAAACTTGTTGGCGTGGAAAAGTTTTATATTTACGACAATGAGTCTAGTGATAGCCCTCTTGAGGTCTTGAAACCGTATATTGATGAAGGAGTGGTTGACTATATCAAGTTTTCTGGCAAAGGCGTTCAAGTTCAAATGTATAAAGAAGCTATAAAGAAATACGCATGGGACACAAAGTGGATGCTAATAATTGATTTAGATGAATTTGCGGTGCCGATAGCGACAAATACGCTAACAGAGTTTTTCGAACAAACTCCAAAGGGAGTTAACCAATTGCGCATCGCATGGAAATTATACGGTTCAAATGGAGAAAATAAAAAAACGGAAGGGTTGGTAATCGAACGGTTCAAGACGCGCGCTAGTGAGGCAATCGCTGATGGCCCTAATTATAAAAGTTTAGTAAATCCGCGCGCCGTTATTATTCCTGATGTACATGCTCACAAGGTATTTGGTAAAACGGTAGAGGAGAATTTTAAGAACGTTCGAGATTTCGATAATATGCGACCGCCTAAAAACAGAATTGCTATTAATCATTACATCATAAAATCACGTGAAGAATTTAAAGAACGCTCGTTGGCTGGGAATGCAACGTTTGTCTCTAAGGCGAGAGAAAACAACTGGAAAAACATTTTTGATTTTAGAGACGCAAGATCAAACGAAGTTTATGACCCTATGCCAGAAAAATTTGTTTCAGCTGTGAAAAGAAACTTAATTAAAAAATAGATTTGAACAATAAAAAAGCCTCGTGAAAACTCTTACGAGACTTTTTTATTTGTAAAAACTTTGTTTTTAAATTATTTTTTAACGTAATCGTATGGCGAGTGTTTCTTTGCCGCTTTTTTTGCCGGCGGCTGAACTGGCGCTTCCGAAATCGTTATGAGAGGCTCGGCCATAACGACGTTTTCTTCTGCTGAAGGAACTACGGGAGTAGCGACAACAGACGTATCTGACGGAGCATAATAATAGTTTGTCGCTACAGGCGCTTTAATTGTTTCCTCTGCCTCATACTCGTCTAAACAATTTTCATATGATTTTGAAACCGCGAAACCGTTAAAGTTTGGAACCCAAAAAAGCGCAACATCCAAAATGCCCGAACTGGCGCGAAGAAACGTGCAGCCAAGCCCCGTTCCAAGCCCGTGTAATGTGCCGAGAAGCGGCGTTTCATTCTTAGTTCTTTGGACGGTTTGAACGACAATATCAACAGGGCTTGTTGCCGCATTGACAATTCCGCGGCCAAGCATACCGCCTGTTTTTTCTTTATAAAGGTCAGATGTCGCAAGTTCCCAAATGTCTTTTGCCATTGCCACAGGCGCGATCAAAACCCCGCAAAGAACAAACACTAGCAACACTTTTAAACTTTTCATTTCAAACCCCCTTCTGTTATAGATATTTTGTTAGGTATCAAGGTGAGAAAAACGACGAAAACAACTCCAAAATTTTACAGTGAACCAAAATAAAAGCAAGAGTTTTCAGAGATGTTTTTAAACTTTAATAGAGCATTTGGGCTATCAATTGACTTAAGGACGAAGTTCTTATATAATCCAGAGGTTATTTCGGAAATGTGTTAGAGGTGGGCATAAACAGTCCCACTTCTTTTTTTTCTCTAAAGTTATAGATTTTTACGCCTTAGGCTTGGAGGTAGAGACAAAATGTCGCAGGATTTATTGGCTTCACTAGAATACATTGAAAAAGAAAAAGGTATTACAAAAGAGGTTCTTTTAGACGCGCTTAAACACGCGCTTATTTCCGCTTGTCGTAAAAGTTTTCCCGAAAAAGGCGAAAATTTCGACGTGCAAATTGACCCGCATACATTTAGCATCAAAATGTTTTCTGAGGGGAAAGAGATTAATGACCCGCGTTTTGGGCGCATTGCCGCGCAAACCGCGAAGCAAGTTATCATTCAAAAAATCCGTGAGGCCGAGAGAGAATCGATACTTACGGAATATGCCAGTAAGCAAGGAGATATTGTTTCCGGCACCGTCCACAGAATAGAAGCGAAATCTATTATTGTTGATTTTGGGAAGACAGAAGGCATTTTACCCGCTCGAGAACAATCCTCGTTAGACCATTTTAGACAAGGGAATATAGTTCGCGCGTATGTTTTGGAAGTAAAAAAAACTCCCAAGGGACCCGAGGTGCTTCTTTCCAGAACGCATCCTGATCTAGTAACGCAATTTTTTGACATGGAAGTGCCGGAAATTCATGACGGGCTTGTAAAAGTAAAAGGCGTTGCTCGCGAGGCGGGATCTAGGACAAAAATTTCAGTTACCTCTACGGATGAAAAAATCGATTGTGTTGGCTCATGCGTTGGCGTTAGAGGACAGCGGGTGAAAAATATCGTTCGTGAGCTGGGCGGCGAGAAAATAGACATTATTCGTTATAGCGAAGATGTCGAAACCTATATTAGAAATGCTATGGCTCCGGCGGAACTGAAAAAAGTAACATTGAAACCGGAAAAACAAACAGCGGAAATTGTGGTTGAAGACGATCAACTTTCCTTGGCGATTGGGAAGCGCGGGCAGAATGTTAGGTTGGCGTCAAAACTGATAGGCTGGGAGCTTGACGTGAGAAGCGCTTCACAAATCGCGGCGATGAAATCTTTAGACGGAATTGATGAGAAAACAGAAGAAATATTGAAATCGGCGGGAATAAGCGGAATTAAAGAGATTTTAAGAAAATCTGTCGAAGAGCTGACGGAAATTCTTGGCGGAGACAAAGACCGCGCGGAAAGAATTATCCTAGCGGCAAATGAGTCTAAGTCAAAAAAGCCGGAAGCAGAAGCGCCCGACGGAACAGAAGAACAAGCCGCGCATAGCGAAGAATCTTCGGAGGGCTAATTTTATGGAAGAAGAGAAGAAAGAAAAAAAGCCGAAAGAAAAAAAAACAGCCGCTCCTAAGACTGCAAAAACAGCTGTAAAAAAAAACACGGTAAAAAAACCGGCGAAAGAACCTAAAGAAAAAGCGGTTCGTAAACCGAGAGCGAAAACAGCCGAGAAAAAGAAAATTTCTGAAACGGCGGAGCCGATTGTCGCGGTTGAAACAAAAGACATTTCTGAAACGGCAAAAGTTGAAGCTCCTAAAGAAACTGTGGTAGAGAAAACGGCGGAAATTGCCGTAGAAAAACCTGATGTAAAAACTGTTGAAAGTAAACCACAGGCGGCAGCAGCGCCCGTTGTGCCTCAAAAAATAGAAACCCCAAAAGAGAAAGCGCCTGTTAAAGAAACTGTCGCGGCGGCTTCTCCGATAATATCCGCGCCGTCTAAAAAAGTAGTGATGGTGCATTTTCCAATCACCGTTGGCGATTTGGCGCAAAAAACAAATAAACGAGTTCCTGAAATTATTAAAGCGCTTATGTCCATCGGTGTTTTTGCCAACGTAAATCAGCTCCTAAACGATGAAGTTGTTTTTGCCGCGGCAGAGGCGCTGGATGTTGAAATAAAGAAAGAAGAAGATGAGATAAAAGAAGTGTTGGATGCGACGGAGAAAGAAGATGCGGCAAATCTTAAACCGCGCCCTCCGGTTGTTACTATGATGGGACATGTTGACCATGGAAAAACATCTCTTCTTGACGCGATTAGGAGAACAAATGTTGCCTCCCGCGAAAAAGGATTTATCACTCAGCACATAGGAGCGTATGGGGTTGATATCCCTGGGAAAGGGCATGTAACTTTTTTGGATACGCCGGGACACGAAGCCTTTACCGCTATGCGCGCGAGAGGCGCGAACGCTACAGACGTTGTTGTATTGGTTGTTGCCGCAGACGATGGAGTTATGCCGCAAACAATAGAAGCGGTTGACCATGCTCGCGAAGCGGGATGTCCGATTGTTGTTGCTATGAATAAAATCGATTTACCCGTAGCGAATCCAAACAAAGTTCTTGGTGAGTTGCAAAAAATTGGGTTGGAAGCCGAAGAGTGGGGCGGGAAAACCATCGTAGTCCGAGTTTCCGCGAAAACAGGGGAAGGGATTCAAGATCTTTTAGATATGCTTCTTTTGGAGGCGGAAGTTTTGGAGCTGAAATCTAATCCCGACAGAGCTGCCGTTGCTGTTGTGGTTGAAGGACATATATCTAAAGGCGTAGGTCCCATCGCGACTGTTATTGTGCAAAAGGGAACTCTTAAGCAAGGGGACGTAATTGTCGCCGGACCTTATACGGGACATGTCAGAACGCTTAAAAATGATCGTGGAAAAAATTTGCGTTCTGTGGGGCCTGCTTATTCGGCGGAAGTTACGGGACTTAACGGAGTCCCTGACGCGGGTGAAACCATATACGTAGTGGCGGATGAAAAAGAAGCGAAAAAAATCACGGAGCAAAAAATTTTGGAAATTCGCGAACGGCAAATGCGCGGCGCTCCCAAGCATATGTCTCTTGAAGCTCTTTATTCCAAAATTTCTGAGGGTAATTTTAAGGAGTTGAAAATTATTCTAAAAGCGGATGTGCAGGGTTCTGTCGAGGCTCTTACGCAATCGCTTCTTAAAATCAGCTCGGACAAATGTCAATTGCGGGTTATTCGCGGGGCGGTGGGCGGAATTAACGAATCGGATGTAATGCTTGCCGCGGCATCAGACGCGATTATCATTGGATTTCATGTAAAGGCGGATCCGAAGGCGCAAAATCTTGCCGAATGTGAAGGCGTGGACATTCGTTTTTATGGGATTATTTATGAGGCGGTTGAAAAAATCCGTAAAGCCATGGAAGGAATTTTGGAACCTGATTTGAAAGAAGTCGCCGAGGGCAAAATTAAAATCAGACAAATTTTTAAATCCTCCAAAGTCGGAACAATAGGCGGCGCGATTGTTATTAAAGGACGCGTTTCAAGACAGCATTTTGTCAGGCTTGTCCGCAACAATGTGGTTCTTTTTGATGGAAAACTTTCATCTCTCAAACGATTTAAAGACGATGTGAAAGAAGTTGCCGAAGGTTATGAATGCGGTGTCGCGCTTGAAGGTTTTAATGATATTCAAGAAGGCGATATAGTGGAAGCCTACCGCATAGATAAACTCGCGGCTAAATTATAATAAGGTTTATTTAGTTTCTATCTAAACACAATCCTCTACCCACGGAACTTTTATGCAAGGTAAAAGAACAGAACGCGTAGCATCTCTTCTCAAAATGGAACTTAGCCAATTAATTCTTGAAAGAATTAAAGACCCTCGAAAAGGCTTTGTTACCGTAACGCACGCCAAAATCACAGCCGATTTAAAATCCGCGGTTGTATTTGTCAGCGTCATGGGAGATAAGAAGAAGAAAGAAGAAACCCTGCAGGTTTTAGACAGAGCGAAAGGTTTTTTGCAGCATGAAGTTGGCCTTGCTCTTCAAATGCGGTATACGCCTAAGCTGCAGTTTGAGCTGGACGACTCGCTTGATAAAGATTTTGAAATCGGACAAGTGATTCGCAAAATCGAGGAAAAGGATAGTAATTCGTGAAAGAGCAAACGCTTATTGACGGCGTGTTGCTTGTCGACAAGCCCGAAAACTGGACATCTCACGATGTGGTTGCGTTTGTCCGCCGCAAGTTCAATATAAAAAAAGTCGGGCATGCCGGAACGCTTGACCCTCTCGCCACGGGGCTTCTTGTTCTGTTGCTTGGAAAAGCGACAAAAAGTTCACAGGCGCTAAGCGGTTGTGATAAAGAATATTTTGGCGCGATGGAGCTTGGCGTTCAAACAGACTCTCACGACAGACACGGAAAAGTAATCGCGGAAGCCGCTTGGGAAGAAATAACTTTAGAGCAGATAAAAGATAAAGTCGAAAAAGAATTTACGGGAGATATTTTGCAAGTGCCGCCGATGGTGTCAGCTCTAAAACACGAAGGGACGCGGCTTTATAAATTGGCGCGGCAAGGAAAAACTATTGAGCGCGAAGGCAGGCCCATTACCGTCAAAGAATTTAAGATAGAAAAGAAAGACGGAAAGTTTGTTGAGTTTTTGGTTTATGTCTCAAAAGGCACATATGTTAGAACTCTTGTAAATGACTTAGGCGAATCTCTCGGCTGTTATGCCGCGCTCGCCAGACTTCGCCGTCTCCGCAGCGGAGACTTCAATATCGATAAAAGCGTAACAATAGAAAGCCTCAAAGAAATGTCGCCGGCAGAACTCAGAAATAAAACATTTCCGCTAAGCGCAATCCCCGCCTATGAAAATAATTCGGGACATCCAAAAATATAATTCTTCAAAATCGGTTGTTCTTGCCATTGGGAATTTTGATGGGGTTCACTTAGGGCATCAAAAACTGCTTAGATATGTTGTCAGCCAAGCAAGAAAATATAAAAGCGTTCCAGCTGTTTTAACTTTTCCAAAGCATCCGCAAGGCATTTTGCATCCAAATAAAAAACTTCCGCAAATAATCAGCCTTGAAACAAAGCTGCGGTATCTTGAAAAAGCGGGTATTAAGATTTGTTTTTTGCCTAATTTTTCTAAGGTTTTTTCAAAGCTCTCGCCGGAAAAATTTGTGCGGGAAATTTTGATAAAAAAACTTCATATTGAAGAAGTTTGTATGGGTTATGACGCTCATTTTGGCGCTGGGCGGCGAGGCAACGGCGATGTAATGCGCGGTCTGGCGAGAAAATACGGCTTCATTTTTAAACAAATGCCGGCAGTGATTTTAAATGGAAAGCCTGTTTCAAGTTCGTGTATAAGAAAGTGGCTTTTAAAGGGAGAATTATTAAAAGTTCAAAAAGTTTTGGGAAGAAAATATAGTGTTGCTGGCAAAGTTGTTCATGGTAGACATATCGCCGCGGGAATGGCAGTTTCCACGGCAAATATAGAAACAGACACTGAAACATTGCTGCCGCTTGGCATTTACGCGGCGAGGGGAAGAATTCTGGACGCAAACAAGAAAAAATATGGGAAATGGCTAAACGCGGTTTTGAATTTCGGAAAACGGCCGACATTCCCTAAACTTGATACGCCGAGCCCCGTTTTGGAAGTTCATTTTTTGAATATTGAGAAGAATTTGTATGGGAAAACTGTTGAAGTTGAAATTCATAAAAAACTCAGGAATGAAAAAAAGTTTTTAAGTCAGGATGCTTTACGCAGGCAGATTTTTAAAGATATTGATAAAACAAAAGAATATTTTGCAAAAGGATAAAGATAGACAAAAAAAGGGCTCGCTTGTATACTCCACCGACCTTTAGGGTGAAAAAAAGAGCAAACTAACAAAGACGAGGAGTTAGGAAGAAACATATGGCATTGGTAAAAGAAAAGAAAAGCGAAATTATTTCCAAATACAAAACGACCAAGACGGATTGCGGTTCCGCAGAGGTTCAAGTCGCTATTTTAACGGAGCGCATCAACGGTCTTTCCGGACATTTTTCCAAAAATGTCAAGGATCATCATTCGCGTTATGGGTTGATCAAGATGGTCAGCCGTCGCAAAAAACTTCTGAAATATCTTCAGATTAATTCTCCAGAGAAATACCAGAAGTTAATCGCTAGCCTTGATTTGAGAAAGTAAGTTCTCAAAAAATTTCCCCGCGACTTTTGTGAGGGGGAGAAGTGTAATTTAAGGTGGCGGTTATCTTTAAGATAAGTCTCGCCATCATTTAACAAAATATCAATAAGCGAAAGGCGTAAGGTCTATGACAACATTTACAAAAGTATCGGCTCAAATCGGCGGGAGAGAAGTTTCTTTAGAAACAGGGCGTATGGCAAAACAAGCCAACGGCGCCGTTCTTATTCAATGCGGCGGAACGGTTGTGTTTGCCGCCGCGGTTGCCGGAGCGGATTCTAAGCAAGTTCGTGATTTTTTTCCGCTAACCGTGGATTATCGCGAAAAAACATACGCGGCAGGAAGAATTCCGGGCGGTTTTTTCAAGCGCGAAGGCAGACCTTCTGAAAAAGAAATTTTGACCTCTCGTCTCATTGATAGACCAATTCGTCCGCTTTTCCCTGAAGACTATCTCAATGAAGTGCAAATTTCCGTGATGGTGCTTTCCGTAGACGGAGAGAATATGACGGAAGTTTTTGCGATGAACGCGGCTTCAGCGGCATTGATGATTTCCGACATTCCTTATACTACTCCGCTTGGCGCGGCGCGTGTGGGTCTTATTGACGGACAGTTTGTTGTAAATCCAACGCATCAAGAACTTGAAAAAAGCGCGCTTGATCTTGTTGTCGCGGGAACGATGGAAAAAATAGTTATGATTGAAGCCGGAGCGCAGGAAATTTCTGAAGAACAAATGCTGGAGGCTCTTAAGGTCGGACACGAAGCTATTAAGCAAGCGGTTCAGCTTCAACTCGATTTTGTAAAAAAGGCTGGAAAAGCGAAAAAAGAAGTTAAAGCAATAGCCTTCCCTGATGGAATGGAAGAAAAAATCGCGGGCGCTATCGGCGGAGAATTTGAAAAACTTTTCTCTCAAGGCGGCAAAGAAGCGCAAGAGGTGTTTTTGAAAGGTCTATACGAAAAAGCGCTTTCGCAATTTGATACTAAAGCAGAAGGCTTTGATGAAGCGCTTGTTAAAATCGCTTTCGCTAGACTTGAACATGAAAAAATCCGAGACATTGTGCTTTCAACGGGTAAGCGTCCTGACGGCCGAGGTGAACGGGATATCCGGAGCATTACTTGCGAAATAGACATTCTTCCAAGAACGCACGGGTCTTCGCTTTTTACGCGCGGACAGACACAAAGTTTGAGCGTTGCCACGCTTGGAACGGGCGATGACGAACAAACAATAGACGCGCTTGAAAAAGAATATTCCAAGCGGTTTATGCTCCATTACAACTTCCCGCATTATAGCGTCGGAGAGGTTGGACCTAATCGCGGGACAGGTCGCAGAGAAGTTGGCCACGGAGCTCTTGCGGAACGCGCTCTTTTGCCAATCCTTCCGTCAAAAGAAGATTTTCCATACACAATACGGCTTGTTTCTGAGGTTATGGAATCAA
The DNA here is from genome assembly GCA_964410905.1 of uncultured bacterium. Lineage (GTDB taxonomy): Bacteria > Omnitrophota > Omnitrophia > Omnitrophales > Aquincolibacteriaceae > Aquincolibacterium. Next base: position 84,111 of record CAYPIR010000004.1, on the reverse strand, counting down.
ACGGTTCCAGCTCAATGGCGACAGTTTGCGCCGGAACGCTAGCGTTAATGGACGCGGGTATTCCCATTAAAGCGCCTGTTGCCGGTATCGCTATCGGACTTGTAACGGACGATAAAAACAGATGGAAAGTTTTAACGGACATAGCCGGAATTGAAGACCATCTTGGCGATATGGATTTTAAAGCGGCGGGAACGCGTGAAGGTCTTACCGCGCTTCAGATGGATATGAAAATCGCCGGCATTACCGAAGAACAATTAAAAGAGGCGTTTGATCATGCCCGAGCCGCGCGTTCGCGTATTTTGGATTTAATTGGAGATTGTATTAAGTCTCCGAAAGATTTGTCTCAATATGCGCCGCGCATTACCACTCTTCGCATCGACCCGGAAAAAATAGGACTTTTGATTGGCCCCGGTGGGAAAAATATCCGCAAAATAGTGGAAGAAACCGGCGCCAAAATTGACATCGAAGATGACGGCAGAGTATTTGTCGCCGCGGTAAGTAAAGATTCTTCGGACGCCGCAATTGCGCGGGTTCAGGCTTGCACAGAAGAAGCGGAAGTCGGAAAAATTTATGACAGCACGGTGCAGAAACTTATGCCGTTCGGCGCGTTTTGTGAAGTGCTGCCGGGCAAAGACGGGCTTTGCCATGTCTCTGAAATCACGGAAGGCTTTGTAAAAAGCGCCGGAGATTACTTGCGGGTCGGCGATAAGATAAAAGTGAAAGTTATCAGCATTGATGAACGAGGCAAAATCAGCCTCAGTATCAAACAAGCGATGACAGAACCTTTGCCGATTTTGCCGGAAGATCAAAGAACGGTAATTGAGCCGCTTCCTCCCAAGCGCGATGATCGCGGCGGACGCGGAAGAAGGCGTTAAAAGAAATAGCTTTAAAAGGGCGAACCTCTTTAAAGGGTTCGTCCTTTTTTAGTTTAAGGACAAATTAAAATGGAAACTCTCGCGGTTGAAATAAGAAAATTTTCTCACGCTTTAGACCTCCCTTTACCTCAATATCAAACTACGCAAGCAAGCGGAATGGATTTGCTGGCCGCTATTGATAAGGATATTGTGCTGAAACCCGGCGAGCGAACTCTTGTCCCCACCGGAGTCGCGATATCGCTGCCAGATTTTTCGGAAGCGCAAATTAGACCTAGAAGCGGGCTTGCTATAAAAAACGGCATAACTCTTTTGAACACACCGGGGACCATTGACGCCGATTATCGCGGTGAAATAAAAGTGATTCTTATTAACCTTGGTCAGGAAGATTTTACAATTACTAGAGGGATGAGAATCGCGCAAATGGTTTTCGCCAAAGTAGTAAAGGCAAGCCTGAAAGAAGTCGATAATCTTGACGAAACCTCTCGTGGAGCTGGGGGCTTTGGGCACACGGGGCATTCATAAAAATCCAAGACAAAACCTCTTTAAAGAAATTTATTACATAACCTTCTGCAAGCGTTTATAAAATGAAAAAAGAACGGATAAATGAAATCTGGGGCGTTTTTTTTCTTCTTTTAGGACTTTTTACTCTGGCGAGTCTTTTTTTCTATCATCCTGAAGATCTTCCGTTTTACGCGTCTCATCCCACATCGCCTGTCGCGAATTACGCGGGAATTTCCGGCGCGTATCTCGCCTTCGCGCTTTTTAGTCTCTTCGGAATGAGCGCGTTTATCCTGCCGTTTATTTTTCTTTTATGGGCGGAGTGTTTTTTTCATCAAAATGTTCCGGAGAGGAAAGTCTTTAAATTTATTGGACTTCTAATAGCGCTTGTTTCAAGCGCCGCGCTAGTCGCGATAAGCGTTAACCTTGAACAAAGATTTGTGAATGGCGGAGCACTTGGTTATATAACGGGAAATTATCTTTTGAGATATGTCGGAAGTCTTGGAAGCTATATTCTTGTCGGCGGCGTTTTGCTTTTATCGCTTTTGCTCGCGACAGATTTTTTAATTTATCCGCTGTTTCGGTCTACCGCGGAAAAACTGGCGGCCGTTTTTGGAATTTTACGCGATACATTTTCTAAAAAATCTAAAATAAATGAAACGGGACTTACAAAACGCGAGCAGGCGCGGCAATTGAAAGAACTTCGCAAAAAAGAAAAAGAGCTGGAAAAAATAAGAAAAGCCGAAGAAAAACGGCAAGAAAAACTTAGATTAGAAACGGAACGTCAAAAGGAAAAAGAATTAACAAAACAAACCGGCAAAATACCTAACATTCCTATAAAAATTACAACGTATCAGCCGATTGGCGCGCTTCAAGATGACGCTTCAAAGCCGGCAAAAAACACAAAAGACAGTGATAAAAATAATGAGCTAAAAAATCCTGCAAATGCGTCGGAGATTGTAAAGCAGCCTGCCGCGCCTAAAGAAAAAGATCCAATCGCGGCGGCCGCAGAAAGCGAGCCTTCATTTGAAGGGGTTATTGGGTCTGCCGCGCCGGAAAAAAACTCTTATGAATTTCCGCCTATTGATTTGCTTAAGAGACCAAAGGCGGACGCGATAGGAAGCAGTGATGATTTAGCGGCCAACTCTCAAGCTATTGAAACCACGCTCGCGGAATTTGGCATTGAAGTAAAAGTGGTGGAAGTTGAGCAGGGTCCTAAAATTACACTTTATGAACTTTTGCCCGCGCCCGGCGTTCGGGCGGATTCTATCGCGACATATGAAAACGATATTTCAATGGCTCTTAAGGCGACAAGCCTCAGACTTATTATTCCAATACCGGGAAAACAAACTATCGGCATAGAAGTTCCAAATGTAGTGTCTCGTCCAATCCTTGTCCGCGAGATGATAGAAACAGAGGAATTTCGCGCTCAAAATTGCGCGTTGCCGCTGATACTTGGGAAAAACAGCAGCGGACGGCCGATGATAGCCGACCTTGCGTCAATGCCGCATATTTTGATTGCGGGGACAACGGGAAGCGGCAAAACGGTTTGTATTAATTCCATTATTACGGGGTTTCTCTATCATTGCACGCCCGCCCAGCTTAAGCTGGTAATGATAGATCCGAAAATGGTGGAACTTGCTGTTTACAATAAAATTCCTCATATGCTTTCGCCTGTTGTAACTGACGTGCGAAAAGCCGCCAATACGCTAAATTGGGTTATGATGGAAATGGATAAAAGATATAGGCTTTTGTCGACTGTCGGAGTCCGCAATATTCAAACATTTAATTCAAGACCGATGTCTGAGTCCGCGATCGAAGAAGTAAGCAAAGCCGCGGAGGATTCGGAAAATGTAATTCCGGCGCAACTTCCATACATAGTTGTAATTATCGATGAACTCGCGGATTTGATGTTGATGGCAGGCGATAAAGTCGAGCCTGTTATACAGCGTTTAGCGCAGCTTGCCCGCGCCGTGGGCATTCATTTAATTCTTGCCACGCAGCGCCCGTCAGTTGATGTTATCACCGGCGTTATTAAATCTAATTTCCCATCCCGCGTGGCGTTTAAGGTCGCGTCTGTCGTGGACTCCAGAACAATTCTTGATAACAAAGGCGCCGAAAAACTTCTTGGGCGCGGCGATATGCTTTTTATAAAACCGGGAAGCGATGTCATGGTTCGCGGCCAAGCCCCTCTTATTGCGGATGATGAAATTAATGGAGTAGTAGGTTTTGTTTCCCGGCAAGGAAAGCCAGAATATCACTCGGGGATTCAAGCTGTGCAAAATGGAGCGGCGCAGACGAACGGCGGAAGCGGGGAACGCGATGAAATTTTTGAAGAGGCAAAAAAAGTTGTTTTAACAACGCGCAGGGCCTCGACATCATATTTGCAAAGAAAACTTGGAATAGGTTATTCGCGCGCCGCTCGGCTTATGGATCAACTTGAAGCGGACGGAGTGATTGGTTCTCAAGACGGCGTAAAACCTAGAGAGATTTTACTCCCAAATCCCGCGGGTGATTATACGGAAGCGACGCCCGCGGATAATGAAGCGGAGGACGAGAATTTTTAAAATGGAGGCGTATGAACGAGCCTTTTGTTTCTAAAAAAATATTGCTTCATTGCTGCTGCGCGCCTTGCGCTTGTTCGATTATCGATAGAATGCTTGAGTCGCAAATTTCTCCCACCGTTTATTTTTACAATCCTAATATTTTCCCTCAAGATGAATACTCTCGCCGGAAGGAAGAAGTTATGCGGTTTTCCAAAAAAAGAAATGTCGCGTTTATTGACGAAGACGGCGATGAAAAATTGTGGGGTATAGCCATAAGAGGTTTAGAAGAAGAATCTGAACGCGGCAAGCGTTGCGACGCGTGTTTTCAATTTCGTCTTGATAAGACAGCGCAATATGCTCAAAAAGCCGGATATAAATTTTTCGCAACCAGCCTTGGAATTTCGCGTTGGAAGGATTTGGGACAAGTTAACGCCGCTGGGAAGAGAGCGGAATTAAAAACAAAAGGCGTGATGTTTTGGGATATGAATTGGCGGGTTCGCGGCGGACAAGAGATGATGACAAAACTTATAAGGGAAGAAAATTTTTATCGACAAACTTATTGCGGTTGTAAATTCTCTTTAGAAAATTCTTTAATGCGGTAATCTTATAAAAAAGAATTAACTCCACCATTGACGATCCAATGAGCGGTATTGAATAGCTTCGGCAATATGCCGCGACAGCACCTTTTCTTCACCCGCCAAATCAGCAATTGTTCGAGCAAGTTTGAGAATTTTGTAATAAGCGCGCGCCGACAGTCTTAGTTCTTTAATCGCTTGCTCCATAAGCCTTTTTCCCGCGGTATCGGGTGTCGCGAATTTTTTGATATCGCCTGGGGACATTTCAGAATTAGTTTCTGCGTGTTTTGTTTTAAGTCTGTTACGTTGAATTTTTCTGCAGCGGCAAACCCTTTCGCGAATTATTTCCGAGCTTTCGGATGTTTCTGACGCGGTCAATGAGTGAAACGATAAAGCCGGAACCTCGATATGAATATCTATTCTGTCTAGTATCGGACCGGAAATCCTTGCCTGATATTTTCTAATCTGTCCGAGAGAGCAGCGGCAGGCTCTTCGTTTATCTCCCAAATAACCGCATGGGCAAGGATTCATCGCCGCGACAAGCAAAAATTTTGCGGGAAATGTTATTTGCATCTTCGCGCGCGATACCGTGATAACTCCGTCTTCAAGAGGGCTTCGCAATGCTTCCAAAGAATCACGACGAAATTCCGGAAGCTCGTCAAGAAAAAGAACTCCGCCGTGCGATAAAGTCATTTCGCCGGGTTTTGGTGATGACCCGCCGCCGGTAAGGGCGATGGAGGACGCCGTGTAATGCGGAGAACGAAAAGGGCGATTTGAAACAAGAGAATGTCCTTTGGATAAAATGCCGGCAGCGCTGTGGATTTTTGTTATCTCCAAAGCTTCCTCAAAAGACATAGGCGGGAGAATGCTGGGCAGACATTTCGCGAGCATTGTTTTTCCGCTGCCGGGAGGCCCAATTAACAAAATTTTATGATGTCCCGCGATGGCTATCTCTAGCGCGCGTTTGGCGGCAAGCTGTCCGCGGACTTCGGAAAAATCATTTTGTTTTGACTCGGAAGATATGGATATTGACGCGGGAGGGCTTTTGTAAGGTTCTGTTTGAGTTGTACCGTTTAAAAACGCCACAGTTTCTTCAAGGTTTCGGACTGGAAATATAGAGGTGTTTTTCGCAAGAGAGGCTTCGGTTTTATTTTCATCAGGCAAAACGAATGAAGAGTTGGAAAGGCTTGATGTAATAGCAAGGACGCCTTTTAGCGGACGAAGCGTTCCATCCAGCGCCAACTCGCCGAGAAAAATATAATTAGATAATTTTTCAGGCTTTATTATTCCGTGGCAAGCCAAAATGCCTAAAGCGATTGGGAAATCAAAAAACGCGCCTTCCTTTTTTATGTCGGCGGGGGCAAGGCTTATGGTTATTTTATCAGGCGGAAATGGATAGCCGCTGTTTTTAAGGGCGGTTCTGACGCGTTCTCGAGCCTCTTTTATGCTGGCGTCGGGGAGCCCAACAACAATAAATTGAGGCAGCCCGTTGCTGATATCAACCTCAATATCGATAGGGAAAGCGTGAATTCCCAGCGAAAAAGCGCTTTTAATACGAATCATAAAGTTATCCTCAACCTATGCGAAGTCGCTTGCTTTTTAAATAAGCGAAATTTATAATAACGAACCTTTTTGATAAAAACGTCGAAACTTTGAATGTTTTTAAGTCATATTATTTATGATAATAAAGCAAATCGATTTGAACTGTCAACCTCTTTTAATCTCGGAACCATATGACAATTTTTTTTAATCCGCCTTTTTCTGGCGGCAGAGCTTTTGCCGCAGTCTTCCTTAGCTGGCTTGTTGCCCAAGCAATTAAAATTATATTTGGCGGATCAAAGCGTAAAAAACTAGATGTTCGCTGGCTTTTTGATACGGGAGGAATGCCGAGCGCGCACTCCGCGACCGTCGCGTGCCTAGCCACTGTGGTGGGACTTTATTACGGGTTTAGCAGCATTCCTTTTTTAATAGCGCTTATTTTTTGTCTTATAACAATGTTTGACGCGGCGGGCGTTCGCCGTCATTTAGGCTGCCAAGGAAAAATTCTTAATGAGATAGTCGATGAATTTTATGCCAAAGGCGCGATACGCGAAAAACGCTTAAAAGAACTTTTGGGGCATACGCCGTTTGAGGTAATCGCAGGCGCGACGCTTGGCATATTTTTGGCCTTCATTTTTTGCGGATGGAAACAATGAAAAAATTTTTGTGCCGCGGTATTTATTTTTTAGCCCTTCTTGCGATTTATCCCGCGTTTCTTCAAGCCGAAGATATTTCTTCCTACGAAAATTCAGACGAAGAATCCGCGTTGCCCGTGGAAGAAGACTCGGTTAGCGAGCCTATGGCATCGCAAACTTCAATCGAAGACGTCTCCAAGAAAGAAGCCGCGGAAAAATCCGAAATGAAAAAAAGATGGAATGATATTTTTTCTAAAGACATTGTCCAAGGAAGTAAGCAATATGAAGTGAAATCCGGCGACAGCCTTTATGTTATCGCTAAAAAAAATCACACAACGGTGGATTTAATAAAAAAGCAGAATGATCTTAAAAGCGATACGCTCAGAGTTGGTAAAAAATTAAAAGTTCAAACAGAGCCTTTTTCTATCGACGTCAGCAAGTCGAAAAATGTTCTCACGCTTTTTGGGGGCAACCACGCCGTTAAAAAATACTCTGTTGCGACAGGGAAAGAATCTAATACGCCTGTCGGCACATTTAAAATTAAAGATAAACTTGAAAATCCAACATGGTATAAAAAAGGAGAGGTCATTCCTCCCGGCGTTCCGGAAAATGGACTTGGGACACGGTGGCTTGGATTTGATAAACCTTCATATGGAATTCACGGGACAAATGCTCCGGAAACCATTGGAACTCAGGCATCTGAAGGATGCATAAGAATGTTAAACGCGGATGTTGAAGAGCTTTTTAGTTTGGTCCCGGCAGGGACGGAAGTCCGCGTTCAAGATTAACCCTTAAGGGATTTTCCATGAAAAAAACAGTTAAAAAGAAAAAGAAATCAATAGCGAAACTTACCGCCGAATCATTACTTCCGCCGGCGCAAAAAATAAAACTTGGGGCGCGGGATATTTTTGATACGTGTCTTGCTTTTGAAAAACCTCTAGTTGAGATGGAAAAAAAGATAAACGAGCTTCGCAAAATGAGCCAAGACGGAATTGATTTGTCGGGCGAGATTGAAAGCGCGGAAAAAAAACTGAAAAAAGCGGTGCAAGATATTTTTGACAATCTCACGCCTTGGCAAAGAGTGCAGGTTGCGCGCCATCCTCTCCGCCCATACACAATGGATTATGTTAAGTATTTGACAACGGATTTTGTGGAACTTCACGGCGATAGACGTTTCAGTGATGATCGCGCGATTATTGCCGGCATCGCGAAGTGGGAAGGCGGCACGCCTGTCTGCGTTATTGGGCATCAAAAAGGACGCGATACAAAAGAAAATTTGATGAGAAGTTTTGGTAGCGCGCATCCCGAAGGGTATAGAAAAGCAATGCGTGTTATGGAGCTCGCGTCAAAGCACGGGCTTCCGATACTTTGTTTTATTGATACGCCGGGCGCGTATCCGGGGATTGGAGCCGAAGAACGCGGACAAGCGGAAGCCATTGCCTATAACCTTCGCGCTATGGGAGAACTTAAAGTTCCGATTATTTGCATTGTTATTGGCGAAGGCGGTTCCGGCGGCGCGCTGGGTATTGGAGTCGGCGATAAAATTTTTGTTATGGAAAATGCTTATTATTCCGTAATTTCGCCGGAGGGCTGCGCGGCGATTTTGTGGAAAGAACCGACACGCGCGCCCGATGCCGCGGCCGCGCTTAAATTGACGGGCCAAGACCTTTTGCAGTTAGGCGTAATCGATGGTACAATCCCCGAACCTCTTGGCGGAGCGCATCGTGATTTTAACTCTGCCGCGGAAAATATCCGTAAAGTTGTAAGCGCCGCTTTGGAAGAATTAAAAGAAATTCCAAGAAAATCTCTCCCGGAATTGCGCTACCAGAAATTCAGAAAAATGGGCGTTTTTAATGAATAATATGATGACTCCAAAAACCCTAGACAAACACAAAAAAAACGAGGGTTCTTTGGCCTCGCGTTTTGAGCCGATGCATTGGGCATCGGTAGACAGACACAAAAAAGACGAGGGTTCTTTGGCCTCGCGTTTTGAGCCGATGCATTGGGCATCGGTAGACAG